>NZ_JAWOQN010000020.1:0-100658 GCF_033337395.1 Vibrio sp. YT-19(2023) | reverse complement strand
GCTACGACGATTGATGGGCGTAGCCGCTCAGATCGTAGTTTCTTGATTTAGTTCCATCGAATTACGCAACAAAGCCACTTAAATGCCGCCTTAATACAGTGTTAACGGTTGGAGAGACATGAAAAAGCTAGCCCATGAGATATGGATATTTGACGGAGATCCCGTCCAATTTTTAGGACTCCCATACACCACTCGTATGACTATTGTTAGGCTTTCTGATGGTGGCCTTTGGATTCATAGTCCAATTAAGTTATCAAATTCGATTAGAGAGCAAATCAACAATCTAGGCCAAGTGAAATACTTAATCGCTCCTAATCATTTACACCACTTGTTCTTATCTGAATGGGTATCTGCCTATCCTAGCGCAGAAGTTTATGGCACAAATGAAGTCATTAAGAAGTGCCGTGATATACACTTTCACGCTTCACTTAACCAAGGCGGTAATGCTTGGAACTCTGAGATTGAACAAGAACTATTTTCTGGCTCTCCATTAATGGAAGAGTGTGTGTTTTATCATCGACTTTCAAAGACCTTAATTGTTACTGACCTCGTCGAGAATTTTTCTGGCCAGGACTTTAACTACTGGCAGCGGTTTGTGGCTAAAGGGGCCGGTATTCTTGCTCCGAATGGAAAAATGCCTTTGGATTGGCGCCTAAGTTTTATGTTTAGCAAACAAGAGGCTCGAAAACACTTAAATAAATTGCTGTCTTGGAAACCTAATATATTGGTTATGGCTCACGGTGAAATCGTCCTTGATAATGCAGACGAGTTCTTACAGCGCTCTTTTAAGTGGCTAGTATGAGACAACATTGAAAACTCACTCAACAGAATAGACAAGAAGCTATTTTAAAACATTAGGCCCTTTTAGCTTAGTCTTAGGGACGAATTTACAGCACTACACGTTATGTTTAACGATAAGCTCCCCTATTCCTCTTAATTGAGCATTATGCAGCAATTTAAAATTCCGTTAGAATTGCACTTCAAAAACTTCAATGCGAAGAATTCTGGACATTGATACGGACATAAGTTCAAGAGTTAACGTAACGCAATAGCAATCTCTTACTAATTATTTTGCATCGAGACATTGGCATACTCCCGAAACAAACCCTTCTACTCTAAAGGTTTTGTTAATAACAGTTGCCATGCTTGTTAGTTATTCTCGTTGAACTCAGTATCTTGAAGTTGTTTGAATATATAAATTTAAAAAAAAGAGACATAAGATGCACAAAAAACTCATCATTCTAAGCTTGCCTATTCTATTAGCTGCATGTGCGGCACCAAAGTATACGGTAGAAACAATCTCGAAAGAAAATCAGAGCAAGGAAATCACCATCGTAAAAGACAACGCCACGCGAGATGTTTTCTTAGATTCGATGCAAGACTGGTGTTTGGATACCGCCCATAAATGCACAGTCGTAAGCGACGGCACGCCTCCTGTTAGCTCTGAGCTGACACTTACTTACGTATCACGCTGGAGCTGGGATTTTAGAACATTTATCGCTGATGCTCAGATCAAAGCCTACAAAAATAACGAAAAAGTAGGACAAGTTGAATTTAAAGCACCAAACAGCGCGAATCCAGATAAATGGGGTAAAGACAACAAACGAATCATTTCGATGATGGATCTGTTATTCGGTAAACAAACCGTGAGTGAGGCTCAATCCAAGATTAAGCTGGGCGAAATGTAATGAGCCGAACAATTGCCCATTTAACAAGCATCATATATTTGTAGAGAAAGATAGGAATGTTTAAGTGACTGAAGTCAAAACCATTGGGCTTTTCTTTATAACCGCCATTGCAGAAATATTAGGCTGCTACTTACCTTATCTCTGGTTAAAGGAAGATAAGTCAGTTTGGCTTTTGGTACCAGCAGCGCTATGCCTTGCTATGTTTGCTTGGCTTCTATCTTTACATCCTACCGCAACTGGCAGAGTTTATGCCGCTTACGGTGGTGTCTATATTTTTGTCGCAATTCTATGGTTGTGGTGTATCGACGGCGTTCAACCAACGCTCTGGGACATAGTGGGGGTTTCTGTCGCTATGCTTGGCATGTCAATCATCATGTTTTCACCCAGAGCATCCTAAACGTAACCGAGGGAAACCCTTACGCTTAGTATTTTGGCTATGTGCTAGATTTATTGATTAATAACATTATGACGTAATTGCTACATAGCCAAAGTATGCTTGGGCTTCACCCCAAAACAGCGCTATTTATAGGAGATACCAATGAACCATGCAGTGAAGGCAAGATTTGATGAGTATCCAAAACATGTGCGTATTCGGATAGAAGAGCTACGAAATATCGTCTTAACTATCGCTTCTGAATTAAAACTGGGGGAAGTTGAAGAATCTCTAAAATGGGGAGAGCCAAGCTACAGTGTGAAAACAGGTAGCCCGGTAAGGATGGATTGGAAACAGAAAACGCCTAGTCGTTATTATCTGTTCTTTAATTGCCAAACTAAGCTCGTCGACACATTCCGCGAACTGTATAGTGACTCACTTGAGTTTCAGGGTAATCGAGCAATAATTCTATCTTTATCCGCTCCTTTGCCAGAAGCTTCAATCAAGACCTGTTTAGAATTAGCATTAACCTATCAAAAGCGAAAGAACTTACCTCTTTTAGGTATGTAAGATCGCTTAATAAAACTATTTACGGCCGATTAACCATATTCAACTACTCTACCTTTGTATCCTTTTTAATGCTTACGCAGTAAAGTTTTAGATTAAGTGGTCACGTTAATAGCGCCGTTACCAAACTAGTAATATCGAAATAAAGAAGAGTTTATGAAATCAAAAATCTTGTTCTTACTTATGCTTGGAGCTCATTTCAATGCTTTTTCAGCGACGAACTATCAAGTCAATGTGGTAGTAACAGAGCCTCAATCAACATTCATTTTTCCGACTTTTGAAATATCCTCTAAAGGAAAAAGCAAAACCAGTTTTGTCGACGGCTGCGCGTACTTAGGAACCCTTTCAGAACCGAGCAAAAATAGCATACAGCTTGAAGCTACCATGTCATGCAACCGAGATGGCGCTACGTCAAGGATGGAAATGCCGGTATTTGTACTCAACTCCGAGGGTCAAAGCGCGAGTTATGATCTTGTAGAAAACGGGGTCGTGATGTGGAAATATTCTGTAGAAGTTAAGCCGTCACTTAAAAAGTGATATATCAGAAATACCAAATAACAATCAGCACTATTAACCGCCGTTTAAGTGTAATAGGTATATTCTTTACGACTTAATGACGTTACTTGTTGCTGCAAGTCTCCAACTCATGTACAAAACAGCCCTAAATTTAATAGGAGCTAAGTGGCATGAATTTAATTGTACGTCAGGTAACTTTAGGTGATGCTGAAGGCATTACAAACGTCCTCAATCCCATCAATATTGAAGGTTTATACACTGTATTAGATACGCCTTTCACACCTGAAGAAGAAAAAGAGTTCATTACTCATTTCCCAGAACGGGGCGTGTTTACAGTCGCTTTATCCGAAAATAGCTCACAAGTCATTGGTTTCCAAAATATCGAGCCCTTTGCACAATATACAAAAGCTTTTGACCATGTTGGCATAATTGGTACGTTTGTTAGTGACGGTGCTCGTGGCCAAGGTGTGTCTAAACAGCTTTTCAAATCGACATTCGAAGTAGCCAAACAAAAGGGTTACGAAAAACTATTTGCGTACGTTCGCAGCGATAATGAGCGAGCGTTATCAGCCTATCTCAAACAAGGCTTTGAAATCGTAGGGACCGCGAAGAAGCATGCAAAAGTTCGTGGGAGATACGTAGACGAAGTCCTCATTGAGAAGTTTTTGTAGGTGTTAAGTCGCTAAACACTAAGCACGCATATAAGAACATTTGAACCAAGACTCAATTTCCGTCGTAGAATTCTCTTTTCTAAAATAGGTTATTTGAAATGAAACTGACCTCGGAAACTGAGTCAAGAATAATAGAAATGGCATGGGAAGACCGCACCCCATATGAGGCTATCGAATTTCAATTTGGTTTGAATGAATCCGACGTGATTCAGTTTATGCGTAGCCGGCTCAAATCAAGTAGCTTTAAATTGTGGCGTAAAAGGGTTTCGGGGCGCAATACAAAACACAACAAGCTACGAAACTCAGACATCATTAGAGGTTATTGCCCAACTCAATATAAGCCGCGATAGCGAACTGCACTTGGCATAAATTTTTATTACGAATCGCAACATTTATCGCCCTACCTTTGAATCAACTCCATGATTGGAGGGGAATAGTCACCACTTAATTCAACCTAGGTGTTTCAGGGCGATAATAAATTCAATGGGAGTCATCTTAACATCCTCAGACGCCATCAAACTAATGATTCCACAGAAAAAATTGATACAAAACGCCCACTAAAAATAACTCAGATTAAGGCGTCATTTAACCCGTGTATCAATCTTCTTTTACCTTCTGTTTAGGCACTAGAATCACTAACCTTCTATTTTATCTTTGAAGGCACAGGCAAAAAGCTGCATGATTAAAAAGGAAAAATAGCTGATAACGGTTTAACAAGCACTCGGAGCTTGGAGGCAATTTTGAACAAATTACTTATGATATTTGCGTTGGTTTCTTTACCTTGCTTGGCCTCTGATGATGTTGAAGATCCCTGCAAAGTAAAAGGCGGTGGCGTTATGGCTGGTTATCAGTGTGTAGAAAAGAAAATGGAATCTGCAGATAAAGAGCTTAACGAAAGTTACAAGGAAGCAATCGCTAGAATAGGTGAGGAAGAAAAAGCACTAAGGGAAACATGGTCTCAGACCGAACTGGTAGAGCCATTTCGAAAGGCCCAAAGAGCTTGGCTAAAATACAGAGACGCCGAATGTGAGTTTACGGGCCTGTCTTCCACGCCCTCACCCTGGCAAGGTGTCCAGATTGAAGAATGTAAGTTAAGAATGACGTTAGAACGCGTCGAATACTTCAATGGTGTATACGTAGGCTAAACGGATTACATCTAACAAAGCACTTCAATAAGATTCGCAACTCTTGGCAATTTCAGTTTAAATGTACTCGGTGTTTAAGATGCAAACGTTCAGGTTGAGTGGTCGCTCCGCTTACTATTTAACTCTGCGTTGTGCGTAAAGCTAATATGGGTGTGAAATAATTATGGAAAAAGACGATTTAGTTGGGCTAGTAGTTAAGTATTTCGAGAAAATAGATGCCGGTGATCCTAGCTATCTGGATCTATTCTCAGAGGATGTTGATTTTTTCTTTCCTAAATTTGGGCAAGCGAAAGGAAAGAGTGCCTTAGTGGAGTTTGGCAATAGGATTGGTAGCTCGTTGATTAATATCTGGCACGACATAGACGGCTTTCAAATAACGACTGCTGGAAACAAGGTCATTGTTGAAGGACAGGAAGGCGGCGTAATGAGTGATGGTACCTCTTGGCCGGACAACAAAGTTTCCACAGGGCGTTTTTGTAGTGTATTTGAGTTTGAAGGAAAAATGATAAGTCGTATGTTTGTGTACGTAGATCCTGACTTCCCGAGTCGAGATTTTGAGAGAATTTCCGTGCTGGCAGGCGAGAACAACGTGCGACAAACTGTTCAAGCCTGAATACTACCGTTACCGCATAGCATCTTTGTTATGCGGTAGTATTCGTAGTTAAGGTGTGTTGAGGGCTTTGATATCGCTTTACTCACACCTTATCAGTGCGTTAGCCACATTCCCTTACTGATAGAAATGCTACTTTCTTCAATCGTCCTGTATTATGATAATGAAAAAGATTGCATTAATTTTAAGATTAAAATGAACCAAAAATTTTTTCTAAAACTACTCCCTGTCCCTTTTCTTCTAGCCGGTTGCCAGTCTACGCAAAGCCAGCTACAGCCTATACCTGAAAACGTATTATCAAACCTATCGACTCAATGGGCAGTGGTAGAGGCCTGTTTTCATTCCGATGCTTATAGCTTAGAGCAATCGGTAAACTATCGAGAGGCCATTAACTATTCTTTTTCTACTTGGCTAGTCGATCAGTCCGATATCGATCAGTCGGTAAATGAAGCTCGTGTAGCGTTATCAGAATATCAGTCTCAGAATGATGGTTTAGGAACAACATGTAAGGATTGGCACCTATCCCTAGAATCTGGATTGCGAGAAGTTAACAATCATAAGAATCAAGTGGCGATAGACCAACAGCGAGCACATGAAATACATAAAGCAAACGCTTCTAAACCTGTGACGTATTCAACACCAGCATCTACTTCGACTAGTAATGTTGTTCACTGTTACAAATTGGAAGACGTTAGCTTGAATAAGAACATTCAAACCTTTAATGGAATGATATGCCCTATAGGCTGGCTTAAATATTATGGCTATTAATGTATTTGATTAATACAGGACTTAAGAATGAACTCTAAGTTTAATTTTTAGTTCAAGATTGGGTTTCTTGTTTACAATGTTATGTTTCCAGTTGGATTACCGTATTCGAATAGATTGACGAAGTTAATCAATATATGTGTATTGATGCTTACTTTTTATCGAGTTATCTTTGTTTGATAGCCATTAAAACGAGTAAGGAAACAAAGTGACTGTGTTAACAAAAGGCATACACCACGTAGGTTTAACCGTATCTAACCTAGAAGCAAGCGCGAAGTTTTTCACTGAACAATTAGGTTGGAGTGAAGTAAAAAGAAATCCAGACTACCCGGCAATATTTGTGTGTGATGGGCATATCATGCTTACACTATGGGCGGCTAAGGCTGATGCCGCCACTCCATTTGACAGAAAAACGAATATTGGTTTGCATCACTTAGCTTTACTCGTAGAGACTGAGAAGCAACTCTATGAGTTGCGTGATCAATTTATGGCGTCGGGAATCGAAATTGAGTTTGGTCCCGAGCTTGTTAAAACAGGACCCGCAAAACATTTAATGTGTTACGACCCAAGTGGTATTAGGGTTGAGTTTTTCTGGGCGGGCTCATAAAACAAACATAACAAAGTTTTATAATAGGGATTTGGTACACATGGCATTGTTAGTTTGCACCGCCTTTGGTATTTAAGGTGCTTAGCAGAAGCTTGTGTATCGAATGCCCCTCCCCTCCTACTACAGATTTTGCGACTTACGAGTAAGTCCAAAAGGATAAATGTTATGTATAAAATCGGCGTTGTTTTATTTGATGATTTCACGGATGTCGATTTCTTTCTTATGTATGACTTGCTGGGGCGCACAACCGACAGTTGGACAGTAAGTATACTTGGAACTAAATCTGAACATCATTCCCACCTCGGTATGAAAGTTAAAACAGACGGACACCTTTCTGAGGTGACGAATCAAGATGTCGTTCTTATTACAAGCGGCAAACGGGGTATTCCAGCCGCTTTAAAAGATGCTGAATTTATGTCGGCGTTGAATCTTGATCCAAATAGGCAGCTAATAGGTTCGATTTGTGCGGGATCATTCATCCTCCATGAACTCGGTTTACTAAAAGGCAAGCGATTAACAACAAACCCAGATGCAAAGGACGTTCTACAAAGTATGGGAGGAGATGTTCAGGATCTGCCTCTCGTGATAGACGGTAATGTAGCGACGGCTGGTGGCTGTCTTTCACTGATGTATCTAATTGGTTGGTTAACAGAGCGGCTATTTGACTCAAACAAACGAAAAGCTATACAAAATCAATTGATACCTGCTGGGCAATTAGCTCTATTTGAAGAGCTTATTGCCACAACTATTCAATCAGCAGAGTTAGCAAGCTCGGATAACAAGGCGTTAAATAATCATTCATAACATGTGGTGTTTTACATTACGTTAGTTTTAGTGTTTAGGGTAAGTCACACATCAGTCTTGTGTGACTTACCCTTGAACATAACGCCACTTGGGGAAATTAACTTACAGGGAGTAAATCAATTGGTAAAAATGTACGGTTCTGAAGAGACAAGAGCGTTTTGCTGTAATTGTAAAGAAGTAACGCTACATCGGTACGAAAGCTTCTCTAAAGCGCAGGAAAAGACCGAGAAAAAAGCTAAAGGTTTCTTCTCAGGTCTATTTGCAGCAATAATTAGCTCATTAATGGAAGGCGAAGCGACTGGTGACTACAAATGTACAATATGCGGCACCAATCTTCACACGCCAGATAATTTAGATTAATAGTCAGTGTCTCTAATGCCACGGCTAGTGGCACGCAACATGATTTATAGACGGCTCTAGTGGGTTTGAAGCGTATGCACCTTATGCATTGCATTTAGGGTTTGAGGTTGTGTTGCGGATCAAGTAGTGCGCTTTTATCTCTGACAAGGGGCTAAAGCAGAGCAAAAACAAGGGACAAGAAAAGAAGTAGTTTTACTTGAGTATCAATGAATTACAGACACAAAAAAGCCCACCAAAAGGTGGGCTTTTTTAAAATTTGGTGGGTCCGGGCGAACTCGAATCGCCGACCCCTACCATGTCAAGGTAGTACTCTAACCAACTGAGCTACGGACCCAAATTTTTATGTTCCTAACCATTCAATTCAGAATGGTGCGTCCGAGTGGACTCGAACCACCGACCCCCGCCATGTCAAGGCGATACTCTAACCAGCTGAGCTACGGACGCATTTCTCTGGAACGACGAGGATATTAGCTATAAGCGAACGACGGTGCAAGCACAAATTTACCAACTTTGAACCGTTTGGCGAAAATGTAAACTCAACACGCGTTTTCAGATGATTTTATCGACAAGGACTGAGCCTGCAGGGTTTAAAAGTGTGATCTATATAACTTTTATTATCTCACTTAATTGTCGTAAGGCACTTCACTGAGCATCCAAATCTGTAAGGTTTGCGATACCTTAGGGCAAGTGCCGAACAAAATCTGATATTTAGGTTTAAATGGTTCGCCGATATAGGTTGTACGAATCAACTCTCCTGTTTTGACGTCCACTTGAGTGCTCACCCTGCCTTTGAAGTTTTGAAATATGACAAACTGCTCACTGTGGTAAACCATTTGCTCTCGGTAAAACAAGAAATGATCTTGGGGTGTCTCTGTCAATTCACACTCCAGTGGTTTCAAATTAGGTATCGCACTAACATTAGATGCGATGAACAATGCTGACAAAATCCATCCGTATCGCATATGGCTGCCCTATTCTGCACTCTTTTTCAAAGTATAGGTCTTGCCTTGAGGACAGATACAAAAAAGGCTTTGATCATCTCTAATCAAAGCCCCTTATTTCTGCAGGTTAATTGTCGTGTTTAGTCGTCCGCCTCAAACACAACGTTATAATTTTCGGTGTATGTACAATTCGGCTGACGGCTACAAGTAAAGAAACGTCTCCCTTTGAACTCACCTTGGCTTGCGGTTTTAATGATCATCGGACTGCCGCATTTTTTGCAAAAGCGCACTTCTTTATCAGGCTCAATCAAATCAATGTGTGCCGCAAGCAAACGACGTAATCGCCCAACTTGATAACTGTGCTTTACCGAGGCGCCAATTAAAGGCAGGTTGGCCGTCTTACAAACATGAATCAATAACTTTTGTCTTTCTATCTTACCCTTGTTTAGCTCCTGCCCATTATCCAATTCAACGATAACGCGCGGCTCTAGTGTCCTTGGGTCACAAATAACGTAATCAAAATAGCTTCGAGATATACGATTGTTCGCGACAAAAAACTGCTTCTTATTTTTGATTTCTTTTGGCGTAACCAAACTGGACATGTTTACTTTCGCGAATACTACGGCATGCTCCCCGACCGCAGCTCTTAACGCATTATAGAACGCACCCTCTTGACCTCTGAGCAGAGGGCCTTTCGAGCGATAAGGATAATCACGCGTGTCATCGTGCTTAATCACGTACTTTTGAATAACAAAGAAGAATAAAACCAGAAGAACAACAATGATAAAAATGTTGGTCATAAATAAAGTGCATCCAAAACAACTCGTTGCTCAAAGCGTAAATGGAAATGTTATGCAGAGCAACAAAACCTCGCAATTTTGAGGCGCCACGACGATAGCGAGAAACAGAAAATTTTGCTCACCAATAAAAACAAGCCAATCACACACTTGGATTGGCTCGTTTAAATTTTGTTAATACATTATGTATGCTAAGAATCAACTATTAGCGTCTGGCTGATTCTCTGGCATCGCATCAATAAAAGCGGGCAGTTGATTGCATGACTGCACAACAGCGTTAATGGTTGGATAAAGAGAGGTATCTACACCAAAGCGTTGTGCGTTATAAAATTGTGGTACCAGACAAATATCGACAATAGATGGCGAGCTTGTCAGGCTAAACTTGCAATCACCATTTAGTTTACGATGCTTCTGAAGTTTCTCTTCTAATGCTGTAAAACCTTTGTGGATCCAGTGATGAATCCAAGCGACTTTGCGCTCTGGCTCGCAAGCTAACTCCCCCTCTAAATACTGTAGAACTCTCAAGTTATTCAGGGGATGAATCTCCATTGCAATATCCTGAGCCAAAGCTAGCGCTTGGTATCGAAGCGGCGTTTGCTCGGGGATCACAGTGACATCCGGGTAGTGTTCTTCTAAGTATTGAATGATCGCCAGTGACTGGGTTAACTGAACCTCCCCATCCACCAGCAAAGGAACCAGTTCAGAAGCGTTTAACTCATGGTACTCGTCACTATGTTGTTCGCCACCATTGCGCACCAAGTGTACCGATTTTGAATCATACGATAACTCTTTAAGATTCAAGCAAATACGCACACGATACGCCGCCGATGATCGCCAGTATCCGTATAAAATCATGCTATCGCTCATATCGTCTCCCAACCAGCACTATTAGTGCTTGAGATATTGGCTAACTTGTTGGTCAATCGAACCGAATATGTTGTTGCCATCCGCATCGAACATTTCCAATCTGATTGAATCTCCAAACGACATAAAGTTAGTCGACGGCTTACCATCACGAATGGTTTCAATCATGCGAACTTCCGCGATACATGAATAACCAACACCACCCTCCTCAATCGAAGTGCCATGTTCGGTGCCTTGCTTATTAGATACCGTGCCAGAACCTATAATTGCCCCAGCAGATAGCGGGCGCGTTTTAGTCGCATGAACAATTAAGTCTGCAAAATCAAACGTCATATCGATACCCGCATTTGGGCGACCAAACGGCTTGTGGTTGTAGGTCGAGAGCAATGGTAAATGCACTTTGCTTTCGTACCACGCTTCGCCGAGTTCGTCAGGTGTTACTGCCACAGGAGAAAACGCAGAAGAAGGTTTAGATTGGAAAAAACCAAACCCTTTAGCTAACTCTGCCGGAATTAGGCCACGTAGTGAGACATCATTCACCAGCATGATCAAACGAATCGACTCCTGAGCCTCTGCAACACTCGCGCCCATTGGTACGTCACCAGTTACCACAGCAACTTCACCTTCGAAATCAATACCCCATTCATCACTCGCAAACTCGATGTTGTCACAAGGACCAATAAAGGCATCAGAGCCTCCTTGGTACATCAACGGATCCGTCCAAAAACTCTCTGGCATTTCAGCGCCGCGAGCTTTTCGAACCAACTCAACGTGGTTTACGTAAGCACTGCCATCAGCCCACTGATAAGCGCGAGGAAGCGGCGACTCACAGTAGTGCGCTTCAAACTCTTCATACCCTGCAACCGTGCCATTGTTCAGTGCAACGTATAGCTCTTCCAGTTGTGGTGCTAGCGTATCCCAGTTATCAAGCGCCACCTGCATCGTCGGAGCTAAGTTCATGGGGTGGAAAATTTCTGTCGCAGGTACGCAGCGCGTTAAGTCTTTGCTCACGACCATCAACAAACCGTCACGAGTGCCATTTTTCTTGGTTGCTAATTTCATCCTTGCCTCTTACTTCTCTTGCCAGCTATAGACGTATTCTTTGTTTTCTACTTTTTCCAGCTCATCCGCAAACTGAAGTGCGTGACGCGTATCGATCATGACCGCAACTTCGTCGGTGAAAGTCTTCTTGTGCTCTCGCCCTGCTTTGAATGCTTTCGGGTGAGGGCCATGTGTAAATCCTGCTGGATGGAATGTCACCATACCTGCTTCAATGTTGTCACGGCTGAAGAAATCACCTGCATGGTAGAACAAGACTTCGTCATAATCGTCATTGTTGTGGTAGAACGGTACTTTGAGCGCTCCAGGATCACTTTCAATTGGACGAGGAACGAAGGTACACACCACAAATCCTGCTCCTACAAATGTAGTATGTGCAGAAGGCGGTAAATGGTAACGATGTGACATAAGTGGACGAATATCACGCCAGTTCACTTTTACTACCGCCAAATCACCATGCCAGCCAATCGCATCCAGCGGGTTGAATGGGTAAGTGATAACACTGACTTTATCGTGGCGTTTCACCTGAACCTGTGTTTGATTCTCAGAATATTGAGCACGGAACTGATCGTTGATCGACGGCGTTTCTAAAACCGCCGGATCAAACACCGCGTGGTTTCCAACCATGCCTTTTTCGGGCAATGTATAAGCCGCATCGGTGTTTTCGATCATCAGAATGAACATCGGCTCGCTTGGCTCTAAACGCCAGCTCGTTGAGCGAGGGATCATGACATAATCCCCTTCGCTCACTTTCAAATGACCATAATCACAGTAGAGATCTGCCGTACCTTGGTGGATGAATAGCAGTTCGTCGCCATCAGCGTTTCTCACCAAGAAATCCATTTTTTCATCCATACGCCAAACACGAACTTTACAATTCGCGTTGTGTAATAGATGCGGGACTGCCCACGGGGTAATATGGCTGACTTTCTCCACTAGATTAAAATCGAACGCTCGTGGACGTAGCTCGCCCTCCCACTCAGACCACCCCGTTGGGGCATGTTGATGATGAAAATGTGTTGCGGGGCCGAAGAAGCCACTTCGACCTGCCTCACGTTCATAAATTGCCTCTTCCGGGAAGTCAGCATGTGCTTGTTTAGAGCAGACTCCCTCCCGATGAGGGAATGTGATCCATTTATGCATCGCTCAATACTCCTCGGCGAATTTGGTCTTCTTCTATCGATTCAAACAACGCTTTGAAGTTACCCTCGCCAAAGCCTTCATTGCCTTTACGTTGGATGATTTCGAAGAACACAGGGCCGATAACGGTTTGAGTAAAGATTTGTAGCAAGATGCCATCTTTCGTTGGCGCACCATCAATAAGAATCTGCAAATCACGAAGCTTGCTTACATCTTCACCGTGGCCTTCAACACGCTGATCGACTTTCTCGTAATAAGTATCTGGCGTTGGCATAAAGTCCATGCCTCGCTCACGCAAGGTTTTGACCGTTTCGTAGATGTCGTCTGTGGTCAATGCGATGTGTTGAATACCTTCGCCATTGTATTCACGGATAAACTCTTCAATCTGTGATTTATCATCTGACGACTCATTGATAGGAATTCGGATCTTGCCGCAAGGTGCGGTCATCGCACGGCTGACAAGACCAGTCAGCTTACCTTCGATATCGAAATAACGAATTTCGCGGAAGTTACCAATGCGCTCATAGAAACCAGACCAGACATCCATGTTGCCTTGCTTAACGTTGTGCGTTAAGTGGTCGATTTCGTAAAGACCAACATTCGCTTTTGATAAACGCTCATCAGCATCATCATAAAAACGAAAATCGACATCATAAATACTCTGCTTTCCATAACGGTCGACAAAATAAAGCAAGCTTTCACCGATGCCATAAATAGCAGGAATGCTTAGCTCCATCGGCCCAATTTCCGTTTTATATTCTTTACCGCCATTCTCTAACGCATGCGCCAGAGCAACGGTGGCGTCTTTCACACGAAATGCCATGCCACAAACCGACGGACCGTGAACTTTGGCGAATCCCTCAGCTTGGCTATGCGGCTGCGCATTCACAATAAAGCTAATGTCACCTTGTCGATATAACCACGCTTCTTTTGAGCGATGCTTTGCAATCTCCGCAAAACCTAACGATATAAACAGATCTTTAAGCTGTTGAATGCCTTTGTTGTCTGCAGCGGTATATTCAACAAACTCAAATCCGTCTGTTCCTAGTGGGTTATATGCATCAACCATGACTTTCTCCTTGTCTCAGTAGCTTTTGTTTGGACTTATTTGTCTAACTTGGCGCAGGTCTTGAGAAATTGGAATACGTGGGGAGAAATCTTTATCTTGGCGACTTTTACGCATAATTGTAAAATATATGTTACACACAGAAGGCGCATCGAATCCACTTTCGCAAAAATCAAACAAATTGCTTATTTTCAATACATTAGATTGATATTTTCGGCTTTACGCCAACATGAAAAATGTAAACAAGTTGTTACTTTGGCATTTTATCTTGGCAACGTAGCTCAAAAAGTAAAAGAGGGATAGAAAGCCTATTGCCCCCTATTTCTATCTGCTTCATTCATTTGGTCCTACAAAACATCAAAAGTAATGTTTCGTGACGCTTCATACAGTTCGAAAGGCTCATCGGTCAGAATCGTGTCATGGATACCCCTTTATTGATTCACCTCAGTTTTATTCAAAAGTAACTGTGCCATAAGTGGTGCTCTGTTCCCTATCGAGCCGAGCCACAAGGCTTCACGCTCGATCAGAAAAAGAGACATCTAATGACACACATCAATCAAGAACGCTTAGTTGAACACTTTTGCCAACTAGTACGTATCGACAGCGAATCAAAAAACGAAAAACAAATTGCAGAAACACTGGCAGAACAGCTAGGCGAGCTAGGCTTTACCGTACGCAAACTTCCAGTACCTGAGCACATTTCTAACGGTTTTAACGTGTACGCCCGTTTAGACGGCAAAAAAGACGGCTCTATTCTAATGAGCTGTCATATGGATACGGTCACTCCAGGTATTGGCATTGAGCCAATCATCGAAGACGGCGTTATCCGTTCAAAAGGCAATACGATTCTTGGTGGCGATGATAAATCTGGTATTGCTGCCATCATGGAAGCCGTTCGTTGTATTCAAGCGGAAAACCGTGAGCACAAAACGTTAGAACTTGCTTTCACCGTGTATGAAGAAGGCGGTTTATTCGGTTCACAATACTTCGATATGTCACACGTCACTTCAACGGAAGCAATCGTGTTAGACACAGGTGGCCCTATTGGCACCATTGTGACCGCAGCCCCAGGCCAGCAAAAGATCATGGCAAAAATCAAAGGCCGACCAGCACACGCAGGGCTTGCGCCAGAAGAAGGCATCAGTGCGATCATGGTGGCGGCAGATGCCATCAACCAAATGAAGCTACTTCGCATCGACGAAGAAACGACAGCCAACATCGGTATAGTTAACGGCGGTCAGGCCACAAACATTGTTATGCCTGAATTAAAAATCGTGGCAGAAGCACGCTCCCTGAATGGCGATAAACTAGATGCTCAGGTCAATCATATGATCTCAACATTAGAGTCTGTCTGTAAAAAACACGGTGCAGAAGTCGAAATTGAATCTAGCCGAGCCTACGACGCTTTTGTTATTGAAGAAAACCACCCACACGTAAACGCTATAAAAACAGCGTTTTCAGAGTTGGGAATTGACGCCTTCACAAAAGGCACTGGCGGCGGTAGCGATGCCAATAACTTTAACAAGAAAGGTCTCACAACGGTCAACCTTTCAACTGGCATGGCAAAAGTACACACGACAGAAGAGTTTATCGCGGTAAGTGATATGGTCAAAATCACTGAGTTCGTGAAACATTTCCTAGTCAGTTAACGTCGTGCCTTTTGAAGAGCAGACTGACTATCTTCCCCTTCTAGCCTGTGCTTGAAGGGGATTTTAATTTGTATCGAAGCAAAATTACTTCCCGTCATGCCAACTTGATATCAGATCTTCAAAGAAATTCCCCTAGCTCACTTTTTGAGACCCGACAGCTCAACACCTGACACCCTGTTACAGTAATGTTAAAACTCGATTGTGTAGACAATTTATACAATATACATTTTTGGCATCTTTCAGGATGAAAAGAGTGAGACAAGGATGAAATTACCTAAGTTGCTTTTATTAGCGTCGATGATGAGTCCAATACTGGCAACATCAAGCTATGCCGCGCCGTATCCCGTAGGTGTGACCCTCGATGAGACACAAGAAATTACGCTAAACAATGGGGCTGAAGTTACTTCTATTGACCCAGCCAAGCAAGCCGCAGAGCCCGCTTTTAATCTTGGTCGAGACCTGTTTGAAGGTCTGGTCATTCAAGATAAGCAAGGTAAAACCATTCCTGGTGTTGCTGAGTCTTGGTCAGTCAATGACAACAATACGGTTTATACCTTCCACTTACGTGATGCAAAATGGTCAAATGGCGAAACAGTCACTGCACAAGATTTTGTCTACAGCTGGCAACGCTTACTGAATCCAAGCACTGCTTCACCCTACGCTTGGTTTGCGGCCATTCCAAATATCGAAAACTCGCAAGCCATTATGAAAGGCGACGCCGCACCCGAGTCCTTGGGCGTGAAGGCGCTGGATGAAAAAACGTTCCAGGTAACACTCGAAGAGCCTATTCCCTTCTTTACGAAACTATTAAGTCATCCAGTGCTTGCCCCCGTTCATAAAGCGACCATTGAAAAACATGGCAACCGTTGGACCCAGCCTGAGCATATCGTTACAAATGGTGCGTTTACTGTCTCTGAATGGAAAGTTAACGAAAAACTGGTGATGGTTAAAAATCCACATTATTGGGACGCAAGCAATGTAGTGCTGGAAAAAGTCACCTGGCTACCAATTGGTGATGCAAACGTAGTGCTAAACCGCTACCTAGCTGGTGAGATAGACCAAGCGGTTTCCATTCCTGCCGCTCAGAAGAAAAAGTTAATTCAACAACGCCCACAAGAAGTGGCAAGCAACAGTGCGTCTCTTGGCTCCACATTCTATTACCTCAACACTCAACAAGGACCAACAAAAGACGTGCGAGTTCGTAAAGCCCTCTCATATGCCATTGACCGTCAACTGTTAACGAGTGCTATTTTGAGAAACGGTGGGGTTCCAATGTATACCCTTGTGCCACCTCAAACAGATGGTTTTAAATCTCACACTCCTGAGTTCGCAACTTGGAACCGCCATAAACGTATCGAAAAAGCGCAGCAATTACTGTCAGAAGCTGGATACGATAAAAGCAATCCGCTTAAGTTAACCTTTACCGTACCAACTTTCTCGATGGACGTAAAAATGGCAACCACCATGGCAGGCATGTGGAAAAGCCGATTGGGTGCGCAAGTCACGATAAAACAGCTAGAACCGAAAGTGTTCTACGCACTTAAAGAGCCGACCGACATTACTCGCGGCGGCTGGACGGCCGACTACAATGAAGCCTCTACATGGTTGGATATCTTCGTTTCTAGTGGCGAGTACAACGATTCTCGTTATAACAACCCGCAATACGACGAGTTAATGGCTCGCTCAAAGACCATGAGCAACCCATCAGAACTGTATCTACAAGCAGAAAGCATGCTGATTGAAGACATGGCCATTATTCCTATTTATCGTCCGGGTAACGATCAATACCTCATCAAGCCTTACGTGGGCGGCTACGAACTGACAAACCCTGAGTCGTCGTACTACCGCAAGAATGTCTATGTAAAAGCCCACTAAAAGCATGTTTCGGTCTGAGTCGGCAAGTTCAATGTTTATTTGCCGTTCCTCATATCTCTCGGTGGAGAAGGCAACCTGAGCTCAGACCATTTTTTATTCATAACCGTTCGAAGTGATTTCGGATGACCAAAGGATGATGGATCATGATTTGGTACATTGTTAAGCGATTAGCTATCGCTATCCCCACGCTTCTATTCATCGCACTCGTATCATTTTGGCTGATGCACATTGCACCAGGGGGGCCATTTGATATGGAACGGCCTATGCCAGAGGTGGTACGTGCGAATATCGAAGCAAAATTCCATTTGGACCAGCCCTTCCTTACTCAGTTTTGGATTTACATTGGTAATTTCATACAAGGAGATCTCGGTCCGAGCTTCGTTTATCAAGACTTCAGTGTTACACAGCTCGTCGCACAATCATGGCCAGTTTCAGCAGTATTAGGCGTACTCTCCTTTTGTATTTCCGTTCCACTTGGCATGTTGCTTGGCACCATTGCGGCATTGAACCGAAATAGCCGCCTAGATTACGGCCTGATGACACTTTCGATGACTGGAGTTGTAGTTCCGGCTTTCGTGCTTGCTCCAGTTTTAGTCATGATCTTCGCTATTCAGCTCGGCTGGTTCCCTGCTGGTGGTTGGGAAGGAGGAAAGCTGGCTTTTCTTGTTCTTCCCGTGCTCAGCCTGGCGATTGGCTCCATTGCGAGTATTGCACGCGTCATGCGTGGCGCAATGATTGAAACGCTCAACCAACCATACATTCGAACGGCAAAAGCCAAAGGTTTGTCCACAACCTACATTTTATTCCATCACGCTTTGCGACCATCCCTGATTCCCGTCGTTGCGATGCTCGGCCCTGCGTTTGTGTCTGTCGTGACAGGCTCGGTAATTATCGACATTTTCTTTGGTACAGGTGGCATGGGACAACACTTTGTGTCTGGGGCTCTCAACCGCGACTACGGCCTAGTAATGGGCATTACTCTGATTGTCGCCTCACTCACTATCTTCTTTAACCTTGTGGTCGACTTGCTATATACGATTATCGACCCTCGTATACGCGTTTAGGAGTCCGGCATGTTAACGATAAAAAAACTGGATACACAAGCTCTTCAAGATCAAGTCGTCGACAATATTGAAGCCGTCGAAGGTCGCAGTCTTTGGCAGGATGCATGGACTCGATTTCGTAAAAACAGAGCCGCGATGACATCAGTGTATGTTTTGGCTTTCATTACCTTATGCATCACTTTCGGCCCCTCTCTTGCCGCTTTTGGCCATGATGAAATTGACTGGGAAGTGCTCATCGATCCATACGAGCTAGGGAAACCTTCACTGAGCAGTGGCCATTACTTTGGTACCGATGATCTCGGGCAAGATGTTTTCGCTCGCACGATGCAAGGTGGCAGGCTCTCTATTTTGGTAGGTTTTGTTGGCGCCTTAGTCGCCGTTGTTATTGGTACGATTTGGGGAAGTATTTCCGGCTATCTTGGCGGCGTTGTCGATAGCGTAATGATGCGCATTATTGAGGTGCTCGATTCGGTGCCATTTATGTTTATGGTTATCCTGTTTGTTACCCTTTTTGGCAACAACATCTACCTGATTTTTATCGTGATCGGAATGGTATCTTGGCTGGGCATTGCCCGTGTTGTACGTGGTGTCACCTTCGGTCTAAAAAAGCGAGAGTTCATCGAAGCCGCACACTCTATTGGGGTTTCTAAATTGACAATTGTCCGACGCCATGTTCTGCCTAATGTGCTTGGGATCGTGATGGTTTATTCCTCCTTAATGGTACCAGGATTCATTATGTTCGAATCGTTTTTGAGCTTCTTAGGGCTTGGTGTTCAACCACCCGACACGAGCTGGGGAATCCTAATTTCCGAAGGCGCAAAAACGATTGACGTTGCATTGTGGATGCTGCTTTTTCCCTCTCTGTTTTTGGTTGCCACCCTCTTTTGTTTTAACTTCATCGGCGATGGCTTGCGTGATGCTCTTGACCCGAAAGACCGATAAGGACAAACCCATGCTATCTATTGAAAACATGAACGTTCGCTTCGATACGCCAGATGGGCAAGTGCAAGCGGTCAGTAATCTCTCCTACTCGATTAAAGCGGGCGAAACTCTTGGGATTGTTGGGGAATCAGGTTCGGGAAAAAGCCAGTCTGTTTTCGCATTAATGGGGTTAACCGCGGATAACGGCGCCGTGTCTGGAAGCGCAATGTTCCACGGTGATGATTTACTCGCGATGTCGAAAAAGCAGCTCAACCGCATCCGTGCAGAGAGAATCGGAATGATCTTTCAAGATCCGATGACGTCACTTAATCCATTCATGAAAATTGGCAAGCAGCTTTGTGAAGTTCTCATGATTCATAAAGGAATGAGCCGAAAACAAGCAAAAATTGAATCGATTCACATGTTGGATGCGGTGCGTATTCCCTCTCCCGAAACTCGGATGAATCAATACCCTCACGAATTATCTGGCGGAATGCGTCAGCGAATCATGATAGCGATGGCGTTGTTGTGTAAGCCCGAGTTGTTAATTGCAGACGAACCAACCACCGCATTAGATGTAACCGTTCAGGCTCAAATTTTGACGCTATTACGAGACTTACAACAAGAGTTCAATACGGCCATTTTACTGATCACTCACGATATGGGCGTCGTCGCCGAGATGTGTGATCGCGTATTGGTCATGTATGGTGGTCAAAAAATGGAGCAATCCGATACGGAGACATTGTTCGCTCAACCTGCGCACCCCTACACTCAAGGCTTGCTAAAGGCAATTCCTTCTATCACTGAAGATATGCCACGTTTACCAACCATCCCAGGTAACCCACCAAGTGCGTTGATTAACCATCAAGGGTGTCCGTTTAGAGAGCGGTGCGAGCATCGAGAGACGCGTTGCCAATACGAAACCCCACGGTTTTCTCCATTAAACACGAGCCAGTCCATTGCCTGTCACGTTAACGCACCCAGTGTTATCACTCCTATTCAAATAAAAGCTTAAGGAGGCGTTATGAATAAAAAAGAAGTCCTCATGTCTGCTCGTGATTTAAACGTCCACTTTCCTGTTTCACGTCATCTTATTCCAAGTCGACGTAAAATCGTGAAAGCGGTCAATGGTATCGACTTAGATGTTTACCGAGGTGAGACACTTGGCATTGTGGGGGAATCAGGCTGCGGAAAATCAACACTTGCACGCGCCTTACTTCGCTTAATTGAACCTACACATGGCGAGTTGACTTGGAAAGGTCAAGACATGCTCGGGTTTAGTAAAAAAGAGCTTTCCTCTCGACGCAGAGAATTTCAGATGGTGTTTCAAGACCCATCCGCTTGTTTGAATCCGAGATTAACCATCTCAGAATGC
This sequence comes from Vibrio sp. YT-19(2023), assembly GCF_033337395.1. Classification (NCBI taxonomy): domain Bacteria; kingdom Pseudomonadati; phylum Pseudomonadota; class Gammaproteobacteria; order Vibrionales; family Vibrionaceae; genus Vibrio; species Vibrio sp. YT-19(2023). The sequence goes on along the minus strand of NZ_JAWOQN010000020.1, from coordinate 79,801 downwards.
ATCGCCGAACCACTGCTCACCCACGAGCCAAAGCTTAAACAGGCAGAGGTAGAAAAGCGTGTCATCGCTATGATGGATAAAGTGGGTCTCTTGGCGAGCCAGCGAAACCGCTATCCACATGAATTTTCCGGAGGTCAATGCCAGCGTGTGGGCATTGCCAGAGCATTAATTCTCAATCCAGATTTGGTCGTGTGTGATGAACCCGTTAGTGCGCTAGATGTCTCCATACAAGCTCAGGTCATCAATCTTCTAGATGATCTTAAACAAGAAATGGGGTTAACACTGGTGATGATTGCGCATGACTTAAGCGTGGTGCGCCATATCAGCGACCGCGTTATGGTGATGTATCTTGGTAAACCTATGGAAGTAGGACGTTACGATAAAGTATTTGATGATGCACAGCACCCCTACACCAAAGCACTGTTATCTGCTGTCCCGATAGCTAATCCGCAATTAGCACGTGACCGTGAAATACAACTATTGCCCGGCGATCTTCCTTCTCCACTTAACCCACCTAGCGGTTGTGTTTTTCGTACTCGATGCCCAGAAGCCACAGAAGTATGCGGGCAACAGAACCCAATAAAAACAGGCTCGGAGCAGCATCATATCTATTGCTCAAATATGACTTTAGGAACCATTTAATGAACAATACTAACTCAGTAAACCAACGCCTTACGTTATTGCGTGAGGCAATGTCCTTTCACAACGTGTCTGCATATATCGTGACCAACAATGACCCACATAACAGTGAATACTCAGCGGATCATTGGTTAGCGCGAAGCTGGATTTCAGGTTTTACCGGTTCTGCAGGCGATGTCGTCATTACCCAACAAGGTGGTGGCCTGTGGACTGATGGTCGTTACTATATTCAAGCTGAAGAACAGTTACACGGCACAGGGTTGGAACTGTTTAAAGCCAAACAACCAGAAACGCCGACAATTGCCAAATGGCTAGCTACCACGCTCCCAGAAAACAGTATTGTCGCGGTTGACGGGCGCGCCATCAGTTACGCTTTTTATCAAGGCCTCAAACATGCCTTTGAAGCGAAAAGTATTAAGATCATTCTCGACCTGGATTTACTCGCACCGATTTGGCTTGAAAGACCACTTCGCCCAAGTACACCCGTATTCGAGCATCCCACCGCTTTTGCTGGCGTTGACACAGAAAATAAGTTAGCAAGAATCCGTTCTTGGTTATCCGAGAACCAAGTAGATAGCTTATTAGTGTCAACGCTAGATGATGTCATGTGGACAATGAATATTCGAGGTGGTGATACTAATTACTGCCCAGTTTCTGAAGCCTATCTAATCGTAGAGCAATCACTTGCGACACTGTTTATTGATAAAGCCAAACTGCCTCAAGAAGTTGAAAGAGCACTGACCGAGCAGAGTGTACACATTCGCCATTACAGCTACGTAAGTCAGTATTTGAATCAGCAATGTGAGGGATTATCGCTCGCTTTTAGCCCTACCCACACAGACAGCTTATTGGTGAGTTCGATTGAACGGAATGTGAATCTAAAACCAATGGCTTGCCCTGTAACGGCAATGAAGGCCATAAAAAATGAGACCGAACTAACCAGCCTAGAGCAGGCATTAACAGATGATGGTGTGGCAATCGTAAGGTTTATGAACTGGCTAGAAGAGCAAGTTCCAAGCGGATTCGTTACAGAATTGTCTGCTGAGGCACAACTGAACCACTATCGCCGTCAAACCCGACATTATGTGAGTGACAGTTTCCGCACTATCGCAGGCTTCGCAGCTCACGGGGCAAAAATGCATTATGCCGCCGATGAAGAGAGTAATGCGGCGGTCAATGAAAGCAACTTCTTTCTTGTCGATTCTGGTGGCCAATACCTTGGCGGGACAACAGACATCACCCGTACTTTCCACTTCGGGTCACCGACCATTAAGCAGCGCAAAGATTATACCTTGGTGCTCAAAGCGGTCATCCGACTGACTCAGACTCGATTCATGAAAGGCTCTACGGGTGCCAATCTTGATATCATGGCGCGCGGCGTCTTATGGCAACATGGTATTGATTACAAGTGCGGCACTGGACACGGCGTAGGCATTTGCTTGAATGTTCATGAAGGCCCACAAAATTTCTCGCAAAGCCACCGCGAGGTTGAGCTAAAACCGGGTATGGTCATTACTAATGAACCAGGCGTGTATCGCGAAGGTGAGTACGGAGTAAGAATAGAGAACATTCTTAAAGTTGTAGAAGTAGAACAAAATGAGTTCGGCACGTTTTACGGTTTTGAGACCATCACTCTTGCTCCAATTGCGACCAACGCCCTTGATTTATCAATGCTAGATCAAGCAGAGCTAGACTGGCTCAATCATTACCATTCACGAGTCTATCAAGCACTTAGCCCTTTTCTTGATACGCAAGATAAAAACTGGCTTCAACGCACAACCCAACTTATTGAGAAATAGGATATCAGCAAGCTTTATAACGTTTTCATTTTCATCTCAAACTCCTTGTTTGCCAGCCTTCGGGCTGGTTTTTTTTATAGAGATAACGGCGTGAAAAACAAAAACGCCCCGCAATGTTAGCGAGGCGATCAATTAAATTAAAATGATGCAGTTAAAATGCCCTACTGACGACACTTCTGAGCATCAAAATCAACGACGATGGCGGCATTCTCAAAGTCCCCAGAGACTTTAACGTAGCCCCAGTAGTTACTCTGATTTGACAACGTAATACACTCTCCATTACCAATATTATCTGACCACCCGTGAAGATTAGTATCATCCGGCCAACCGGAGTTACTGTATTCAAGCTTTAAGTTACCCGTACCGTTCCCCGTCGTTATCGCCAGATTTAAGCTCTCATTCACCGCTGGCACGCTCAGCCAAATGGTTTGTTGATTTGCCAAGCAAACTGGTTCTCCTGCTGTTAAGCGCCCACCGCTTACTTTACTTTGCACCGCGCAGTCTTGTGGCAATGTGTCATTACCGCCCAACGCTGAGATAACAACAGTATGAGTGGCGGTTGCCGTCAAGCCTTCACTGTCTGTCACACTTAGGCTGACCGAATACTCCCCTTCACTCCCATATTGGTGCGTCGGCTTGGTTTGTGTACTTGTCGAGCCATCACCGAAGTCCCATAAGACGCTGACGATCTTCCCGTTTGGGTCTGTACTGTTTTCACTGCTAAATGTAATGCTTTCACCGACTTTCCCCTTATTGTTTGCGGTTATGACTGCATTAGGTGCACCATTTGAGACAAGGGCTTGCTGCCACTGCTCAAACTCACTTTGATATAAATTCGCCCATTGGGTGATCGTTGCTTTGTAATTGCTCCAATTCCCTTGGCGTGTTTCCACCAGCATTTGGTTTACGTCATCTTTATGATTTTCAAACATAAAACGTACAGCTAAGTACCCCCAACGATAAATTCGATCGACATCAAACCCATCATAAGTAGTCTCGAAAATCTCACTTAAGGTATATGTCGAACCGTCTAGAATCGTCTCAAGTGCTGCTTGGTTGTCATTTTCTTGAGCGACATACTCTGCAATGCCTTCACTCCACCACACTATTTTTTCAGTTGGATGACTAAACCCTCCATAGAGATCAAATCGACCATCTAAGTAATGCACGTATTCGTGCTCTAGGTTCCAGACAAAGTGATCCGCGTTCGCATAAGAGGCTTCATAAGCAATAAAGTTGGGAATATTCCCCGGCTGGGAAGGATCGCCCTCCAAGTACATACCGCCATTGTCAGTACTAATATCGAAAATTGGCCCTGCGTACTTACCATAATCAGTGCTTGAATCGAAGATATTGACTTGGAGCTGAGTGTTGTGGTCATCTTTTACTGGTTGTTCACCAGTTTCTAAAGACTGATGAAAGTAACCCTCTTCGTAGCCCATTTTAGAACATGCGGCCGCGTGTTGCTCTTGCGTCATATTCTGAGACAAAATTCGGATTGTCGGGCTACAAGTATAAGTTTGCGATAGCACCAAGCCTTTTAGCTCAGTTTCGAAATTACAAATTCCGAACTCACTACAATCTGCGTAATATGAGGCGGTGTCCGCCGCCGCAAGCCAAACCGAGTCACCCCGACCATACATTTCATACTGTTCAAAGATTCGACTCAGCTGACTCTTCACAACAGAACTCGCGTTACCCGTATACTTGGTCAGACGCCCGAGCTCTCGCCCCGCATTCGCGGCCATGAACTCATCTTCAGCACCGATTGATGACGCCCTTAGAGCGAAATCGCCTAAAGCTTTGGCAAGGTCCGTTTGGTTGCCAATTATTTGCACAAATGGCTCGTTCCACTGCCCACCAAACAAAATAGTGAAAACACCGTTAACTGCATTGCGCATATACCAGTGCTGGGCGTATTGATCATTCCAACGTGTAAGCCATTGGGTCACTTGCGGTAAGTACGCGTGCTGCAAGCCCGCACTATCCATAGTGATGATGACTTCACTAAGCACTTTGCCGTGACGGTCGCTGTTCTCATAGAAGTTTGCGTTATTAACAAACTCATCCACGGATTCTTTCACCGCTGGTGTGACCCATTCAATAAATGAGATGTTGTCATTGTAAAACTCGGCGTAATAACCCGCGCGTAAGTATAAGAACAACGTTTCTAGTTCATCGCTCCCGCCACCTGTATACCCCTTCGCCAATGTCGTAGTACGCTTCGCAATGTTGTACATATGAGCGGAGCTAAATACCGACTCTTGAATCCGACTTTCAGCAGAGAATAGCTGGTTCACACACGTCGCGCCCTGACTTAAAATTTCGCCGATCAATTGGTTACTGCTTTCGGTAACCAATGCTTCCAAATCACAAGCAGTGCTCGACTCATCAAGGCTTTCAAGTGACTGTACTCGAGTTGCCTTGGAAGGCTGAATAGGGAGAGTTGCGGTTGGTTGGTATTCAACTCGATTGGATTCAACACCGTGTGTATGAGCCGAATGTGCATGTTGCTCTGTAACTTGAGAAACTGGCTCGCTTAACGCAAATACGCCAGTGCTGGTTAATGTTGTCGCAATCGCGACACTCAAAGTCTTCAGTTCCATCTAATTTCTTCTATATTGAGTTTTCCTTAGATGCATTACGTCTTTTGCATCGCCACTGCCCTTATTACTGCAAGAGCATCTCCATATAATCTACTCGCAAGACAAGATGAAACATTTTATTAACAACCAAACGTAGCGGTGTCAGTTTTTGGTACTAGAAGGAACACGGAGTGAGCTTCTAAAATTCGTATTTGTTAAAAAATAGAGATGAGCTAGAGAAGAAACGTGTAGTTAAACGGGTATACCCAGCACGTTAAATGGCCAGGTATACTCCAAAGCGGGTCGGTAAAAATTCGCGAATCAAAGCCCCTGCAGAAGGAATCGGGCAATGGGCGAATACTTTGTAGGTTCTAGGCTGCTTTGTGGTCGAAAAGTGCGGTAATTTGCTCTTTTAACGCGTGCAAAAATTCGGTATTTGGTGTGTTTTCAAGGTACATTTCATACTCTTTAGAGTTATAAAAGTACTCATGTGCAGATGCGTTAAGGATCTTACTAAAAGATAGTGTTTCCAACTCGTCTTCAAGGGAACGACTGCTCAGTTCACCATATCCTAAACCGCTATCCTCAGCGAATTGGGACTCAATGTTGCTGACATATAAAGCACAATCCTTAATACAGAACTCGACATTACTTATACGTTGCTCGATGTCTTTGAGCTGATCACTGTTCCATTTAGACTTCTCTTGCTCAAGCTTATCAATAAGCCCACTTTCACGAAGCCTTGAATTGTTATCTTTAATTCTTAGTAGCTCATCAAGCACTTTATTAAACTCAGTTTCAGCTCTAAGTCTTAAGATTTCCAAATCCTTGGAGAACAGCTTTGCTTTAAGTTCACTCGCTTGGTACAAGCCAGAGATAGCAGCATTTCTTTTAACTCCAAACATAAAAACCCACCCAAAAGATACTTATTAAAAAGTAGCACACAAAAAGCCAGATAGAAGACGCAAGGTTTTCGTCATTAGGCTACATTCTACGAACGACACTCGATTGTAGCGCAATAAACAGAATTTTCATCACCATGAAATACATACTATTTGAATGAAAATCACACAGTTACTTTGATAAAAGTATTTATTTCAGAAAGAGTAAGACGTAAGTATGTGATGATGTATATTGACGCTTCAAAACAAAAAACGCCCACACTCTACTACCCAAGTCAAACACTAATGTCAGAAACTGGACAAATCACTCACTATTTACAGTAATAAGAAGTCACTGTTTCATTGAAAATCAAAGTGTCAACATAAAGATGGGAAGTAACCGAATCATAGACGGCATCGCTGATGAAACGTTAGAATGCCACTACTTTAATAATCTTCCATAATATTTATGACCGACGCTGATATTGAGCTACAACACCTTTGGTTAGAAGTCCAAACCGAACGCTGGCAAAATCTGCCACGCTTTTTATTCAGTTACTACTGCTACAAGCACAACCTTGTCAGTAAAACCAACAAAGTTTGCTGGGAGACGGCACGTGCAAGACTGCCCGCTTCAACATCAATAAAAGAGCGAAAAAAGGCGGTGGTTGAACCGTTAGTCCTCGAGGAAGCCGTGGTTGGGTTATTGAAAGCCATCAGCAAAGATGGGGAAATGACATTTGACGTGATGGGAACCACACTTGATACGTTTTTGCATTATGTTGTGATTAGCAAGGAAGAAAAAGCGCGACTTAAATCAAACATGCCAGCTAGTTGGTATCAGCAATCAAACAAGTCGCCTTTGGCACGTTTCGAGCAAGCTGGCATTAAGCTACCAGAGTGATATGTCAGTCATCGCTGAAGATACACAAAAAAGACAAGCGCCTACAATGAGGCGCATTTGGTCAAAAATTGAGGTACCCCTAAACAAAAGTGCAAAGTGACCAACAAAGAAAAAGTTTGGTTACTCTTGAATGCCTCGAATGCGTACATTACGTCTACGCAAAACTTCTAATGTCACGAGCAAACACACCGACATAAAAATCAACAACGTAGCGACCGCCAATATGGTCGGACTAATTTGCTCTCGAATTCCTGACCACATCTGCCTCGGAACGGTTTTTTGTTCTGCCCCAGTCAGGAATAACGCCACCACAACCTCGTCGAACGAGGTGCCAAAAGCAAACAAGCCGCCAGATATCATCCCCGGACGAATCAGCGGAAAGGTAATGTGTCTGAAAGTATAAACAGGGTTTGCGCCTAAGCTAGCCGCCGCTTTTACCAAGCTATGGTCAAAGCCGCTTAACGTCGCAGTAACGGTAATGACGACAAAAGGCGTACCTAACGCAGCGTGTGCCAAAATGATGCCTAAATAAGTTTGTGATAAGCCAAAGCGTGTGTAGAAAAAGTACATCGCAGCAGCAGAGATAATGACTGGTACGATCATGGGTGAGATCAACAGCGCCATAATCGTATTGCGAAAAGGCAAGTTACTACTTGCTAAACCCAACGCCGCCAGAGTTCCTAGCCCTGTTGCAACGAGTGTCGCCATAAAAGCAATAAACGTGCTGTTTTTCAGCGCCAACAGCCACTGATCACTAGTAAACATTTCTTGATACCAGCGAGTAGAATACGCTGCCGAGTCAAGGTTTAACATCCCCTCGGTAAAAGTAAAGTAAGGCGTTGCATTAAACGATAACGGGATGATGGTCAGAATTGGAGCGATTAAAAAGAACAGCACCACCCCACAAAAAGCTAAGTAACCTGCGTAAGCAACTCGCTCTACTTTTGATGCATAGTTTGGTAATGCCATGGTTATCCCCCTACCTTAAGGTTGTTAATGCCAACCACACGGTTGAACATATAAAACAGAACCAGTACAACGAACAAAAGCAGTCCACCCAATGCGCCAGCCATCCCCCAGTTCAGTGATGTCTGCATATGATAGGCAATCATATTGGAGATCATCTGTCCGCTTCTTCCACCAACCAAAGCAGGCGTAATGTAGAAGCCAATAGAAAGAATGAAAGTAAGCAAGGCCCCCGCACCTATACCCGGTAACGTAAGCGGCATATAAACTTTGATGAACGCAATGAAAGGCGTCGCGCCTAGAGAACGAGCGGCTCGGAAATAAGTTGGGCTAATTCCTTTCATTACGCTATACAGAGGCAGGATCATAAAAGGCAACAGAATGTGCACCATAGACACCACCGTTCCGAAGGTATTGTGAATCATCTGAATTCGCTCAGAAGTAAAACCCGACCAAATAAGGAGATCATTAATGACCCCTTGGTTTTGCAGCAGAACAATCCAAGACGTGGTTCTGACTAACAATGATGTCCAAAATGGCAGCAGCACAATAATTAAAAGTAAGTTCGCGCGCTTATCAGGTAAATTGGCAAGCAGGTAAGCAACGGGGTACGCCATCACCAAACAAGTTAAGGTGATTGAAATAGACATCCAAAAAGTTTTAAAGAAAAGGTCGACGTATATTTGGCGTTTTTCTGGTTGGGGCTCAATGTCTCCAAACTCATTCACTTGCAAGTCTAGCGCTGCAAGATAATGACTGAATGTTAATGCGCCACTAAGATTCTTAAACGCCGCCCAATATTTAGGATTAGCCCAACGCTTATCCAGCTTAGCTAGTTGTGTCACCGAGCTCGGCAGCGACGTCAAACGAGACAACTTTCTGCCGGTTTTCATGAGTAAACTGCGCATACCAGACTCTTCAATATTCATCCGGTTGGCTATTTTCGGTAGCTCTTTGCTTTGATAAAGCGCAAGTACCTCAACAGAGAATGCCTCAATGACTTCTTGATGAGGCTGACCTTGATAATCCCAACTTTCTAAGGCTTGAATAGTTTGTGGTAGTGACAGGGATATTTCTCGGTTATCCACGCTTCGATAAAGCATGTCGAGGATAGGAAAAGCAAACGTAAGCAGAATAAAACACACCAATGGCGTTGTGAGCATAATGGAGCGAAGCTTTTTTCGGCGCTCGGCCTTTTGCAACTGCGCTTTCAGATTGGTTTCTTGCTCATGAACTTGGCGTTCGATTTCCAATACAGAATCTAATGCGGTTAGCTCTCGACTCATGCTGCTACCTCGCTACTTTGAGTTTGTGTCCCATCAAGAGCATGGCAATCGTCACTTTGCCAACCAATACGACAAATTGAGCCAGGCGTTAACTGCAAGTGTTTACGATTATCGTTAGGTACTTTAACGATGAAGTGACCAACGCTCTCTACTTCGACGACCAGACGATAATGATCACCGTGATAAATCAATTCTCGTAGGACGCCCGAGACTTGGTTCTCGCAAGACGCTTTCTCTGGTTGAATAACAATCTTTTCTGGTCGAATGGAAAGTGTTGTTCTCTGCCCTTGCTCAGAGACTCTGACAGGTTTCGCAGTAAATAACTCTTTCCCAACGAGCACTTGGCAATACTTTCCGTTCCACTCTTTGACTAAACCTGAGAGTTGGTTGTTTTCTCCGATAAACTGCGCAACAAACGTATTACTCGGAGATTCATAAAGCTCGGTTGGTGTCGCGAGTTGTTGCACTTCACCGTGATTAAAAACCGCAATACGGTCGGACATAGTGAGAGCTTCGTCTTGATCGTGCGTCACATACAAAATGGTAATGCCAAGCTTTTCATGCAAATGTTTAATTTCCATCTGCATTTGCTCACGCAGCTGCTTATCTAACGCGCCTAGTGGTTCATCCATCAATACGAGTTTAGGCTCAAACACTAATGCTCGCGCTAACGCAACACGCTGTTGTTGACCACCTGATAACTGCTTCGGGTATCGAGTCGCAACATGCTCAAGCTCGACCATTTCTAATACACTCTGAACTTTGCTTTGAATCGTGTCACTGTCGAGTTTTCGCACCTTTAAAGGAAACGCAAGATTCTCAGCAATGGTCATATGTGGAAACAACGCATAGTTTTGAAACACCATACCAATATCGCGCTTGTGCGGCGCGAGATGATTGACAGGAACGCCATCGATATAAATGTCTCCACCGGTCGCAGTTTCAAAGCCTGCTAGCATCATCAAGCAAGTGGTCTTGCCCGATCCTGACGGCCCCAACATAGTAACGAACTCTCCAGGAGCAATATCTAAGTTGAAGTCTTTCACCACCAAATTCGTGCCATCGTAGGTTTTCTTAACGTGTTGAAAGCTGACATAGTCCTTGTTTTCCGTGCTCATGACTTCCCTCTTCTCATTTTTTGAATATTACGAATGAGTAGAGCGTCAGTTAACGCTCTACTAAACAGCACAATTACAGATTGTATTTGGATAGGTCTAAGCGGGTTTCTAACGCGTGTTCAACCATTTGAATGACTTGTTGACGCTCTTCACCTTGTAAGAGTTGGCGTGGCGCACGAACTTGTTCAGAGCCACGTCCGCAGACTTGCTCGGCCAATTTTATGCACTGAACCAGCGTAGGAATGGTGTCTAAACGCAGTAGGGGTAAGAACCAACGGTAGATCTCTAACGCTTCAGCATAACGACCTTGGCTTGCCAGTTTATAAATCGCAACGGACTCTTCTGGGAATGCGTTGGTTAAACCAGAAATCCAGCCGGTCGCACCTAGCATCAATGATTCAAGAGCGATGTCATCAACACCACTGAACACGGTAAAGCGGTCATCAAATTTATTGTAAAGCTCGGTGATACGACGAGTATCAGTGGTCGACTCTTTGATAGCTACAATACTTTCAAACTCAGCCAGTTTCGCCATGATGTCGAGGTTTACATCTACACCATAAGCAACCGGGTTGTTGTAAATCATGATTGGCATTTCTGGCGTTGCTTCTGCTAGAGCGCGGTAATATTCGAACGTTTCGCTCTCAGACGTGCGGTAAACCATGGCAGGCATCACCATACAACCATCGATACCAATTTTGTACGCATCCTGCATGTAATCAACAGCTGCTGTGGTAATAGACTCTGCTGTACCAGCAATCAAAGGCACACGGCCATTTACGACTTCTTTTGCCGCTTGCAAGACCTGGCGTTTCTCCTCCGGGTACAACGCGCAGTTCTCACCGACGGTACCCAAGCAGATAATGCCATTCACACCATCTTTAATCTGGTTGTCTATAACGGTTTGCGTTGCGTCTAAGTCGATTGACTGATCTTGACGAAATTGCGTACTGACCGCCGGATAAACACCTTTCCAATCAATTTTCATGAACTACTTTCCTTATATGTATATTGTATGCAATTTAAATGAACGAGCGAAAATGCTCAGACATGGCTATCTATGCCATTTTCTAACAACACCGCCTTTACAGCGGCCAAATCAGCCAAAGCACTGCCAACTGATTTGTATAAAGTAATGACCTCATCGTTTTGACGTACTGAGATTTGTTGGGCGCAAAGCTGCGGTAATTCCCCTTTGATATCGTCTGACGTGAATACGCCCTCTTGAATTGGAATGAGAAGATCGCCCGCTTCGGCTAATACATTAATACGGCTATCAACATACACCTGTGCTCGTTGCACTGCTTTAGAGTCGCATTCACGCTTGTCCAAGTCATGATTACCGACCAAATCAATATGGGTGCCCGGCTGCACGTCTGCGCCATTAAACAAAGGCTCTGCTGATGCAGTAATACAGCTGATGATGTCAACGTGTTTGATAACGTGGTCCACTTTTTCTACGACTGAAACGCGAAACCGACGCTCATCAGGAAGCGACTGATACTCTGAAGATGACACAATGGCATCTACCGTCGCCTCGGCTTTATCTGAGTTACGCCCCCAAATATAAACCTGCTTAAGTGGGCGAACCGCAGCGTATGCCCACGCAAAATAAGGCGCAAGATTGCCCGTTCCGCAGATCAACAGACGATCAGCATCGGGACGCGCCAAATAGTCCGCTGCCAACGCAGAAGCTGCGGCGGTGCGCCAAAACGTTAAAACTTTACCGTCCACGAGTGCGAGCGGCTCACCATCGTTTCGTCTAAAAACAAGCAGCTTAGATGCAAGCGTATCTTTGCCTTGCTCAGGGTTATGCGGGAAATACGTAAAGGCTTTCACCGCAATTAACTCCTGGTTCCAAGCTGGAAGTAGCGCAAACGCCTCGTATTCTCCCTCTTCTAAGGGCATGACTCGGCGTTGAGGTATTGTTGCTGGCCGCGAGTACATTTCACGCATCGTTTCAATAAGAGACTTCATTGTTAAACATTGCGCGACTTGCTGTGCTTCGATGACTTTCATCATTTCTCCGAAAACATAAATACAGTTGAGGAAAAGTACGGAACCTCGCTTATGGATGAAAACTCGGCCTCATACAAAAATTAACGCCTAGTTAAGCAGCCAGGTGTTGAACTCTTCATTGAGTTCATCAGCGTAGTCTGACCACCATTCATCGTTAATCAGGAAGGCGGTTTGGAAGTTTTGAGGTGCGGTAGGAAGGTTCGCTAAAATGTCTGGGTTCACCTCCGCCGAAGACGACTTACGCGTAGGCCCATAGGCAACGTACTTAGCTTGATCAGCTAATGGTTTTGTTCCTGAAGAAAAAGCAATGAAGTCCAATGCAAGCTTTGTGTTCTCACTCCCTTTAGGTATCGCCCATCCATTCATGTAACCCATTTGACGGTCCCATATAATCCGAAATGGTTGACCTTCATCTTTACGGGCATTGTGGATTCGGCCGTTAAACGCCGAGGCGATCACCACTTCTTTATCTGCAAGCATTTGAGGTGGCTGGGCACCTGTTGTCCACCACAGCACTTCTGATTTGATCGTATCCAACTTAGCAAAAGCACGCTCACGCCCCGCTTCGGTTTCGAGCAGGCTGTAGACCTCTTCTGGCTTTACACCATCAGCCAATAGTGCCCACTCAAGATTGCCCTGAGGTTGTTTTTGCAATGCACGTCGACCTGGAAAAGTTTTTAGGTCAAAAAGATCGGTCAACTTGCTAGGCAAAGCCTTACCTTTAAACGCGTCTTCGTTCACCGCTAATACTGTGGACACAACGATGGTATTGATTGCGCATTCGTGAATCGCACCATCAATGAAATCCTCTTGTGCTGGTGTTCCATCTGCGCCCGGAGGCAAAATACTTGGGCTCACTGGTTCTAGTAACCCTTCGGCGCAACCACGAACAATGTCTGGCTTGTCGAGAGAAACCAAATCCCAGCGCACGTTGTTCGCTTCCACCTGTGCTTTAATTTCAGCTAATCCGCCGCTGAAATCCTCGGATACGATCTCAACACCTGTTTTTTTAATGAAAGGCTTATGATATGCCTCCACTTGGCTCTTGGTGAATGCACCACCCCAAGATACGACCGTCAATTTGTCTTCAGCATAAGCAGAGGCCCCCAACAGCATTCCTGAAATCAACAGCGCCAATGGTGCTTTGGTCATTCGTGACATGTTTTACTCCTTTTGGTTGTTTTTCTGGAGGCATCCGAGTACGGCTGTTGGACACCATTTTTGTTAAAATTAAGTTAACATTAGCATTTAATATATTTTATACAATATTTAATATTAAATTTTTCAGGCGAATCGTTGTAATGAAAAAGGTGATAGATCAATCGATGTCGGCTTTCCTTCGATAAGCTCTAAAAGGAGATCTGCCGTAATCGCCGCTTGAGTTAATCCAAGGTGTTGGTGGCCAAATGCCAGTAATACATTTCCATCCCAAATGCTATCAATAACCGGTAACGAGTCGACTGTTGAAGGCCGATTACCCATCCACTTTTCTCCTTGCTTGAGTGGATTTAACTCCGATTCAAACATCTCATCACCTAACTGAAAAAGCATTTCTGAACGTTTCATATTGGGTAGTGATTCTACATCGGCATACTCAACAGTGCCTGCCAAGCGTAGCCCGCCAGACATCGGAGTCATGATGAATTTTCTATCTGCAGAGCTAATAGGAAATGGCAGTACATCACGCTTGTCATCCACCATTAGGTGATAACCACGCTCGGCTTGAATAGGCACTTTGACTCCGGTTAGCTGCCGTATCAAAGGCTTAGAATGTACACCAGCAGCAACAATGATTCGGTCAAATGAATACGTTTGAGACTCAACCAGCACCTCGCCATTTTTCGCCAACGCAGATACATCTTTTTGTAAAACCTTACCGCCAATAACTTCAAAAGCTTCACTTAGCTCAACACAGAGCTGATAGGGGTCTAGCGTATGACCTGTATCGGGAAAAAAGACGCCGACACGAACCTTATGGCTGAGATCAGGTATCCGCTCTCGAATCTCCTCTTGTGTCCAAACTTGATACGCCACACCGTTTTTAGCCAGTGAGTTAAGCGTGCTTTGATAATTCTGAAACAGTTTCTCGTTTTCAAAAGTGAGCAATGAACCACTCATTTTTATTAGATGCGCTTTTCCGATTGAATCAAGCACGCCACGCCAACTTGCCACTGACCGCTCGTTAAGACTCTTAATCGCGTTTTTTGCCCGCTCCGCGGCTGATGGCTTGGTTTGTAATAGAAAACGAATCATCCACCCGATTGTGTTTGGAATATCTTGCCAACGGATCGAAACCGGACTTTTGGGATCTAGCAGCATTTTAGGTAATTGTGGAAGCAGCGCTGGCGTTGCAAGAGGGAAGATTTGCTCAGTCGCGATATGGCCTGCATTTCCCTTAGAGCATCCATTCCCCACGCCATTGGGATCAAAAATCGTGACTTGATAACCTTGCTGCTGCAATTTCAAGCCAATTGATAAGCCAATAATCCCCGCACCTATCACAGCGATCCTTTCCTTTTTAGTTTCATCCTTGACCAACATAAATATGCTCCGAGTCACACTTGAAAACGTAGATTGTATACAATATATTTTACATTACGTTAACATCACTATTGTTTAATTCAACCATTTTTTCAGCAAGGAGCGAAAAATGAGACAAGGAACTTTTTTCTGTATTGATGCCCACACCTGCGGCAACCCAGTTAGGCTGGTAGCAGGCGGTGTGCCTCCACTCGAAGGCAATACCATGAGCGAAAAGCGCCAATACTTTCTTGAGCATTATGATTGGATTCGTCAGGCACTCATGTTTGAGCCTCGCGGACACTCAATGATGTCGGGGTCCGTTGTCTTGCCTCCTTGCAGCGATAACGCAGACGCTTCAATTCTGTTTATTGAAACCAGTGGCTGCTTACCAATGTGTGGCCACGGCACCATTGGAACCGTCACTACCGCTATCGAGAATCGCCTTATCACTCCCAAAAAAGAAGGCCGTTTGATACTTGATGTCCCAGCAGGACAAATCGAAGTGCACTACCAAACAAAAGGTGACAAGGTCACGTCGGTGAAGATATTTAACGTACCAGCTTACCTTGCCCACCAAGACGTAACCGTGGACATAGAGGGCTTAGGTGAGCTCACTGTCGATGTTGCTTATGGCGGAAACTATTACGTAATCGTCGATCCTCAAGAAAACTACGCCGGACTTGAACACTACTCTCCAGATGAAATTTTGATGCTTTCACCAAAAGTTCGCGAAGCGGTATCTCGAGCGGTTGAGTGCGTACATCCAAAAGATCCAACAGTGTGCGGTGTTTCTCACGTGCTATGGACCGGAGAGCCCACTCAAGAAAACGCCACCGCCCGAAATGCTGTGTTTTACGGCGACAAAGCGTTGGATCGTTCGCCATGTGGTACGGGAACAAGTGCACGTATGGCGCAATGGCATGCAAGAGGCAAACTCAATCAAGGGGAAGACTTTGTTCACGAAAGTATCATCGGCAGCCTATTTCAAGGACGTATAGAAGGCATCACCGAAGTGAATGGCAAAGCCGCTATTTTGCCAAGCATTGAAGGATGGGCACAAATATACGGTCACAACACGATATGGGTAGACGATGAAGACCCATATGCGTACGGATTTGAAGTGAAGTAATAAGGATAGTAAGGAAGAATGATGACCCCACAAGAACCAACCACTTTTTACGCAGTCAACGCCTTTACTGGTGAGCCTCTACCTATAGCGTTTCCGGTACATGGAGAGCAAGAAGTTAATCAAGCCTCCTCAGCCGCCCAAAGCGTTGCGCGTGAGTTTCGCCAACTAAGCAATGCAAAGCGAGCGAGCTTACTTTGCTCTATCGCCTCTGAATTGGAAGTGAAGAGTGAAGAAATCGTTGCTCGTGCTCATTTAGAAACTGCCCTTCCCGAAGCACGTTTAAGCGGTGAAATAGGACGTACCGCGAGCCAATTAAGACTATTTGCCGAGGTTGTGAGATCGGGTAATCACCATCAAGCAATTTTCGATACGCCAAACCCAAACCGTCAACCACTGCCAAAACCAGATATTCGCCGTCAACAAATCGCAATTGGCCCTGTCGCCGTGTTTGGTGCGTCTAATTTTCCGCTCGCATTTTCTACGGCAGGTGGTGATACGGCTTCGGCACTGGCAGCTGGCTGTCCTGTGATTGTAAAAGGCCATACCGCCCACCCTGGCACCAGTCAACTTGTTGCTGAGTGTATTGAGGCTGCACTTGAGAAAGAGTGCTTACCGCAAGCCATCTTCACGCTATTGCAAGGTAACAAACGTGCACTTGGCCAAGCACTCGTTACCCATCCAAAAATTAAAGGGGTTGGGTTTACAGGTTCAGTCGGTGGTGGCCGTGCGCTGTTCAATCTAGCCCAGCAAAGACCAGAGCCAATCCCCTTCTATGGCGAACTAGGGGCGATTAATCCAACATTTATTCTCCCTTCAGCCATACGGGCAAACGCATCATTGGCTGAAGAATTTGTGGCTTCTATGACTTTGGGCTGTGGACAATTTTGTACAAAACCAGGCGTTGTATTTGTCTTGAATAGCCCAGAAACGCAAGCCTTTATCGAAATCGCTCAAGGGTTAATTCGACAACAATCAACGGCCACTTTGCTAACGCAAGGAATCCGAGAAACGTATGAATCCGAAGTGGATAAGCGAGCTTCCGAAACAGGCATTAACGTCACTCGTTCTGAACAAGCAGAAGCGACCAATGTCTCACCAGCACTGTTCGTGACGGACAGTAAAAACTGGCGTGAAAACCCGCAATGGGAGGAAGAAATATTTGGTCCTCAATCGTTAATCGTAATCTGTGAAGATTTCGATGACATGTTGAAACTGAGTGATTCACTGACTGGATCGCTCACCGCAACCCTTCACGCTACCGCTGAAGACGAAGAACAAGCCAAGCAACTGCTTCCAAGTTTGGAAGAAATCGCCGGACGCCTTGTATTCAACGGTTGGCCAACTGGCGTCGAGGTTGGTTACGCTATGGTTCATGGTGGACCATATCCGGCTTCAACCAATTCTGCCTCAACATCTGTCGGTGCGGAGGCTATTCATCGTTGGTTGCGTCCGGTCTCTTATCAAGCTTTGCCAGAATCTTTATTGCCGGATTCATTAAAAGCGTCGAACCCACTGGGTATCCAACGCGCCATAGATGGCAGTGTGTCCCAATAAGCCCACCAAATGGCTCAAAAAGGCATCAACTGATGCCTTTTATTTCACTCTACTTCTCAAAACCTTCTTTCCTAGTTGGTTTGTGCCAGAAAAACAATAAACTACTAAAGTAAAATGGATTGGATACAATATTAATTTCACGGGAGACTTCAATGTCACAGAAACCTGTTTTTAAAACGCGCACTCAGCTCGTTGAGGAAGCAATTCGAACTCAGATCTTGAAGGGCGAGTTAAAAACTGGTCAACCTTTACGTCAAGATGCGTTAGCAAAAGAGTTTAATGTTAGCCGAATTCCTGTGCGTGAAGCGTTAGTTCAATTGGAAGCACAAGGACTCGTTAGCTTTGAACCTCACAAAGGTGCGACGGTCACTGAGCTATCTCCAGAGAAAATCAATGAGCTATTTGAACTGCGCGCTGTCGTGGAATGCCACATTTTAGAGCGCGCGATTCAAAATATGACAGACGCTGACCTTGAACGCGCGCGCGAAGTTCGCGAACGTTTCGAGTCAGTAGTGAACAGTGGCGACGAAGTAGAAGAATGGAGCAACTACAACTACGAGTTCCACAAAGCCCTATATGCGCCAGCCAACATGCCTGAAACTATGGACGTCATTTACAACCTGAACACAAAGTGTGACCGATACATACGCATGCAGCTATTGTTTACTACAGGCATTAAAAAGGCAGAAGAAGAGCACTTAAGCTTGTTTGAAATGTGCCAAAATCGCGATATCGAAGGCGCCAAGTACCTACTGAAAAAGCACATTCTAGAAGCAGGCACAGCGATTCGAAACCTGCTGCTTGAAAGGCAAAATATCAGCCAGTAAACGGAATAACGAATAAGGTGATATTCAAGGATGAATGTTGGACCAAAGTTTTTACTTGCAGCGCTACGACAAAAGATTAAAGAAGAAGGGCTTTGCTACAATTCCTTGTCAGAGAAAAGTGGCATCCCTTTATCTAGTATTAAACGCCACCTACATAATCCAGCTTTAGGTTTGGATAAAGTACTTATTTATCTGAACTACCTGAATACCGATCTCATCGAACTCGCAACCTTAGCCAACGAGCTTCAGCACCAAAACGAGCAAATGCTAACAGATGAAGAGAGCGCCCTTTTCGTTGAGCATCCTTATTTACTTGATTTTATTTATATGCTGACTTCTCGTGATATTAAACCGCAAGAGATAGCCCAAACTTACGGACTTTCTGATACAAGCTTACGATTCTATTTGCGTATCGCGGAAATTCTAGGATATGTCGAAAACTTCGGAGACGGCTTGTTTTACCGTTCTGGTCGTCGATTTATTATGGAAGAAGGTACGGCATTAGACACCTTATTCAAAGAGCGATTTCAACAAGATTCGCTTTCTCATGATATCAACCCAGGCATATGTATAGGTCGCATTAGGCTCACCGAAGAGCAGAAAGTGCAAATAGAGGACGAGCTTTGTAATAAATTAGCGAAACTTAACGCAGTTAACACTTCCAACAATGAAGGTGAACTAACAAATATATTAATGCGCTGCACTCCCGGTGCTCAGATATTTTTCGCTGATGATTTACCTAACATTGACGGAAGCTTATTAAAGCACGTCGCTCAACTCACTAAATTAAGTTAAAGCATCAGATAAATAAATCAAACACCCCCGAGATAACATCATATATCCCTACCAAACTATTGATTCAAAGCGTTTCCTGAATCTAATTCTGATTTTTTATTTAGCAAGCGTCGCTTAGTCAACTAAGAACTTGTCTTAATTTCACACTTATTAATTGTCTTGTTAGCTCTTTTGAAATAGACAGAAAACTTAAGTAATGACTAATTTAGCTTAAGTATAAAAGACAACTTTTTTACGTTATTTACCTCACACTATTTAACTATAAATTTGCAGACGAACAAATTAAATTAATACATTCACCTAGCTAATAAAAACAAAAGCAAAACACATAATTATAATTCTATTATTTATAAGGACATAGAAAAGTGAAATTTAAGTATTCTTTAGCAACGGCAGTCACTCTCGCATTATTACAAGGCTGTGGCGGTGGTGGCGGTGATAGCTCATCACCTACTCCGTCCACTAGCAGTGCAAACGGTCCAACGTGGAAAGTTCATGATTTTAGCCAACCGTCGAAAACGTTTATCAACCAATGTGAAACGCCCCGCGTCGGACTGGACCCATATGACAACTATGCCGCCTATCCAGATAAATTGGGCTCTGCATTACACGAAAAACTCTTTTTAAGAGCTTTTACTAACGAAACGTATCTATGGTATGACGAGGTTCCTGATAATAATCCAGCAAACTACAAAACTGTTACTGATTACTTCAATACGCTGGTCACCTCTGCTACTACCGCGACGGGTAAACCAAAAGATCGCTTCCATTTTACCGTCCCTTATGAGGATGATATGAAATCATCGCAATCCGGTTTAGTTGCTGGATTTGGTTTTAACTGGGCATTCCTACGTGGCGTACAACCTCGAGACGTTCGTATTTCCTACACTGAAGAAGCCTCGCCAGCTGATAGAAGCGGCATTGCTCGTGGTGATAAGCTTCTGAAAATCAATAATATTGATGTGGTTAACACCGGTAGTCAGTCCGACATTGATTTTATTAATAAAACGCTCTTTAACCCTGACATCAATCAAGATTACACCTTCACATTTGAGAGTGTTGGCGGTCTAGAGAAAACCGTGACGCTTACCGCCTCTGATGTCATGACCTCTCCAGTTAAAAATGCCAAAGTGATTACACAAAATGGTATGCGGATCGGCTATCTGCAATACAACTCCTTTGAACCAAGCGCTCAAGCCCCGCTTATTGAGGCGTTCAGTACGCTCTCAGCAGAGAATGTTGACGAGATCGTCGTTGATTTACGTTACAACGGCGGTGGCTTAGTCCTTCAGTCCTCGCAAGTAGGCTACATGCTAAGCGGTGCTGGTCAGAACCGAGTCTTCAGTGAGTTGATTCATAATGACAAAGTGATGCGTACCATTAAAGATGGGGATAACATCTATCGCTTTACGAATCTAGCAATAGACTGGGCAGCACAGAAATATTCGGACCAAGTGCTTCCGACACTGAACAAAAAGCGCGTATATGTACTGACTTCAGGAGGCACGGCTTCCTCAAGTGAACTGTTGATCAACGCTTTGCGCGGCATTGATGTGGAGGTTATCCAAATAGGCTCAACAACCACAGGTAAACCGTATGGGTTCTCACCAGAACAAAACTGCGGCACTATGTACTACACTATTCAGTTCAAGTCGGCGAACGAGAAAAAATTTGGCGACTTCGCTGATGGTTTTATTCCTACTCCAAAGAGCCAAATCAATACCGAGTTAGGCTTAAACAACAGAGTGGAAGGTTGCTGGGTCAATGACGACCTAACAAAACCATTAGGCGATCCGTCTGAAGGTATGCTTTCTGCGGCACTAAACTACATGGAAACTGGAACCTGTCCGCCAGTCTCCTCTTCAAGTTTCAACGCCATGCCGCGTAACATTTCATCTCCGGAGTTAAGCGATCTTCGCTCTCCGCTACGAACAGAGGCAATTCATGTTGAGATCAACTAACTTTTTACGAATGCTGATTCGGGTTGCGCTTTTCCTAGGGACTTCGATTTCTTTGATAGGATGTCAAGCTATGTCACAAGAACCCGTTGAAGCATTGAGTAAAAAGAACTCTCCGGAAACAGTCATAGAAATTCAAAACGCGATCGCAGAAATCCAAGGGACACCTGCACCTAGAATCGCAAATAACGTATTTGAATCCACACCGCATTTGTTGATTGAAAAAGGACGAGTAAAAGGGAACAACAATCAACTGTTGGATGGCAGCTATACGGATCTTCCAGACCAATATACGTTGCAGATAAGAGGTGAAACCTGTGGCTTGTACTACGCCAAAACAGATACTTTTGTCTCTCTCAGTTCACTAGATTGTGAGCCCATTATTAAGTTTTAGATCTCCCAAAAAGAGAAGCCCGCTGATATCAGCGGGCTTCCTACTTTATTGTTCAGTGTGAAACGGTCAACGTTACTTTAATTCCATCCATGCTTTGCGCTGTTGCTTATCCATGTATGACCAAGCTACAAAGCGGCTCACTTTCTGCCCTTGACTCATTTCAACCACACGAATGGCTTTCACACCCAATTTTTCAAGCTGCTTGCGCATCGGGCGAACGTTGTCTTTTTTGGATATAAGTGTTGTAAACCACAAGACCTGTGCGGCAAAAGCTTGGCTTTCATTCGCCATTTTTCGGATAAACGCCGCTTCTCCGCCTTCACACCACAATTCAGCGTTTTGACCGCCAAAATTCAACGCAGGCTTACTTGTCTTTACTGGTGCGGTTTGAGGTTTTAGCCCTTTCTTGCGCTGGTTTGCTTTTAGATTATCGATTTTACGCTGGCTGCCCATAGCGGCATCTTCCGCCGAACGGTGGAATGGCGGATTACATGTCGTCACATCATAACGATCATTCGGTTGAATGATACCTCGATAAATATTGGCATCATTGTATTGCTGTACCAGTGCAATTTTTCCCTTCAAAACACGATTGTGCTCTACGATCGTTTGAGCCGATTGGATGGATTTTGGATCGACATCGCTGCCCGTATAGTGCCAACCGTATTTTGTTACACCAACAATCGGATAAATACAGTTTGCTCCCACGCCAATGTCCAACGCTTTCACTTTTTGGTGCGCGTACTGACCTTTTACTTCACCATCAAGAAGTTCTGCCACTCGGTGAATGTAATCAGCGCGGCCCGGAATCGGTGGGCAAAGGTAGGTGTCGGGAATGCCCCAGAACTCGATACCATAATACGCAGCAAGCAATGCTTTATTGAGAATTTTAACAGCGTTAGGATCAGAGAAGTTTATGGAGTCTTCCCCTTTCGGATTTTTGATAACGAATGGCTTTAACTGTGGTTCACTTTCCACGAGTTTTTTAAAATCGTAACGACCTCGATGAACATTACGCTCATGCAAACCATTCTTCGCTATTTTTATGAACTCGACTTCGCTCTTTCCTGCAGGCTGCGAGGATTTGCGCGCAACTTTGTCTTTAACACGCTTCGGCTTGGCTTTATTCGCGTCTTTATTCTGAGCCGCCTTTGAAGTCTTTGGCTTTGCTTGCTTCGCGTTGTGATTATTGTTCTTCATTCAAATTCGCTTTTAAATCGAGGTAAATCATAAACAAACGAGCATCAAATTCGAGTTGGTGATACTCAGGCTCCATATAGCAACATAGCTGATAGAACGCCTTGTCGTGTTTTTTCTCACGAGTATGCGCCAACTCATGTACCACCAGCATTCTTAATAGTGGCTCGGGCGCATCCTTAAATACATTGGCAATGCGAATCTCGTTTTTCGACTTCAGCTTACCGCCATGGTTTCTACTGATTACACTGTGCAAACCAAGCGCGTTGTTTACCGCGTGAATTTTCTTATCGTAGACGACTTTACTGATTGGCGCGGCTTTCTTCATGTAGCGGTTTTTGATTGCCATGGCGTACTCATAGAGCGCCCTTTCGCTTTTGATTTGGTGCCTGTCGGGATAACGCTTCTCGAACCAAGGAACAAACTTGCCACTCGCTATCAACGAGCTCACCTGCTCTACGATGTTTTGTGGGTAGCCTTGAATGTATCGAAGTGACGGATGCATAGAATTAACGTCTGTTATGACAAAATAAAGGCGCTCAATATACCTGAGATAAAGGACAGTTTCACCTTAGCTTTCGCCTTTCATTTATTGTGAAAGGCCGTTAAACTTCGCCTCCCAATGATAATGGAGAGAAACTCAATGAAACGTGTCGTCCTTTACGTCAAAGACAAATGCCCTCACTGCAAAGATGCTCAACGTTATCTGGATTCGAAAAATATTAACTATCGTTTGTGCAATGCTAAGATGCAACGCGGTCGCAAAGAACTTGATGCGCTTGGTGCTCGTTCAGTGCCAGTTTTAAAAATTGGTGATCGGGTAATGATTGGCTGGAACCCAAAGAACTTCGAGAAGATGTACAAAGGCGACTAGTGCTCGGACGATGAATCTGCGCTGCGTTTAAACGTAGCGCTTGATAAAGTCGATAAACGTTCGATCTGCTATTGATAAGTACCCCTGCTTGCGCCAAGCAAGTGCCAGATCTAGCGTCACTGGTGGTTCAAACGGTAAGCCAACAACGCCCGACTCATGTTGAGTCACCAATTCCAGTAACGCGGTAATCGCAAACTCTTGTTTTACAATACTCAAAATCAAAGGCAGTAAGTTGGTCTCGAATGATGACTTCATGGTAAACCCATGCTCCTCACTCACCTGATCCAAAAATTCGCGGTGAAAATAGCCATGCTGAAACATAACCAAATCGTGTTCAAAGAACTCATCAAAAGTAAGAGCGTGTCGCTGGGCTAACTCATGCTCAGGTGAAACAACTGCGACCATTTGGCTAGTAAACAAATGGTCAGTTTCTAGGTCATCAGGCACGTTATCACAACTGATCACACCGATATCGAGTTGACCATTGAGCAGCATACGACGAATCGATTGAGTCCCAGCTTCGACCAAGGTCAATTTTAACTCCGGGAACTGGCTTTTAAACGCCATCACAATTCGTGGAAAGAAATAACTGCCCATCATTGATGGCGTCCCTAGTCTTACTTCGCCTTTCGCTAAACCTTTCAACTCATCAATCGCGAGCTGCGCGTCGTGCAACTGTTGAATCACCCGCTTAGCATGCACAAGTAACGTTTCGCCCTCTTTCGTTAAGCTGATTTTTTTATCATCACGGCGAAATAGGGTAACGCCCAAAGACTGCTCAAACTTTTTGATAGAAATGCTTAATGCGGGCTGGGCAATATGCAGGGCTTTCGCCGCATGGGTAATATTTCCATGTTCAGCGACCACCAGAAAATGTTTAAGTTGTTTCGATTCCATTAGATCATAAATATATGGTGTCCATATTTTTAATATATTTTTTTAATTTATAACGAACTGATAGATTGATCACAGTCTCTCCATTTGCTCACATTAGGCAGGATTCATGGTCAGTTTTGGCACACCGGAATACAAACGCATTACGCTCTCGCTTGCGCTTGGTTCCTTCTTGGTTTTTTCAAATTTATACCTACTACAGCCAATGCTGCCCACTTTTGCCCAAATTTTCACTATCTCAGAAACGCAAGTTAACTGGCTATTTGCGGCCTCAACACTCGCTCTCTCTTTTAGCCTCGTTCCGATGGCTGTGTTGTCAGAATCAGTGGGACGAAAGCCAGTCATGATGGCTGGTCTGTTTTCGATTCCTACCCTTTCCGCTTTGATGCTGTTTGGTGACTCATTTCTGTTTTTGGTGGTATGTCGAGCACTGATCGGTGTCGCGCTCGCCGCTTTTGCTGCGGTCGCCGTAGCTTACATGGCAGAAGAGCTCGACAAGCACGCTTTCTCGATGGCAATTGGAACGTACATTGCGGCTAACTCATTAGGCGGTATTGCAGGGCGTATTAGCGGCGGCTTATTGGCGGACAATTTCAGTGTTGATGTCGCCATTGAAGTTATGATGGTGTTCACTCTTCTTGGTGTCATTGGCGTTCACTATTTATTGCCAACACAGCGCAACTTCACCCCGTCATCAAGCAGCTTGCGCCATCAAAATCGTGCGCTTATTGGTCATTTTAAAAACCAACGCGTGTGGTTCGCAATGCTGATAGGAGGACTCAACTTTGCTTTGTTCGTCAACCTTTACTCCGTCATGGGTTTCCGTCTGGTGAGTGAACCTCACAATGTGCCCGTCGGGTTGGCCTCACTGATCTTTATTTGTTACTTGGGAGGGACTTTCTCCTCTCGTTGCGCAGGCCACTGGAGTAAACGTTATTCATCAATCCTCGGTATGTTCTTAGGCGCGATAGTGAGCATGGCGGGGATGTGGATTGCGGCGGTTGAAAGCTTGACTGCAATGCTATTTGGGTTGTTGCTGATAAGTTTTGGTGCCTTCTTTACTCATACCCTCGCCTACGGTTGGGTCGGTCAGAACGCCACTCGCGCCAAAGCCACCGCGACAGCGCTCTACTTAGTACACTACTACGTAGGCGGTAGCTTAGGAGGATTCTTACTTCTTTATTGTTGGCAACATGGTGGTTGGTCGAGTGTTCTTATGGGAGGAAGCGCAGTCTACCTAGCGATGTTTGCTGCAATTGCGTATTTGAAACACATTGCCGAAAGAAAGCATACTGACCAAACACCTGACGCTGCGAGTTTAAAGAGTAGCTAAGGTACGCTCATTTGCGTAATACCTCTCTGGTTACTTGGATAACCAACTCTGCTATGCTTGCGCTACTTTAATAAAAACCAGAAAGTCGTATGTCAACGCGTTCAACACAAAACACAGATATCGAAGCGATCACTCAACAGGTCGATCAATGGCTCAACGATGTAGTAATCGGTCTCAACCTTTGTCCATTTGCTGCCAAGCCGCAACGTAATAAACAAATCAAAATCTTTGTTAGTGAAGCGACTCAAGAAGAAGCGCTTCTAGAAGATATTTTATTGCAGCTGATTGAGCTGAGTAACACAGAACCCGAACAACTTGAGACCACGTTGGTTGTGGTTCCCAACATGCTACAAGATTTCTGGGACTACAACTTTTGCATAGATTGGGTTGAAGGATTAATTAAGCAGCAAAACTGGGAAGGTGTTTTCCAAGTAGCGACTTTCCATCCTGATTACTGTTTTGGCGGCGCAAGGCCTGAAGACGACGAAAACCTAACCAATCGTTCTCCTTACCCGATCTTCCATTTGATTCGCGAAGAGAGTATGGAAAAGGTACTAAAACACTATCCTGATCCTGAATCCATTCCCGATACGAACATCGCTCGTGTTTCCGCCCTTTCAGAGGAAGAACGTAAAAAGCTGTTCCCTTACCTATTTCGTTAAGCACCACCATTCCCAAAGGCAGATTTATCACCAGTTAGATGCAATGCCCTTGGGGTTCAAAGTGCGGTTTGGTATCATTGCCGCTTCAATCGATTCAATGGAAATTAGAATGCAACTGTCAAAGCTAACCCAAGAGATTTTTGATCACTTATACCGTGATATTACCGAGTTCCGTAGTACGTTCGACTTACCAGTCGCAGACGCTGCAAGCCTTGATACGCAAGCAGACACACTACACACCTCTTTGGCGATCGAAGAGCTAACAGAGCTAGCAGAAGCAGATTGTAAAACTGAGCAAGCAGATGCCATCGTAGACAGCGTGTATGTATTAATGGGCCGTCTCGTTCATCTTGGCCACAGCAAAGTAGAAGACAACCTGGCGATCAGCTACTTAATTGATCTTCTATTAAACGTTGCGGTAAACCGTGGTATCGAATTTATTCCTTGCTGGGATGAAGTCCATTCAAGCAACATGAGCAAAGTATGCCGTAACGAGCAAGAGTACTCAGAAACAGAAGCATTCTACGCGGAACAAGGCATCAAGTTGATGGCGGTGCAGAAAGGTGAATACATCATCGCGAAATGCGCCGAAGATTTCGTATCGGAAGGTAAAACCATTCGTAAAGGCAAAGTACTCAAATCTGTTTACTACCGCCCAGCAGATCTAAAACCGTTAACTCAATAAGCGTTGAGTTTGGCTATCTCGATTAAAAAAAACGACCTCAAGTAGGTCGTTTTTTGTTGTCCCTAAATACTAATCAAAGATTAAATAAGGTTGCTCATCTACGATGACCTTTTTGACTTGAGTATTGAACACTTCCCCGAGAGCTTCTTCCGTTAGCACAGTATCGGCATTTCCTGATGAGTGCAGCACACCGTTGTTAAGCAGCAATACTTTATCTGCGTGCTTTAATGTGCGATTGAGATCGTGATTAGCAACTAATACTCCAATCCCCTGCGCCGCCATAGCGTTAATCAATTGATAGAGCAGACCCTCTTGCGCAATATCTAACGGTGCTGCTGGCTCATCCAAAATTAAAAACTGCGAAAAAGGATTAATGGTACGCCACACCTGCAAACATACACCTGCTAATCGGACACGCTGCCACTCACCACCGGATAATGTTTGAATACTGCGATGAAGCTTATCTTGCAGTTGTACCAGCTCCACCACCATATTGACGGCATCACGCACTTTGATATCCGCAATCTCAGCACCACTTGGCAGAGATAAAGCGAGATACTGAAACACATCAACATTAAACGCTGGGCGCGATTGCTGACACAAATAACCTCGAACATGAGCTTGCTCTGACAACGGTAAAGTAAGCAAGTTTTTGTTGCCAACGTACACTTCACCACTCATACCCTCTCGGTGACTTAACGTACCAGAAATCGCAGCCAATAAAGTGCTCTTACCGGAACCATTAGGCCCAACTACATGTACGATTTCGCCAGCTTTGCATTCAAAAGAAAGAGGCAATAATCGACTACCAACCGACATATGTTTAACGTGCATCATGACTCTTCACCAGCATCCAGATGAAAATAGGTGCGCCAATCGATGTTGTCATGACACCTAAAGGTAACTCTGCGGAGTCCAATAACAGTCTTGCGCCGATGTCAGCAAATACAAGCAACGCAGCACCAGATATTGCAGAAAGTGGCAATAAATAACGGTTTTCCGTACCAAAAGCCAAACGCAACAAGTGCGGCACCACCAAACCAACAAAACTGATGATGCCACCCAAAGCGACTGAACTACCCACCAAAACAGAAATGGCGAGGATCAGTTTCCAACGCATTTGATGCACATCGACACCCAATTGGGTCGCATGAATCTCACCCAGCATCAATCTATCAAGCGATTTGCCTTTACAACATAACCAGATGAGCACCGGTAACATCACCAAGGTAACGGTATGTTGATACCAACTCGCACCGCCAATACTGCCCATTAACCAATACATCAGTTGGCGTAAGCTAAGATCATCACTAAAGTAAAAAGCCCACGTCACAATCGCGCTCGATAAAATACCCAATGCGACCCCAACCAAAAGCAATCGAGCCGTCGTCAGGTGCATTGCCCTTGCTATCGCCACCAAAACAAACGTGAAGACCATCGAGCCTGCAATCGCTGCCAACATAAAAACAATCGGGGTAGGAAGAACAGGTGACGCGAACATGATTAAGACCATTGCTAAGCTTGCACCACCAGATATACCGAGCACGCCAGGTTCAGCCAACACGTTCCCAAGCAACACTTGTAACGTCGCGCCAGATACCGCTAACGCAGCACCAATAATTGCCGCAGACACTAACCTCGGTAAACGCAAGTCCACCAATAACTTCTGTTCAAATGCAGATAAGGATTGAAAAGGAGAAAGGAAAATTTCTCCGACCATCAAGTGAATGGCAGAGAGTACAGCGAGCACGATCGACATAACCATCAGGTTACGTTGCCAGCGTCGTTCCTTGTTCAGGATAAGTTGTTGAAAATCCATAGCGGCCGATAAAAACAAACGAGGCTTAACCTTACAGTTAAGCCTCGGTAAATTGCAATTAACTTCTCAAAGCAATGTTGGATTAATCGTAAACCAACTCACCCTCTTCAAAACGGGTTTTCACTTCACAAACCATCAGAGCTGCACGTTGACCTATTGCGACGTGGCGGTTCGGGAAGACAATCGCTTCGTTTTCATTCTTCGCCATTAATGGTTTGTCGCCATCATGACCAAACACTTCGCCGTGAACAAATGAGGTGAAGTTTTCAACATTGTCGTCGAACATAAAGTCAAAGTCTTCGTTCAAACGAACGATTGTGCGACTTACGCGATACTTAATGCATGGTTTTGGTAAGTGTTCTGGCTTCGTTTCCGCAATCAAATTACGTAAAGACAAATCAAACGCGGTCAGTTTATCGAGGTCATTTTCACCGATACGAGCCACACGGCCAAGCTCCATTGTGAGAGCCTGCGCACCAAAGTTCTCGGCACTGTACCAGCTAAACGTGCTCGATGGTGAGTTTGACAGGAGCACTGCTTCAATGTGTGCACTGTCCAAGAAATCGATCAATGCTTTGCTGCGCACAGGATGACGAGTCTTAGGACTTACTGCAAACGTATAGTGCTTCGAGCCTCTAATCGCGCAGTGTAAATCAAGGTGCCAGCGTGTTGTCGGGTCGGTATCCTGATAAAAATCTCGAACAAGCAGCTTAAGCGTATCGGCGATAACAAGCTCTTTTGTCTGTTTGTGTTCTTTTTCGTCAAACAAACGGTTGAGGTTTTCTTCAAGGAATCGCGTGTGCGCCAGAGTGGACTCTGGGTGAGCGATAATGAACAGACAACGGGTATCGACCGTCTGGAACCCAGATTCTATGTCTTGAATAATGGAATCCACCAGCTCCATCGGTGCGGTTTCATCTCCGTGAACCCCACAAGAGATGATGATGTTCTTCGTATCCTGAGTATAATTCGCAGGGATTACTTCTAATACACCACGCTGATAGAGTTTAAGTTTTACACCGTTAGAAAGCACCTGCTCCGCTGGTGCAACATCAATATGAACATCTAACGTGTCAGTTAAAAACGATTGGCGAAAGAGAGACTTCGTCATGCGTTACTCCTTAATAGCACGGCGGATATGTTAATAAATTGTACAAAGGATTTTTGTTGCTGCGATCTCACTTATGAGTAGAAATCACTATTTCCCTCGAAAATCCGATGCCTTTTCGCGCCAGGCACTCAAATCAAGCATTGAGGCGTTTAATTTTCAAACAATTACAAAGTGTTAGGGCTGTGAACTTTACCACAGCCCTGATTAAGATCATTATGATTTGATCAAATTTTTGTAGCTATAAAGCAGATTATGCATCAACACTGCGAAAAACTTAGCCGCGCTGTGCGAGCAAACGCTCAAACTCATCGACTTTTTCACGCACTAGCTCAACACTCTGCTGCCAAAACGTTGGCTGGGTTAAATCCATCGACAGGTGCTTTTCGACGACATCTTCCGCCATCATGCAGCCTGTATCGCGCAGCAAATTGATGTAATCGGTGTAAAACGCTTCGCCTTTGTTTTCTCGCTGTGCATAGATACCCTTGCTAAACAAGAAACCAAATAGGTATGGGTAGTTATAAAAGCTCACGCTATCAATAGAAAAGTGCAGCTTGCTTGCCCAGAAGTACGGATCCGGTTCGCTCATTACGTCGCCATACCATTCTTTCCAAGTTTCTGACATCAACTCACAGAATTCATCTGCGGTTAACTCTCCATCCTGGCGGCGTTCATAGAACGATTTTTCAAACTCGTAGCGAACCGGAATGTTGATCATTAAAGCTAGCGCAGATGACAACTCTTCCCACAACATCTCGAGCTTTTCATCAACGCTCTCCGCTTTCGAAATCAAATGATCACGAACGATGTTTTCTGCAAAGATAGAGGCGGTTTCTGCTAACGTCATTGGGTAGTAAGTTTGGCAAAGTGGCAAATCACGAATAACCCAGTTATGGAACGCATGGCCAAGTTCATGTGCCAGAGTCATAAGGTCTGACCGACTGCCACTCCAAGTCATAAACACAAGTGGTGTTCGCGTTGCTGGCAGTTTGGTGCAGTATGCGCCAAGACGCTTGTTAGCATTTGGCGCGGCATCAATCCAACCATTTTGTACCATCAAACGGACAAACTCCGACATCTCAGGGTTTACTGTTTCAAATGCTTCACAAATAACATCAATCGCTTCATCAAAGTCGTAAACCTTCGCTTCACCGCTCAAAGCAGGCATAGCCGCCAGATGATTCCAAGGTTTCATCTCATCCAGACCATGTACTTGCGCCATCAATAAACCCGCTTTCTGACCAATAGCTCGACTGTCTTTGGCTACGGTCATCATCGCATTTAAAGTTTCAGCTTGGATTCGGCTACCATGCAAACTCGGCTCTAGGAAGTGAACTTCACGCTTCGTAGAACGCTTTTTGTTTTCAGTTAAGCGCCATCCTGCTAACGCATTCAAAATCGCAGCGAATGATTCTTGGTGCGTTTGCATTGCATCTTGTACGCCTCGCCACGCGGCTTCTTGACGCTCGAATTCAGAACCATAAAGAATGCTTGCCGCTTGAGAAAACCCAAGCTCTTCACTATTACCATCTGTGTACTCAAGCTTCACTTTCAATGAGCCAGTCAGGTTATCGTATAGGTTACCCCAAGCCGATTTGCCATCCACACTCATCGCAGCCAGTAACTGTTCTTCTGCGTTGCTAAGACGAGTATCCGCCAACTTTCTAGAATTCAAGATAGAAAAAGCTTGCCCACTGATATCAGGATTCTCATGGTCTAACACGCGCAAGATAAACTCTTCGTCGGCATGCGTTAGTGTCAAATCAAAGGGACTGAACGCTTGGGAAAGCTCCGAAAAGATGCGGGTCATTTTACCAAGTAACGATTTCGCTTCGGCGTTTGTTGCATCAACAGAAGCATAACAACTCGCAAAATTTGCAACTGTACCCGCTAAACGACTCGCGGCTTCATTGGTCAAAATCGCATTTTGCATGATCTCTACGTTGCCACAATCTGCTGATTGTTTATTCAAAAGATCAATACATTGTTCCACAAGAGCAATATCGTCTTGAATTCGTGGGTCAGAAAGGTCGTTATAAACGATGGACAAATCCCAACTCGGCGTTGTCATTTCTATATTTCCTTTTTATGTAACTGAGTCAATTTTCGCTTCCTGCACCTAGCAGATGGGCTTCCACTGACATCTTCCGTGACTATGCCCGTAAGCAATATCGTTCTGGGCATTTTAATATTTATAAATTAACGAGTTAAAAGAGGTACGCCAATCGAACGCACCGAGGCGTAAATTTGCTCATCTATGGTAACTGTTACATGCGTGACAGAAGCGTTTCCTATCGACAACGTCGAATACCACTTTGGGTTACGCCAATCTAACTCCAATACATGAGCAAGAATCATACGAATGACGCCACCATGCGTGACGATAAGTAGATTGTCATTGATATCGTTGATGATTTGAGACCAAACGCGACATATGCGCTCAGAAAATGTGCTTAAGCTCTCAGCATTCGGCAACGTATGTTGTGCTGGCGATTGCCAAAAAGCATCTAGCTTTTTCCACTGCTCAGTGAGCATATCAAAAGGCATACCATCAAAATCACCAAATGCCATCTCTTGTAAAGACTCATCCGTCATTACTGGTAATAATTGCTGTTCAGCAATGATGTTTGCCAGTTCTTGACAGCGTGAAAGCGGAGAAGAAATTATTCCACCCACACCTCGTCCACTCTCGGCCCAAGCCCGAGCAATACTCTCTTGATCAGCAGGCGTAACTTTTACATCTGTTTGGCCATGGAGTCCTGGTGGAGCGTCTACTTTTCCATGACGCACAAGATAGATATTGAGTGTTTTCATTTTGTTCCATCCTACTCTTTAAGAACCAACGGCAAACCAGCAGCAACAAAGGTAACGCGATGGCAAACACTGGCTAGTTTTTGATTCATCCGTCCTGCATTATCCACAAAATAACGACTAACCGCCCCCAAAGGTACAATGCCCATTCCAACCTCGTTAGAGACGAATATTAACGTCGCATCTGAGCCACGTACCACCTGTATAAGCTTTTCAATTTCTGCTTCTAGCTTCTCATTGGAACATTCATCACCTAACTCAAATATCCAATTGTTGAGCCACAAGGTTAAACAGTCGATCAATACAACATCGGTGATAGCGAAATTTGTCAGTAACTCAGATAAATGAAGGGGGCATTCATGCTCTTGCCACTCGCCCCCGCGTTGCTTTTGATGATGCGCTATTCGCTCTCGCATTTCTTGGTCAAATGGCAGCGCGGTTGCAACATAGTGTAATGATCGATGAGAAGCGACCGATAATTGCTTAGCTGTTTTTTCTGCCAAATGCGACTTCCCAGAGCGCGCGCCACCGAGTATCAATTGCTTCATGAGGAGTGATACAACCCAATCATAGTGAGATAAATAAGCAGTTCCGACAACTGTTGCGCTGCGCCAAGGCAATCCCCCGTAAAGCCGCCAATTCTCTTGGTTAACCAACGTTTGAACATCAAACGAAATACCACGAGAACAAGCGATATCAAGATCGCATCCGCGATACCAAGCACAAGCAATGTTACGCCACCAGTAAACAACAAAATGGAGACTTCTAGAGAAGACTGGCGACTTGCTAGCGGTTTACTTTTCGACGTATCACTGTCACTGACATAAGGCATGTCATAAATAAGCGTCGCTGCTAGTGCTCGGCTTGCGGTGTAAGCGACGACAATGACCAACCAAAAGTGCGGCAAGTTAGCCAGTTCACTCCAAAAAACATACTTAGCCAATAACGCCATAATGAGAGTGGCGGCACCATAAGTGCCAATACGACTGTCTTTCATAATAGAGAGGCGTCGCTCTACGGTCATGCCACCGCCAATGCCATCCGCCATATCGGTCAAGCCGTCTTCGTGAAAAGCCCCAGTTAACAATAAGCTAAACACCATCGTTAATACTATGGCAACCGACTCAGGGAAAAGAATTGAGGTGAGCGAGAATACCAAAGCGCAAAGCGCTCCAAGCACGAGACCAACTAACGCGAAGTAACGGCCTGCCTGATTCATGCGTTCTTCACTGTAAGGCAACGCTTGGGGCACGGGTAAGCGGCTAAAAAAACTGGTAGCTAATAGAAATAACTCCCACTGGTATCTTAACGATGACGGCATGACTTTCTCAGAATTATCAGGGACTGACACTAAACTGTAACTCCTGCACTCTCAAAGCTCGCCATTTTGTTGTAAAACTGGGCAGCAGCTTTTAACAGAGGCAAGGCAAGAGCGGCTCCTGTTCCCTCCCCTAGCCGTAAACCAAGGTCGAGCAGAGGTTCTGCTTTAAGATGTTCCAATACAAATTTATGTCCATTTTCTTCAGAGCGATGGGCAAACAACATGTATTCACGCGTTTCTTCGTCTAACAACGTCGCAATATAAGCCGCTACCGATACGATAAACCCATCCACTAAAACTGGAGTTTTAAGCCGCTTGGCTTCTAAAAAAGCGCCCACCATTTGTACGATTTCAAAGCCCCCAACCTGTGCGAGAATCGCTTTGGTATCAAGACCTCGACATCGGTTTACCCCCTGTGCTACCAGTTTATATTTGCGGCTCAACTGCTGTTGATTGATTCCGGTGCCAACGCCAACACAATAATCAATATCTAATGAGCTCAGCGCCGATAACAGTGCTGAGGCCGAACTGGTATTACCGATGCCCATCTCGCCGAACATTAAGAGGTTTGAACCATGCAAAATGGTATGCTCAGCAATCTTCGCACCATATTCTAAACCTAACGCCACTTGTTCTGGGGACATCGCAGATTGTTTAGAAAAATTAGCCGTACCGTTACCCAACCGTTGTTCAACCAAGTTGGGATGGGATTTAAATTCTGGAACCAGCACATCAATAGGAGCCAACATGCCGCAATCTATTACTTTGAGTTGAATGCCATTAATGTCGCAAAAACAGTTGATGGCTGCGCCGCCAGCGAGAAAGTTAGCCACCATTTGCTGAGTGACTTCGCTTGGCGCAATGCTCACACCCTCCTCTGCAACGCCGTGATCTCCAGCAAATACCAGCATGCTCGGTTTGCAGATAGCGATGGAATCAACTGGCTGAGGTTTATCCTGACTTTGAATAAGAGCTAACTGCAGTGCCACCTTTTCCAATAAGCCTAAAGAACCGACGGGTTTGGTTTTGTTATCTATGCGTGCTTGTATCTCCGCAGCAAAAGAGTCATCCATTTTTTACGTTCCTTTGATGTTGTCTGGGTGAGAGGTGTTCTGTTGTTCAAGAGGTCTTGTTCAGCGACAGTTTTTGCGCGCCCCACTATTGTATACACTTGCATCCAATTGGGGCAGCGCTAATCAAGTTTATCTCAGGATAGTCTGCCGAGTTCGCAGAGCGTCTCACCTTTCTTGCACGATATTATAAGTAACTCGTTGAAATCCGCTACAATAGCTTAGACTATGTTCCCATATAGGAGAAAAGATATGGATAACAACACCTGCGCAATCATCGCCGGTGCAACTGGCTTAGTAGGCTCAAAAGTCATTGCAAACCTCATAAATCAATCAGGTGTTGGAACATTATATTATCTTTCTCGCCGCCCACTCGATGGCGTCCTAGATGTGGACAACAAGCTTATTCCTCTCATTGATGCAGACCTTTCTATCCACCAATGGGATGAGAACCAACCAACACCAACCATCGGCTTTATCTGTTTAGGCACGACCCTTAAGCAAGCGGGCAGTAAGGATAATTTGCGTAGAGTAGATGTTGATCTGGTGTGCAAAGTCGCCCAACAAATGAAAACAATCGGAGTCAAACGCCTTGCGGTTGTTTCTAGCCTCGGTGCAAATAGTAAATCGCCATCCCATTACTTAGCTTGTAAAGGACAAATGGAACAACGAATCGAAGCTATGGATTTTGAGGAAATCGTATTTGTTCGCCCAGGCCCGCTTGTTGGTCAACGTCAAAACCCAAGAATGGACGAGAAGTTAGTACAAACTCTGTTTAAGGTAATTCGCCCACTTATGCTTGGCAAACTGTCCAACTTTTTACCTATTCGAGCAGAAGATGTCGCCAAAGCGATGATTTATCAACTTTTCAGTTATCAAGAAGACTCGGTGGTTTACTTACAAAGGAAAGAAATGCGTGACTTACTGCATCACTACGAATAACCATTTTGTACAATTAACGTGCTAATTCACACTCTCACGCGACTTAGATCTCGTTTTTATATTCATTTTAGATCTAGCTAATACCCGTTTGTCATTTTTAAAGTTATATCACGAGCGTTATCTTACGCTCCATAAATAAATCCGTATAAAACCCCGTATAAAAAACAACCGCCACTTAGGTTGGTTGATAAGGTCAAATTATGAATTTTGCAGTGATAGCCTCTCTAGCCGTCTTTGTTGGAATATTGTTCTTTCTATTTAATCAACAACAAAAGAAACACACTCTTTCACGTCTCGTTTTGATCGGTCTTGTTACCGGTTCTCTTTTTGGTCTTGCTTTGCAACTCATTCACGGTGAAGGTAACAGCGCAATTGCTCAAACACTTGAATGGGTAGGCATTGTAGGCAGTGGCTACGTTGGTCTACTGAAAATGGTCATCATGCCACTGGTGTTGGTATCGATGATCTCTGCAGTTGTTAAATTGGAGAAAGGTGGATCATTAGGTAAAATTTCTGGCCTGACCATCTCTGTTCTTCTAGTAACGACTGCAATTGCTGCACTTATCGGTATCTTGGTGACAACGACATTTGGCCTTTCAGCAGAAGGTTTAACTGAAGGCGCGCGTGAAACCGCTCGTATCGCCGTTTTAGAAAGCCGTGCCGGTACAGTAAGTGACCTAACTATTCCTCAAATGCTAGTTAGCTTCATTCCAACCAACCCATTTGCTGATCTAACAGGTGCTCGCTCGACATCAATTATCGCTGTTGTGATTTTCGGCGTGTTAACTGGTATCGCCGCTCGTAAAGTGATGATGGAAAAAGCAGAGTTGGAATCACCGATTCGTACTTTCGTAGAAGCTGCTCAATCTATCGTTATGCGATTAGTGAAGATGATAATGGCCCTAACGCCATACGGCATCGCAGCACTGATGGCAAAAGTGGTAGCGACATCAAGCGCAGGCGACATCCTAAACCTACTTGGCTTTATTGTGGCGTCTTATGTTGCTATCGCACTGATGTTTGTTGTTCATGGCGTATTGGTCTCTTTTGTTGGCGTTAGCCCTGCGGAATACTTTAAGAAAATCTGGCCTGTACTGACCTTCGCGTTTACATCTCGTAGCTCAGCAGCAACAATTCCACTAAACGTAGAAGCGCAAATCACCAAGCTTAACGTACCACCAGCGATTGCAAACCTATCAGCATCGTTTGGTGCCACTATCGGCCAAAACGGCTGTGCGGGTATCTATCCTGCAATGCTGGCAGTGATGGTAGCTCCAACAATGGGCATCAACCCACTTGATCTACACTTTATCCTGTCATTGATTGCGATTATCACCATCAGCTCATTTGGTATTGCAGGTGTCGGCGGCGGTGCGACGTTTGCAGCCTTGATTGTTCTTCCTGCAATGGGCTTACCTGTGACCATCGCAGCGCTGCTTATCTCTATTGAACCATTGATTGACATGGCACGTACCGCACTAAACGTTTCAGGCTCAATGACTGCGGGTACAATTGCTAGCCGAGTGCTGAAGTCACCAGAAAGTGAAGCAACATTGGAAGAAACACGAGCATAGAACTCAAATTCCTTCCAAAGCGATAAAACGTAAAATATCAAGCCGATGGTTCGCCATCGGCTTTTTTCATTTTCAAAAAATTCAACTTGCATCTTTCGTTGCTAGTCAAGGCGTTGAATGGTCTAATACTGTCATCGGTTTTGTAAACGGTAAGCAGAATGCACCAAGATAATCAGCCCACTTTTTTCTTCTTTGATTATGAGACATGGGGAACCAACCCCGCGAAAGATCGCCCAAGCCAGTTTGCTGGTGTTCGTACAGATGAAAACTTTAATATCATCGGCGAGCCTTTAGTCATGTACTGCCAGCCACCTGCTGATTATCTTCCGTCTCCTGAAGCTGCGCTTATTACTGGTATTACTCCGAAAAAAACGGTTCAAGAAGGCCTTTCTGAGCCAGAGTTTATCGCTAAGATTCACGCTGAACTCGCGAGACCAAATACCACCAGTTTAGGCTACAACAGCATTCGCTTTGATGACGAAGTGACCCGTTATACTTGTTATCGCAACTTTATCGATCCATACGCATGGAGTTGGCAAAACGGTAACTCGCGTTGGGATTTACTCGATGTACTACGCGCGTGCCATGCCCTTCGCCCAGAAGGCGTAGAATGGCCAGAAAACGAAGATGGCTTCACTAGCTTTAAATTAGAACACTTGTCTGTGGCTAACGGCATAGAACATAGTAACGCGCACGATGCCATGGCAGATGTGATTGCGACTATCGAAATGGCAAAGAAAGTAAAAGCAGCGCAACCAAAATTGTTTGATTACTTTTTTTCTATGCGCCAAAAGCGCAAGCTCAATGATTTAGTCGACATCGTCAACATGACACCGTTGATGCACGTTTCAGGCATGTTAGGGCGCGAATGCCAGTACACTAGCTGGATTGTGCCTGTTGCTTGGCATCCAACCAATAATAATGCCGTTATCACCATCGATTTAGCGAAAGACCCTCAACCTATTCTTGAGCTATCCGCAGAAGAGCTGCACGAAAGACTCTACACTAAGCGCGAAGATCTTGGTGAATTGCTACCAGTGCCAGTTAAACTAGTTCATTTGAACAAATGCCCTATTCTCGCCCCTGCAAAAACGTTAACGGCTGAAAATGCAGAGTCTATTGGCATTGATCGCCAGCAATGTCTCGCTAATCTCGCTTTGTTGCGCCAACATCCTGAAATTAGAGAAAAGCTGATTAGCCTCTTTTCAGTCGAGCGTAAATTCGATAAAAGTGATGACGTCGATACACAGCTTTACGACGGGTTCTTTTCTCCGGCTGATCGCGCAGCTATGGATATCATTCGAGAAACCGACCCGAATAATCTTGCTGCATTAGACATTGAATTTGATGACAAGCGTATTAAACCTCTATTGTTCCGCTATCGTGCGCGTAACTTCCCAGGCACATTAGACGAGCAAGAACAAAGACGCTGGGCACTACACTGTCGAGAAGTGTTTGAAAGCCAAATTGAAGAGTACATGCTGAATTTAGAAAACTTAGTTCACGAACATGAAAGTGACGAAAAGAAGATTGCGATATT
This sequence comes from Vibrio sp. YT-19(2023), assembly GCF_033337395.1. Classification (NCBI taxonomy): domain Bacteria; kingdom Pseudomonadati; phylum Pseudomonadota; class Gammaproteobacteria; order Vibrionales; family Vibrionaceae; genus Vibrio; species Vibrio sp. YT-19(2023). Next base: position 40,591 of record NZ_JAWOQN010000020.1, on the reverse strand, counting down.
AAAATCCGTGTACTGTTATGTAGAGAGCTTAGCTTCCTAACTCCTCCTAATACAAGCGCACCTTATGGTGTGCTTGTTGTTTATATACTGTCAAAATGATTAAAGAACGATTCTTACAACTGATCCAACTGCTCATTTCAATCTTCCTCATCATGGGAGCACTTGGCATCGGAATTACCATTCAAAAGTTCACTGGCGTTTCCGTTCCAGGAAGTGTCATCGGTATGCTCGTACTGTTTTTCTCCATGACTCTTGGGCTTGTAAAAGTCGACTGGGTCAAACCGGGCGCCACGCTATTTATCCGCTATATGATCTTATTGTTCGTTCCTATTAGCGTGGGATTAATGCAACATTTCGATATGCTACTCGCTAATGCCCTCCCTATCATTGCTAGCGCAGTTGGAGGCTCACTCATTGTACTAGTCAGCCTCGCTTGGCTGCTGGACTACTTGTTAAAGGAGAAGCACTGATATGTGGTTAGTTGTTACCATTGCGGTTTTTCTTGTCGCGCGCCAAATTGCAATCAAAGTGAATAATCCTCTAGCAAATCCTTTGCTGATCAGTATTGCAGTGCTCATTCCTTTGCTTACTTACTTAAATGTACCGTTTGAAACGTATTATGCGGATAACGAAGGGATCAGTTTTTTACTTCAACCAGCCGTAGTTGCTCTGGCTTATCCACTATATGAACAACTACCACAGATTAAAGCAAACTGGCGAATCATCACTTTTGCTTGCACAGTAGGCAGTGTGATGTCGATGATGACAACCACCTTGATCGCAGTCGCTTTCAAAGCGGATATCAGTTTAATCGCAAGTCTAGTGGGTAAATCCGTCACTACGCCAATAGCAATGGAAATTTCGAGTCACCTCGGTGGTGAAGCTGCCGTTGCGGCGATCTTGGTTCTGATTGTTGGTTTATTGGGCGCGATTTTGGCATACCCAATTTACAACTTAATTGGAATTAAACACCCGATTGCACGTGGCCTAACAATGGGTACCGTGTCTCATGCCTTAGGCACCGCGACATGTGCAGAGAAACAGCCCATTGATGCCGCGTTCTCATCACTCGCATTGGTTTTATGTGGGATCATAACTTCTATTTTGGCTCCAAGTTTTTTTGCTTTGGCGGTCTGGCTATATCAATAGTTAAGCGCTCTCGGTCTGCCCTCCTTCCGGCAGGCCGTAGCCTTTCCGCTTCTTCCTTACCCTTTTCAAAACCCTATCTTATCTATCAACCTCACCCAGTAATATCGTGAAGGGACTTGATCGAGATATACATTCATAGCGTTAGCATTCTAGCTGCTACCACTCGCTCTAGATTACGTAGGTATAAAGTAGCATAGCGGTAAAAGTCGCGTTGGCAACATACTCCTGCTCCTTGGTCATATGAATATATACTGATATGGTTAATTGTGAGACGGAGATAACGCTTCACACCTGTGCAATCGAATAAATGTGTGAGCTCACTCTAATTATGTAACGGAATTATCAATTGCATTATTTATCGTGATCTAACGCACGGAACATTTCTATCTTTCACATAGAATAACTGTCCATGCAATAACAAGGATTCAACATGAAAAGTCGCATTGAACAGGCGCTAGCAGGCGCTCCAGAAGCACTTTCCAAACAACTTGCTCCTATCATCCAAGCTGATGATTTTGATGCTACGCTTTCAGTTCAACAATTTGAGCAGTTGCTTTCAGCTACCGGTCTATCAGACAAAGAGCTTCGTGTTGCGCTACTTCCTTTTGCCGCAGCGTACTCCTATGCTCCCCTTTCTGACTTTTATGTCGGCGCTATCGTTCGTGGTCTTTCAGGTCGCCTTTACTTCGGTGCCAACATGGAATTCTTTGGTGTACAGTTGGGTCAAACGGTTCACGCAGAGCAGTCTGCGATTAGCCATGCTTGGATGAAAGGAGAACGTGGTGTTAAGGATATCACTATCAACTTCAGCCCATGTGGTCACTGCCGCCAGTTCATGAATGAGTTATCTACCGCAAACGAGCTTAAAATCCAGCTCCCAGAACGTGAAGAAAAGTCACTTCATGAATACCTGCCTGAAGCCTTTGGACCAAACGATCTCGGTATCGAGTCCGGCTTAATGGCAGAAGTTAAACACCAATTCTCATGTGATGATGAAGACGCACTCATCCAAAGTGCAGTTGAAGCGATGAACATGAGCCACTCTCCATACACCAACAACTTGAGTGGTTTAGCATTAGAGATGACTAGCGGCCGTGTATTCCAAGGTGCTTATGCAGAAAATGCAGCGTTTAATCCTAGCTTGCCACCGCTACAAGTTGCGCTAATCCAAGTTTTACTTGCGGGTGAAACCTTTGACAGCATCAAAGCCGCTGCATTGGTAGAAAACTCTGAAGGTAAGATCAGTCACTTAGCCGATACGCAATCAACGTTGGAAGCGTTGAATCCAGATATTCCGCTTAGTTTTGTCAACGTATAAACGACAAATTCAACAAAAAGCTCTACAACATGTAGAGCTTTTTTATTACCTAAAAACCAAAAGCAAACGTTTGCTTTGTCATAAAACTTCAGTATGATCTCCTGCAATTTCTGTCTCATCACTCTATTTTGTAAGGGAACACTATGTTTGGCACTGCAACTAGCGCAAATGCTACCCGTGTATTACTTTTAGGCTCTGGCGAACTCGGTAAAGAAGTCGCCCTTGAATGCCAGAGACTTGGTTTAGAAGTGATTGCTTGTGATCGCTATGCCAATGCTCCAGCGATGCAAGTTGCTCACCGTAGTTATGTTATCGACATGTTAGATGGGAACGCCTTAGAAGAAGTTATTACGAAGGAACAACCTACTTACGTCGTACCAGAAATTGAAGCCATCGCAACCGGCAAACTGGTAGAGCTTGAAGAAAAAGGACTGAATGTTGTTCCAACCGCTAAGGCAACCAGGCTAACAATGAATCGTGAAGGTATCCGACGTTTGGCAGCAGAAGAACTGGAATTGACGACTTCACCTTATCGTTTTGCAGATAATTTTGAAGACTTCAAAGCCGCGGTTGAGCATGTGGGTATTCCGTGCGTGGTGAAGCCTGTGATGAGCTCTTCAGGTAAAGGGCAAAGTGTTATCAAGACCGAAGACGACGTTACAAAAGCATGGGATTACGCTCAGGAAGGCGGGCGTACGGGTGCAGGTCGCGTTATCGTGGAAGGTTTTATCGACTTCGATTACGAAATCACTTTATTGACCATCAGAGCCGTTGACGGTGTGCATTTCTGTGCTCCAATTGGTCATCGTCAGGAAGATGGCGACTACCGCGAATCATGGCAACCGCAAGCTATGTCAGAAAACGCAGTAAAAGCAGCTGAATACACGGCTGAGAAAGTGGTAAACGCGCTCGGTGGCTACGGCATCTTTGGTGTAGAGCTGTTTGTCAAAGGCGATAAAGTCATTTTCAATGAGGTCTCTCCTCGCCCTCACGATACGGGTATGGTTACAATGATTTCGCAGGAAATGTCTGAGTTTGCTCTCCACGTGCGCGCGTTTACCGGAATGCCAATTAATAATATTGTGCAATATGGCCCATCTGCGTCTGCTGTTATTCTTGGACAAGGGACTTCCACAAACATTCGCTTTGAAAACCTAAGCAAAGCTTTAGCTCAACCTCAAACACAAGTTCGTCTATTCGGTAAGCCAGAAATCGATGGTCGCCGCCGTTTAGGTGTTGTCCTTACGCGACGAAAAACCACCGAAGAAGCCGTTCAAGATGCTGTTGAAAGTGCTTCAAAAGTGAATATCATTTATTAAATACGAACCACTCATACAAAAATAGCGCAGCTCAAATTGCTGCGCTATTTCGTGTTCCAAACCGAAGAGAGCCTATTCACTCTGGATTAAGTACACTTCTTCAGAGAAGCGACTTAAGCCTTTTTTCGCAATTTTAGGATGATTCTCGTCAGCTTCATCTACGTTCAAACAAGTAACTTTGTAACCTGAAAATAACTGCTCAATTTCTTCGACCGGCACGCTAAATGGAGGCCCCACCATCTCTTCTTGAGGATAGTTGAGTGTAACAAGCAAAATACGACCGCCTGGGTTCAGCAGTTGCTTGAGACGCTCTACATACTCCTCTCGCATATCTTGCGGTAAAGCAACCAACGCGGCGCGATCATAAATGATATCGGCTTGAGATACTGGTGCAGTGAAAAAGTCCCCAGTATAAATAGAGAGCTCATCAAATTGATAAAGCTCGTGCATGCCATTAAGAGGCGTTACCGTTGGCGTGTAAAAATGTTCAGCAAAAAAGGCACGCACAGCAATATGGCTTAGCTCAACGCCTTCAACCGAATCATGCTTCATCGCTAGCCAAATCAAGTCTTCTGACTTTCCACATAAAGGAACTAACACTTTATCTTCACGCTTTGGATTAGTGTGTTTCCAATATACTGGTAATAGCGGGTTTACATCTTCCAAGTGAAATCCGATCTGATTGCTGGCCCATTTGTTATGCCAAAATTCTTGGTCTCTCATTTTACTTTCTACTTGTCGGCTGTTTTCATTTTGAGAGGTAAGACTAACGTTTTTTTTCAATTTGTCTATGCCGTTCATCTTTGGTTAATACTGCGGTGATAGGATGTAATCGGTCTCATAGGAGACGCGCCTTTATCTGATAATCAGAATAAAGAAAAGAGAAATGGTGATCTAACGCACGATTCTACTTCAAGATAAAACTGAAACCTTGGAATCTTTCGTAATGGCCCCATTTATAAGTTAGTACCTGATTTGCCGAACTTAGCGACCTTTATGTTCCCTATTTTCTAAGTACAAGCAAGTTAAGGAGAGTGAATGAGCTTATTTCTTCGTACTACAGCATTGATGCTTTTGGTACTTAGCCGTGCACCGGCATTTGCCGCACTTCCAATTACCCCTGCGCCTAATGGCGAACAAAATCGTTCAACCAGCCAAAACGAAGTTTGTTCGAAACTTTTTAAACACAGCCTTAGCGGTTTATATGGCATTCAGTCAATCGACACCACACCAACTCAGCCATATTCTGACTTCGACATTCTTTACAGCAAAGCTCACCAAGCGCAATTTGAACTTGAAACTATCTGTAAAAGTACCGCACTTCTTAATGACGCTCAGCCATACTTCGCAGGCGTGAAATCCAAACAACGAGCAGAAGAAAAGATAGCTTTAGAGTTAGATGGGAAAGTTGAACGTATTACTGACCTAGCACGTGCAACGATTGTAGCTGAAGACGTCGCGAGTTTAGTCTCCATTTATGAAACGTTAGAGCGTGAAACAACGATTGTGAAAGTAAAAAATCGATTCAAAAAACCTGGCCCTTCAGGATATAGAGACTTGAACTTGCTCGTTCGTTTACCAAAAACAAACCTAGTAGCCGAAGTTCAACTGCACTTGAAAGCAATCGCAGATGTAAAAAGCGGTCCCGAACACGACCTATACGAAAAAATCCAGAAACTAGAACGTCAAGCGATGTTGGAAAAACGTGAGCTAAGCGAAATAGAGCTTGCCTCTATTCACAACATGCGTACACAGTCTAAGAACTTGTACCAACAAGCATGGCAACCATACTTAACAACGCATCTAGAAGCGGCGTAACCGATATCATTAAGCGTCTCTCATAAACAGAAAAACCACCGCATTGCGGTGGTTTTCATTTGTATGCACACGAATTTTACGCAAAAAAAGACCACGCCTTAGCGTGATCCATTTATTCGGCTTACTGTACTTTCTTCAGGTTTTCTACACGAGCTTTTAACTTCTGACCCGGGCGAAAAGTCACTACACGTCGAGCAGTAATTGGAATATCTTCACCAGTTTTCGGGTTACGACCAGGTCGTTCATTCTTGTCACGAAGATCAAAGTTACCAAAACCTGACAGTTTTACCTGTTCGCCACTTTCCAGTGCCTTACGAATCTCTTCAAAGAACACTTCCACCGTTTCCTTGGCGTCCCGCTTACTAAATCCTAATTTATCAAACAGGTTTTCTGCCAGTTCGGCTTTTGTGAGCGCCATAAAACTTTCCTCAAAGCTATGTTAAACAATGCTACGTTAGTGTAGCGCCAGAGCAGTTTTACCCTACCAATTCAACAACATATCGGGGTTACATCAGGAAGTGTATGACAAGCTTATGATTTTCGCCAACTTTTTTCTTGGCGAACAAAAGGAATAGCACTACGTAAATTATTGTTAAACGCCAGAAATTTGATATTTTTGTTTTCGTTTCATCTTTATCAGGAAAAACATCCAGACTATAAAACTAAAATTAGTTTAAATATCAACATTAAACACTATTTAATAAAAATATCAGATATTGGTTATTTAACAGACACTTGACATAGAACTTGTCGTAAATTCAGTGATTTGTATGTAACTCGATACGTAACAATTAGATTAAAAGGTATGACCACCTGTACTTTGCAACTGTGCTTAGAAAGCTTGATTAAACCCACGCTTCTCGCTGTTTAACGATGACGCCATATACAAAGATTGATAATGTGGAAGTTCGTGTATTTCCTCATTAGCTTCTTACACTGCTTCTAGGCGACCATGATTAATCAAATCATAAATATTCTTTTCCCTGTTTTTGCTCTTGTCGGAGTTGGCTATTTGGTCGGTCGTTACATCAAGCCTGACTTTCGCCCAATAAACCGCATTAATATTGAGGTATTTACGCCAGCACTGGTATTTTCGTCACTCGTTAGCATGCCGCTCGATTCAAATCAGGGGCCGCTTCTTTTGGCGGCAATTGTCGCGGTTTTAATTCCCGCACTACTCATGCTCCCGGTATGTCGATGGACGTCACTCTCGTTTAAAACCTGGGCGCCACCACATATGTTTCGCAATAGCGGAAATCTAGCTATTCCTTTGTTTACCTATACGTTTGGAGAAATTGCGCTGTCCTCAGCAGTGCTTTTATTTGTCGTGTCAGCATGCTTGCATATCAGCTTAGGCGTAATGCTGCTTAGTCATGGCAACCCTTTTAAGCAAATAGTCAAGATGCCAATCTTTTTAGCAGCGTCTCTGGCTCTGTTTCTCAACGTGTCAAATGTGGGTGCATGGGCGCCTTTATACGAAACCACTGCTCTACTTGGGCAAGCGGCCGTACCCGTGATGCTTTTATCTCTGGGGGCACAAATGTGTCATTTACGGTTGGACGGTTTAAAGATTGGTGTGTTGTGTACCGTGCAGTCACTGGCAACTGGTGCTGTCGCTTTTGCACTTATTTATTGGTTAATTCCCCTTCCAACGATGCAATTGCAAATGATGGTGCTCTTCACAATGCTGCCACCAGCCGTCATGAATTACCTATTTGCGGAAAGACTGAATATAGAACCCATGAAGGTGGCATCAATGGTACTATTTGGCAACTTTTTCAGCATTCTTACGCTGCCTCTTCTGCTTAGCTATACCCTCTCACTCGCTGCCTAACCGCCAATAAGCTATCGTTAGCGTGTATTAGCTGAAAAACAATACGTTCCTAATCTCGGGTAAGGGCCATCCCTAGTTTGGTCTAGTATTTTAAAATAATGAGGGGTGGTGCGAGCAGTAAGGAACTTGAACAACGATAAGGTAATCCTAAAAATAAAAAACCCTGCCAAACTGGCAGGGTTTTCATTTCTTAAGAAGATACGTTACGCGAGATTAGTCACGCAGAGACGCACCAAACTTCTCAGAAACGTGAGCAACGATAGCGTCAACCGCACCAGCGATATCTGCATCTTCAAGCGTACGCTCAAGTGACTGTAGAGTCAGAGCGATTGCTAGGCTCTTCTTACCATCTTCAACGCCTTTACCTACGTAAACGTCGAACAGTTTCGCATCTTTAAGGAACTCGCCACCTTGCTCTAGACAAGCGTTAACGATGTCACCAGATGCAACAGCTTCATCCACTACTACCGCGATATCACGACGGTTTGAAGGGAATTTAGAAAGTGCTACCGCTTCTGGGATCACTTTGCTGTTGATTGCAGACCATTCGATTTCGAATACGATAGTGCGACCATTTAGACCGAACTTACGCTCAAGCTCAGGGTGAACGGTACCGATCACGCCTACTTCTTTGCCGTCTACGATGATTGCCGCAGATTGACCTGGGTGAAGAGCTGGGTTAGCTTTTTTGCTTTCAGGTGACAGTGCAGCGAAAGAGTACGCTTTTTCGTTCGCAGATAGCTCTAGAATCGCTTCTAGATCGCCCTTAAGGTCGAAGAAATCAACCGTGTTAGTTTCGATATCCCAATGTTCTTCACCGCGAGTACCAGCAATAACACCTGCAAGCATAGGCTCTTGGCGCATGCCGTTTTCTGCAGTTTCACATGGGATGAAACGTAGGCCGTATTCGAATAGACGAACGCGTGGCTGTTGACGCTTCTGGTTGTGAACAACCGTGTTCAGCAGACCTTGGATAAGACCAAGACGCATTGCTGACATGTCTGCAGAAATTGGGTTTGGAAGCACTAGAGGCTCAACACCAGGTACAACTAGCTTTTGTTGCTCAGGCTCAACGAAGCTGTATGTAATTGCTTCGTGGTAACCACGATCAACAAGAAGATCACGAACGCGTTTCAGTGGAAGATCCGCTTCAACGTGGTTGTGCATCTTAAGTGCTGCTGCTGGGTGTTGGTTAGGAATGTTGTCATAACCGTAGATACGGCCAACTTCTTCAATCAGGTCTTGCTCGATAGCGATATCGAAACGCCATGTTGGCGCTACTGCCATCCAACCTTCTTCTGAAGCTTCAACCGTCAAACCTAGACGCTCTAGGATTTCTACTACGTCGCTATCTGCAATGTGGTGACCTAGCAGGTTGTCTAGCTTAGTACGACGTAGAGCAACTTTGTTTGGCTTAGGTAAGTCTGCTTCAGACTCTACTGCAACAACAGGTGCTACTTCACCGCCACAAATTTCAACAAGAAGCTGTGTTGCACGCTCCATTGCGCTCACTTGTAGTGCGTAATCCACACCACGCTCAAAACGCATTGAAGAGTCAGTGTGCAGACCGTAGCTGCGTGCGCGACCACGGATGTGGTCAGGTGCAAAGAATGCACACTCTAGTAGAACGTCTTTAGTCTCAGTTGTTACACCAGACTCTTCACCACCAAAGATACCTGCGATTGCAAGTGCTTTGTTATGGTCAGCAACTACTAGTGTATCTGCGTTTAGTTCTGCTTCGTTGCCGTCAAGAAGCGTTAGCTTCTCACCTTGCTCAGCCATACGAACTACGATGCCACCTTCGATCTTCGCTAGATCGAATGCGTGCATTGGTTGGCCTTGCTCTAGAAGAACGTAGTTAGTGATGTCTACTACAGGGTCGATAGAGCGAATACCACAACGACGCAGTTTCTCTTGCATCCATAGTGGTGTTTCAGCTTGAACGTTTACGTTCTTAATAACACGACCTAGGTAACGAGGACACGCAGCAGGAGCTTTCACTTCGATAGACACTTTATCGTCGATTGAAGGGGCAACTGCTTCTACTGATGGCTCAGTCACGTCAGCACGGTTTAGTACGCCAACTTCACGAGCTAGACCACGAATGCTGAAACAGTCAGCGCGGTTTGCTGTTAGGTCTACGTCTACTGTTACGTCGTCTAGACCTAGGAATTCACGGAAATCAGTACCGATTACTGCGTCTTCTGCTAGTTCCATGATGCCGTCTGACTCAACGTCGATACCTAGTTCAGTGAACGAACAAAGCATGCCGTGAGATGGCTGGCCACGTAGTTTCGCTTTTTTGATTTTAAAATCACCTGGAAGAACAGCACCAACTGTTGCTACTGCTACTTTCAGACCTTGGCGACAGTTAGGTGCGCCACAAACAATGTCTAGAAGCTCTTCTTCACCCACGTCAACTTTAGTTACGCGCAGTTTGTCTGCATCTGGATGTTGACCACATTCAACAACGTGACCGACTTTAACGCCAGTAAAAGAACCAGCAACAGGAAGAACGTCGTCTACCTCTAGACCGGCCATTGTAATTTGGTGAGTTAGCTCGTCAGTAGTAACCGCAGGGTTTACCCACTCACGAAGCCATGATTCGCTGAATTTCATGTTGATGAACCCTCTGGATTACTTGAACTGTTTTAGGAAACGAAGATCGTTCTCGAAGAACGCACGTAGGTCGTTCACGCCGTAACGAAGCATTGTTAGACGCTCAACACCCATACCGAATGCGAAACCAGAGTATTTTTCAGGATCGATACCTACGCTACGTAGCACGTTCGGGTGAACCATACCGCAGCCTAGCACTTCTAACCATTTACCGTTTTTGCCTTTCACGTCTACTTCAGCTGAAGGCTCAGTGAATGGGAAGTAAGATGGACGGAAACGTACTTCTACTTCTTCTTCGAAGAAGTTACATAGGAAATCGTGCAGGATGCCTTTCAGCTGAGCAAAGTTTACGTTCTCATCAACCAGCATGCCTTCCACTTGGTGGAACATTGGCGTGTGCGTTTGGTCGTAGTCGTTACGGTATACACGGCCTGGTGCGATGAAACGGAATGGTGGTTTACCATTTTCCATCGTACGGATCTGTACGCCTGACGTATGAGTACGAAGCATCAAGTCTGGGTTGAAGAAGAAAGTATCGTGGTCAGTACGCGCTGGGTGATCAGCTGCGATGTTTAGCGCATCGAAGTTGTGGAATGCATCTTCGATCTCTGGGCCAGCCTCGGTGTTAAAACCAAGTTCGCCAAAGAACTTCTCAATACGCTCTACAGTACGAGTTACTGGGTGTAAACCACCGTTTTCAATACGACGACCTGGTAGTGTTACGTCGATTGTTTCTGCTGCTAGTTTCGCTTCAAGCTCAGCACGTTGTAGTGCATCTTTACGAGCTGCGATAGCTTGCTGAACTACGCCTTTCGCTTTGTTGATCTCTTGACCAGCTTCACGGCGTTCTTCTGGTGGTAGTTTGCCTAGGCTTTGAAGTTGAGCAGTTAGCTCACCTTTTTTACCCAGATACTGAACACGCACTTCATCAAGTGCGACTAGCGATTCGGCAGCTTCAATTGCAGTGCTCGCGCTAGCAATGATCTCTTCTAGATGTTGCATCGTTTCCTCATCTACCTGTAGGTAGTGTCCATAAGGGAGTGATTGGTTTTTTGATAGCTGTACATAGTAGCCAAACCGGGCACCAATGCCAAATTGAATTACGAAAAGAAGAGGTTATTGAATAAAAAGAGCACAAAAACGTCAAAAATGTCATCTTTAGTTAATCTGCCGTTTAGTTGTGCCCTTTTGTTTTAGAAATAGTATTGAATAGATAGCTCGATAAAATCGTCATCTCTAGCGAAGTAGAGCAAATCATTTGGTGTTTCATTTTTAAACAACCAAGCATCAATTTGCCACTTAACGTGATTCGATATTCGGCTCGACGCCTCTAACTTAGCATTGTAAACATCAGCATTATCTAAATCCTTCGTGATTCCCGTCAATACTTCCGTTCCGTCCTCATCATTGAGCGCCCAACGAATACCTGCAAACACATCATTTTGACCGATAGTTTGTGCGTTGTTTCCACGACTGTCATAGAGGTACTCACCAATAACCCCCACATCCCAAACCGTGTCAAATGCACCGACGAAGGTATACTCAAAACCCGTCACAAGACCGACATGATTATCAGCGCTATCTCGATAAACACTTTCTAGTTTCCATAACCAATCGCCAACAATTCCTTGCACATCGAGACCGACATGACTCATCAGAGCGTAGTAAGGCTTTAATTCTCCGTACTCTAAACGAAAGTAAGGATCCCGGTTTGTTCCATATAAATAGCTTAGGCCTACGTCCCAATCGCCAAGCATTTTCGAATATCGAAAAGCCACATCTACGTGCTTCTCTTCTCTGCTTGATTCATAAATAGCATCATCAGAGACAACGGGGTCGGTTCGCAAGCGACCATCTGTACCCGCAAACGTTCGCTCCCTAAAGTAAGGTAATAACATTGCGTGGACGGTGCCCCAGTCTTTGAAAGAGGTAAAATGTAACATCGGCTGACCGAGTTTATCTTCACCATCGACGGCTTCAATGGCATCTGTTTGGTTTACTACATCAACTAAATGGGCTGATTCAGTCACTCCCCAAAAGACCTTACTAATCCCAACTCGAAGCTCATAATCATCCCAATAAGTCAGATAAAGTGCCTCTCGTATGTCGCCATGACTTCGCTCATCGTCTAGACCATCCAGACGATAGAAAGGTGTGAAAGTAAAGTTTGCATCACCATTTTGCATCTCCCAGTAAAATTCTGGCTGCAAAACCAATGACGTTTGCGCTTTGCTCTGACCCTGAGAGCCCGTTTTAAAAAACTGACGATGCTCAATATTGACTTGTCCTGCGAGCTCGACGGCAGTCAGAGGCATCGAGTAAAAAAAGGCTGCTGCACTAAGCAACAACCCAACATTTAATCGCTTCATTTTTCCTCCACTACCTCACTCGCTTCAACACATTCTTATGAAAGTCATTGTCTTGTAATCCAGTGTTAAAACGCATTTCGCTAGTCGTTAGCTCAGTACTTTTTCCTGTTTGATGGTTTGTCATCGCCATAGTGTGCGCTCGCCAATATTGGTTGAGATATTGCTTGTAATCGGAAAAAGAAAGCGTTTTTAACAAAGAGCCTTTGCGGTCGTAAAACTCAACTTTAAGTGGACGATAATGCGCTTTATCTAACCACACCGTTTGCTTGGTATAACCTGAGTTCTTATCGGTCGGAATTTGCTCTACGACGAAAACATCTTGCCCGTTTATGCTGTCATCTTTTAGGTAGTTGAAACGGTATTTTTCAATCTCAAAGGAACTGAGATCCTCATACGCGAATTCACTGCCCATAAAAGGACCTGATTTGTTACGCGAGGAAATACGTTTCACACGTTTCAGTGCAGGAAGGTAAAGCCATTGGTCATCGGCACCCACCGTATGTGAATGGTTGAGAAACGCCGTGCCTTTTACATCTCTCGGTTCATCAAATATCGTGAGCCCTTTGTCACCATCGCCATCAACTTCAAGTGATTGTAAGCGCATTAAACGTGTGCTGCTTTCTCCTTGCGCGTTTCGCAGAATCATTTGCATCGTAGCAACAGAATCCCCCCACCCTTCATCACGGGCTTTGCGCTCTTGAGCAATCTCTAATCCTTTCGCTTCATCCGCTAACACCGCATGACTCATAAAAAGCGAGACAGAAAGTGCAGATACTTTTAAGGCATTTTTTAGTAAATTCATGTTCAATCCTTTGATTCGTTATGACTGAGTAACAGCCGTGGTTTGAGAGTCAGTTGATTTAAGCTTGTTTCGGCGGTCCACCTCGTCGTAGACGCCTTTGTCAAACAACATCAGTAGAGTCGGTAGAAAGATGAAATCCACAACAAGGGCAATAAAGATGACAATGGCACTCAACTGTCCCATATCGGCATTTAAACGGAAGCTCGACATCGCCAGAACAGAGAAACCAGCAACAAGCACGACCGTCGTAATCCAGAGTGCGCGCCCCACGGTACGAAAGGCGTAGCGAACCGCTTGCTCCGCACTGTGGCCATCTTTACGAGCGTGTTGATATTTAGAAAGAAAGTGAACGGCGTCATCGACAACAACACCAAGCGTTAATGTCACAACGACAGACAATCCCAAGTTAATCTCGCCAGAAACCAGCGCCCAAATACCAAAACCAATAAGCGCAGGAGCAATATTCGGGACAAGACTAATTAAGCCAAGCTTGAACGAACGCAAGGCAAAGATCAGTAATGCAGAGATTAAGACAAGAGTAATGGGCAAGGTTGACAGCATGCTGGCCATATTCGTTTCACCAATATGCGCAAACATCAATGAAGGACTAGACGCAACAACATCATATTGAGGCGCGTTTTCGTTAAACCATTGGTAAATGCGATTTTCCAAATCAACAAGCTCGACGCTGCCCAAGTTCTCCACGGTGAGAACCATCTTGATCGACGACTTATCTACATTGATTTGGTTGTTCAAATCTAAACCATACGGTAGTGACATTTCATAAAGCAGCAGATATTGAGCCGCTAATTCTCTGTCTTGAGGGAGCGAGTAATAAGCCTGATCATCTCCATGCATGTTCTTGTTTAGGCGCTTATAAACATCGCTCAAGGTCGCAACATGGTCCGTTTCTGGCTGCAACCTTAGCCAGTCAGTAAATTTACCCACGGAATTGAGAAAATTAGGATCGGCAATGCCCTACGATTCGTTAGTTTTTATCGCGATACTGATGTTCGCCATGCCACTGATTCGCTCTTCCATAAAATCAGCCGCTCGGCGAAATTCATTGCTATGGCCAAAGTACTCGACGGATTCATCATTGACTTTGTTCAGCGGAATCAAGCTCGCACTCGCGACAATAACAAGCACCGACAACGGCAATAACGCATGTCGCTTTGACACCACGAAATCTCCTAAATGATCCATAAAGTGCTTTCTTTCATCAGAAGTATCCGACTTCACCGTAACCGGAAGGATATTAAGCAAGGCGGGAAGTAACGTGATGGAAAGGAAACAAGCAACCATGACGCCAAGGGCTGATAGGTTGCCGAAATCTCTCAGGATTGGAGAATCCGACATATTCATCATTAAAAAGCCGATCGCGGTGGTAATGGAGGTAATCAAGATAGGCATGAAATTGAGCGCAATACTTCGCTCAATAGAGTGGGCTTTACTAAAGCCGTTTTGCATAGACTGACGCATTGTCGTGATGATGTGTACACAGTCTGCGACGGCAAGCGTCATCACCAAGGTAGGCACATTAACGGTCGCCGTGCTTAAGAACATACCAGCCCATCCTGACAAGCCCATTGTAACCATAACCGAGCCGATAATAACGATGAGCGTCGCGATGACGCTAAGCAATGAGCGCAACATGATGGTCAGAAACACCAATATCACTAGTAACATAGTTGGCACTAATGTTGCGCTATCATCTTGGGCTGCGGTCATAAACGCGTAGTTCATTGCAATAATACCAGCCTTGTGGAATTCCGTGTCTGGGTACACTTGCTGATAACGCTCAATCATTCCGTTTATGTAAGCAACCACCTCTTGTACTTCAGCAGTTTTATCTATTTCAGGGAGTTGGACCGTAATGTTTACGACCGTGACATCTCCTTTTTCAGAAATCAGTGAACTTTTCAAAACCGGCTCACTCAACGCAATACTTTTGACTTTGTCTATTCGTTGAGGTGTCAATTCATATTCGCTATACAGTAAATCTTCGACAAGAAGATCATCTTCAAACGCTTCGGTATGCTGGTAGTTAGCGAGGGAATCAACGCGGGTGGAGTATGGAACTTGCCACGCCTCGTCAGTGATCTGCTGAATAAGAGATAATGTGCTAGGAGTAAAAACAGTGCCGCTCTTTGGCGCTATAACCAAAGCAAGACTGTCAGATTTTGCAAAGGTGGTTTGAATTTCATCAAACGCAAGTAACTGCTCATTTGTTCCATCAAAGAAGATGTCGTAATCTCCTCTAAAGTAAAGATTTTTTCCTCCAATAGTTGCTATGACAATCAATAAAACGGTAGCAAGCATCACCAATACACTGTAATTCGTTGGTAGCTTACCCCACCCTGAACGGGCGTATTGTTGAACGTTGTGATGTGGCATCACACTCTCCTTTTGTGACGTTTCGTCAAATTTAAAAACTAAAAAAACAGCAAATGCTGTAAATAACCAGACAAACTCGACATGCAAACTTTAGATCGAATGAATTTGGCTACATAAGTTAGTTTTTAGTAACTTCCTATGCTTCTCGTGATCATTGGCTGAACGCCAACCTTCGAGATTTAATGACGATTCGTCACAATAGTGCGATAAAAAAGCCAACCATAACGTCAGATTGGCCTTTCCAGTTTATTAGCGATTCACTGACTCTAAATAAGCAAGCTCTTCACTAAATAACTCCTGCTCCACCCGACGCCAGGTTTTACGGTAGTCCCATTCTGTAGATAAAGGCGACCAACCTAAACCATCAAGTAACATATTCGCGTTGTGCAGTACTGAGAATGGGTCTTGAATTCGCTGAATACATCGACTGTTCGATGCATTTTGCGCCAAAGCGTTTGAACCGAAGGCAATAGACCAGTTGGCGAATACAATAGCATCTGAACCAATTGCGGGAGAAAACTTAAGATCACCACATTCTACCGCATTGTTCACTAGCGCATCAGCACCATCTATTACTTGTTCTTCCAAGTTATTCAGTTCATTCACACGTTTAGGCGAAGCCTTCTCTAGAACCCAAGGCGTCTTTGCAACAATCGCACAGGTTGATAGTACTGGCTCCATACGAGCGTAAATACGATAACCTACATGCATCGCAATGATTTTTTCTCTGGTATTACCATTAAATTTGGCGGTACGTTCGAAAAATATTGCTTCGCTTTTCAGCGAATGAATACAAAGCGCAAGAATCACATCTTCTTTGCTGCAAAAATGATTGTAGATCGTCCCTTTAGAATAAGGGCTTGACGCTGTAAGCTTGTCCATCGTTAAGTTGGCAAAGCCTTGCTCTTGAACTAAAGACTTAGCCAATTGAATAAGCTCTATCTCACGATCAGCAATCGCCTGTTGCTTTTTTGTTAGCCCTGAAGACACACGACATCCGTCTTGCTTGCTATATTTTTTACAGCGAAAGTTAAACATAATCCTTTGATCCGTATACCAACACACTCCCAATAATTGTAACACGATTCTTTAATACAGGAACGCAACCAAAGTTGACGAACCGTCATAAATGACACTTCGTCATAATAGATCAAAAAACAAACATTTCAAGTATGAATTTATAATTAGAAGATAAATAGCTACCAATTATGCATACCCAAGTAGCTACTGGATGCTTGGTTCAACGAGAATGGTTTCTTTGTAGAGGAAGCGAGAGAGGCTTTGGGAGGAACAACGAAGGAAATCAGCATGTTAAAAATAACGAAAGTAGATGCTGAACAGGTATTATTCGAAATAAGCCCAAAACACTTTAAGTCTGAATTAAGAGCAAACACCGCTGAATGCCCTACTTACAAAGTATTTGCTGTCTTAGGCTTTTTCTTTTGCAACGCCCTTTCAGAAACTCTCTTCAAAAAAGGCTCAAAATCTATATCGATAGGCTTGGCTTATCACCTGCAGCTGCGATGGCATAACGAATATCATCAATAAATCGCCCCTCTGTCTCAATAATGCCGTCAGAGAATGTGACTGGCTGATGTGGCCCAGCAAGTAGAACAATATTAGTAAAATCAGAGACATTAAAGTTCTCTGCTACAACATTTTTGGAATGAAAATCGATGACGGTCTTTGCGACTTGATCTTCCAGTAACAAAAGCTGTTCTTCGGTAATTTTCATACGCGCCAAAGCAACGCGAACACTCTTATCGTGGGTAGTCGTCTGCTCTTTTATGATTTCTGTATATTTGTCGTTGAGCTTGGAGTTCTCTGCATAGCTATAATATAAAGGCCCGTGCAGCGTTATATTTTTATCTTCATCAACGTAAACGAGATCCAACAACTCTAATGCTTTTAAGTAATCGGACATGCTCTGCTCAGACAAGTCATACTTTTTCTTTAAAATAGAATAGCCGTCTTTACCTCGTAACATTCTCAATTCACGATAAAAGTCGTAAAGGTGAGGGAATTGAAAGAATACTTCATCCTGTGTGCGACTAAAGTAATCCTCGTCTTCACCTTGCAATTGATTTGCGAGCTTTTGTAGTTCATCTAACGTGCAATCAACCGCTCTACAATATTCCAGCAACTTATCTAAAGCGAGATTCGTGCTTGTAAGATGTCTCTTAAAGGTAGATAGTGGCATACCCATTTTCTCAGATAGCTCTCGATATGTTAGCCCTTTTGTTTTAATCGCTTGGCGTAATGCGGCTAGCAAGTATTCGGGAGTCAGATCTCTCATCTACAATTCCTTTTGGCAATGTTACAGCTGTATAGTATTTGTAACAATTTAGAACCGCTTGGCAAGGTATAAGTTCATATTTTTATAAGAAAAACATGAATTAATATACCGAAAAGAGAATTCACACAACAAATGAAAAATTCAATATGAATTCAATTTCATTATAGATATAAAATAATATGCAAAATAAAAGTGAAGCAATTACTCTAAATCATCGTGATTAATTTTAATAGTAACGTAAAGTTGAGAATATAAACCTATTCTCTCTACAAAAATCTAGAATAATTAACCTAAAAGGAACAGAACGGTAAATGCATAATAATTCACCGCTCTCTATTAGCATTTTTGCAATGCTATTCAAGTAGACTAGTCCGCTAGTTTCACTGCAGTACCAAATGCCAAAATTTCCGAAGAACCATCTACGATTGAGCTTGTGGTAAATCGAATCCCTACTATTGCATCGGCACCTTTAGATTCAGCGTCCGCCACCATGCGCTGTATAGCAATATCACGCGCGTCGGTCATCATTTCCGTGTAACCACGAATTTCGCCGCCAACAATGCTCTTGATACCCGCCATGAGGTCACGGCCAATATGCTTTGATTGAACAACATTACCAGTTACAACCCCTCTGATTTCAGAGATCTGCTTGCCAGGAATGCTTTCGGTCGTTGTGTAGATCATTTTTAATCCCTTATAAACGTAAAAATTTATACCCAAGCTACCTTATAACTAACATAAGATGCTAACCAATAAATTGAGAAGACTGATAAACAATACTCTAAATAGCCAAGCTAAAAGTCATTTGGGTATAAATTTTAGCAATAAAAAAGGAGAGCTAATGCTCTCCTTCTCTTAATCCTAAACTGCTAATTAAAGAGCAGCTTTCGCTTTTTCAACTAGAACTGCAAATGCAGCTTTGTCGAATACTGCGATGTCCGCAAGGATCTTACGGTCGATCTCGATAGATGCTTTCTTCAGACCGTTGATGAAACGGCTGTAAGATAGACCATTTTGACGAGATGCCGCATTGATACGTGCAATCCATAGTTGACGGAATTGACGTTTCTTAGCGCGACGGTCACGGTAAGCGTATTGACCAGCTTTAGTAACTGCTTGGAAAGCTACGCGGTAAACACGTGAACGCGCACCGTAGTAACCTTTAGCTTGTTTTAGAACTTTCTTATGACGTGCACGAGCTTGTACACCACGTTTTACGCGAGGCATTATGCTTCTCCTAAACTAAACGATTGATAACTAAAAAGAATTAAGCGTATGGCAACATACGGATTACTGCAGCCACTTCACATTTTGGAAGGATTGCATTCGGACGTAGTTGACGCTTGTTCTTAGTAGTACGCTTAGTCAGGATGTGACGTTTTGTAGCGTGCTTGTACTTAATACCACCAGCAGTTTTCTTAAAACGCTTAGCAGCACCTTTGTTGGTTTTCATCTTAGGCATGATGAATAACTCCGCATTGAGTAGGTTTAATAAACAACGTAATTAGGGCGAACAAAACCCAGCCATATGCCTTTATATAAAGGAAAGCGGCTAGGTTTTAATTACTTGATGAGCCGTTAATTACTTCTTTTTAGGGGCTAGCACCATGATCATCTGGCGACCTTCAATCTTCTTAGGGAAAGATTCAACTACAGCAATTTCTGCAGTATCTTCCTTAAGACGATTTAGAACGTCAACACCGATGTCTTGGTGTGCCATCTCTCGGCCACGGAAGCGAATTGTTACTTTCACTTTGTTGCCTTCTTCAAGGAAACGCGTCAGGTTGCGTAGTTTTACCTGATAGTCTCCAATATCAGTTCCAGGACGGAATTTTACTTCCTTGATCTGGACCTGCTTTTGCTTCTTCTTCTGCTCTTTAGCAGTTTTGCTCTTCTCGAAGAGGAACTTACCATAGTCCATCACACGACAAACAGGTGGCTCGGCGTTAGGACTGATCTCAACGAGATCCATACCAGCTTCTTCAGCAGCTGCAATGGCTTCTTGAATCGATACAACACCAACTGATTCACCGTCAGCGCCTGTTAGTCGAACTTCACGAATACCACGAATTTCACCGTTGATACGGTGCGGGTTTTGTTTTACCGGCTGTTGGCCACGTCTTCCGCCTTTAATAGCTTATTCCTCCAGATTGAGCTTACGGCTAGAGATCTCGTCTTGGATGTATGCAATAAAATCATCCACTTTAAATTTACCAAGATCTTTACCTTTACGAGTACGCACTGCAATTTCGCCAGCTTCCATTTCTTGGTCACCAACAACAAGCATATACGGTACACGCTTCAAAGTATGTTCGCGGATTTTAAAGCCAATCTTCTCATTTCTCAAGTCCGCTTTAGCTCTAATTCCACTTTTTTGTAGTTTTTGTACTATTTCTTGAACATAACCTGACTGTTTATCAGTAATGTTCATAAGAACTGCTTGTTCTGGCGCCAACCAAGTTGGGAAGAAACCAGCATATTCTTCGATAAGGATACCGATGAAGCGCTCTAGTGAACCTAGAATCGCACGGTGAATCATTACCGGTACAAGACGTTCATTGTTTTCACCTACATAAGTTGCACCTAAGCGACCTGGTAGGTTGAAGTCTAGCTGGACAGTACCACACTGCCACGCACGGTCTAGACAATCGTATAGTGTGAATTCAATCTTAGGACCGTAGAACGCACCCTCGCCTTCTTGAATTTCGTATGGAATATCCATCGATTCAAGAGACTGCTTCAATGCTTCTTCAGATTGATCCCAGATTTCATCTGAACCTACACGTTTCTCTGGACGAGTAGACAGTTTCACTACGATGTTGTCGAAACCAAATGTTTGGTACGTATCGTACACCATCTTGATACAGTTTGTTACTTCTTCTTGAATTTGGCTCTCAGTACAGAAAATGTGAGCGTCATCCTGAGTAAAGCCACGTACACGCATAATACCGTGTAGTGCACCAGATGGTTCGTTACGGTGACATGAGCCAAACTCAGCCATACGTAGCGGTAGGTCGCGGTACGATTTTAGACCTTGGTTGAAGATCTGTACGTGACCTGGACAGTTCATTGGCTTAATTGCGTATTCACGGTTCTCAGAAGAAGTTGTGAACATTGCATCAGCGTATTTATCCCAGTGACCTGAGCGTTCCCAAAGAACACGGTCCATCATAAGTGGACCTTTCACTTCTTGGTAACCGTACTCATCTAGCTTAGCGCGGATGAATACTTCTAGATCACGGAAGATAGACCAACCATTGTGATGCCAGAACACCATACCCGGTGCTTCTTGCTGCATGTGGAATAGGTCTAGTTGCTTACCAATCTTACGGTGATCACGCTTCGCCGCTTCTTCTAGGCGAGTTAGGTGCGCTTTCAGTGCTTTCTTGTCGTGGAAAGCCGTACCGTAGATACGTTGAAGCATTTTGTTGTCGCTGTTACCACGCCAGTAAGCACCTGCAACATTCAGCAAAGTGAAGTGTTGACAGAAGCTCATGTTAGGAACGTGAGGACCACGACACATGTCGATGTATTCTTCATGGTGGTAAAGGCCTGGACGATCATCACGAGATACGTTTTCGTCAAGGATTTCCACTTTGTATGGTTCGCCACGTGATTCAAACGTATCACGCGCTTCCTGCCAGCTTACTTTTTTCTTAACCACTTCGTACTTGGTTTTCGCTAGCTCTTTCATACGCTTTTCAATCTTTTCAAGATCTTCTTGCGTTAGAGATTCGTCTAGGTCGATATCGTAGTAGAAGCCATTGTCGATGGTTGGACCAATCGCCATTTTAGCTTGAGGGTAAAGCTGCTTAAGAGCGTGACCAAGAAGGTGAGCACAAGAGTGACGAACGATTTCTAGACCGTCTACTTCATCTTTAACTGTGATGATTTCAAGGCTTGCGTCTTCTTCAATTAGGTCACACGCATCAACGCGGTTACCGTTTACACGACCAGCGATAGTTGCTTTGGCAAGACCGGGACCGATCGATTGCGCAACTTCCATAGTAGATACTGGGTTGTCAAATTGACGCTGACTGCCGTCAGGAAGAGTAATAATAGGCATGCTATGTCCTTTACAGTGGTGTTGCACACCAAGCAACACATGTTATTCAAATTAGAAGCTATTTGTTGAAAATAGTTGAGAGTCAATAAAGGCCTCTCGGTAACACGAATACCGGACCGTTATCGAAAATGGGATTGTACCTAGCTCACATTTAGAATGCAAAGCGCGATTTTGTTTTGTCATAAGAACTTAACCGCAGACCCGTCACGACAATCTGATCATGCTTTTTTAAGAGACCGCATAACTTGTAAACGGAATTACCCCTCAATGAACTTACACAACAAATTACAATATTGCCTATTACGTGTGAACCGATACAAAGCTTAACACGCTTGGCGAGAGCTCAACGTGCGATTTAGGTATATAGTTGTTTTATAGAGTAGTTTGTATGTAGGTATTCATCATGGTCTATTTCAAATCGCGCTTTATGGTGCTTCTAAGCACCTCGATATGTTCTTTGCAAGCCTTCGCATCAAGTGACTTATATGGCCCGCTGCGTTCTTACGCACAATCCCCAATGCAAGTGGTTAGTCACACCAACATACTACGTTCAGGACACAGTCTGCCCTCTGGGTTTGTCGAAGCCTATGGTTCGGGAACCGTGGCAAGTGTTTGGGCTCATACTGATGAATACGCACTGGATTATTACCACAATCAAATCGAATTAGGCAGCAAATGGCAAGTCAGCAACCGTTGGCAGTGGGAGCTCAACTATCGATGGGTCTTTGCCGCTGACAACCATTTAGATGGACTGACGAAAAGCTTCCATAAACTTTTCGGTATCGGACAAAATGGGCGGGATAAAGTAGACAGAGATCGTTTTTACATTTCAATGTCGCAATATGATGTGCTTGAAGATGATTTCGAAGGACAAACACTGGCCAATAACCTATCTACTTACTTACAGTATCAAGTGTTCCAAAATGAACATCACGGCCTATCGATTGGCGGCAGTTTGTATTTTAACGATGTGGCTCACGGTACTTTTCAAGGTAGCAGTTTCGAGCAAGGCTTCCAATTAAACTACAGCTACTTAAGTGATGCTCATGCATTTTATTCGATGATTGGCATGACTTTTCGTTCGGATGACCGTGCCTTGCTCGATCTGCCTTATCGACATAATACGATTGCCATTGCAGGTGGGTACCGTTATGCCTTAGAAGATAACCATCACCTGATGTTGGAATATCATTGGTATCAAGGCTCAACAGAAGGACCCACAGAGTTTGCTGATGCCTCTAATGAACTGGTATTGGGCTATCGATATCTAATGGAAAATTCAGCGCTTGAGTTTTTAGCCGTAGAGAACGCAAGAAACATGGATAACAGTACCGATATCGCTTTCACAATAGGATATCGGTACATATTTTCATCAAGTTGATGAGAGCTATAGATTTAGCGTTGGTGCAACTGCGGCTGCGACTTGAGCATCGGTTGCATTGATCGGCAACGTAAACGAGCGATATTGGTCACCAGCCAAACTGAGCGAACGGTCAATCTCTGCCAAACAATGCATGACCTGTCCTTCCAGAATAAAAGAAAGCTCAATTTCTTTTGATGAGATAAAGCCGTTGTTACGGAACTCTAGCTCTTGATAAATACCAGAGCGAGAGGAAAACGAGCCACCGCGCAAAAAGCCTTTTTCAACATCGGCTTTAACCATAGTGAAACCAGCTTGCTCGATCGCTTGAATAACCCGAGATGCTACTGGTAAAGGTTTCACTTCAATATAGTCACGGTCACGCGGATCAATTGCAAAATCAATATCTAACGTCGTCTCGACCCAAACATGACATTGATTCTTAAGTGCGCTAACCGCAGTAATTGGTGTTTCATCATGCAGTTCTAGCTCAAACGGAACCTGCTTTTCTTCATTAGGTTGAATCACAAAAGGGTCAACTGCTTTCAATTGATCAATAGTGAAGGTTTGGTAACTTACGCTATCATCCACTTCGACTTTCATTTCCGTGTTCAATTTAATCGTAATAGCATCAATTTGTTGTTCGACATCTCCGCCTTTGATATGAACATGCCCTTTCAGCGTCGCTCCTTGAAACACGCTCATTTCGTCCAAAATGGTATCTACTTTTGCAGAGCCGATCCCCAGTGATGCTTTCAATTTTTTAAACATATTTTTCCTTTTTTAGCGACTTTTCTTCTAATAATCGTTTGTTTACACAATTGTTTTCTGCTGTGCAAGCAATAGACCACAAGAAAATGTTTGAATTCAATCATCAATCCAAATAATGCTCAGCAGCAATAGTCATTCAGCTCTGCAATAGGATTGCTCGGTCACTAAGCGGTACATTCGTCGAGAAATGTTTGCAATTTGTACCTAAATTAAGCAGTATTTGTATAGTCAAATAAAGGGAAATCATTATGTCTGCACCACTCTACATTCAAATTAAACAATTTATCCTGGATAAAATTGATGCTGGAGAGTGGGTAGTTGGTCATCGCATCGCCACCGAGATTGAGCTTACCGAGCAATTTGGTGTCAGTAGAATGACAGTGAACAAAGCAATTCGGGATTTAGTAAATGAGGGCCGATTACAACGTCGCCCACGCTTAGGCACGTTCGTGTGTGATCCTGGTGAAAAGTCAGAATCTCCCCTGCTAGACATTCGAAACATTGCCGAAGAAGTCAGCGATAGAGGGCGAAAGTATGGCAGTAAAGTGCTCAAACAGATTGCTATAAAAGCAGATGACAACATTGCGACAAAACTCGGCGTTATGTTAGGCACGACAGTGTTTTACAGTGAAATTATTCACTATGAAGACCAAACGCCGATTCAATTGGAGCTCCGCTGGGTGAATAGCCAATATGCCCCGAGTTATTTAAATCAAGACTTCACACAAATCACTCCAAATCAATACCTGTCAGATAATTGCCCACTCAGCGCGATAGAACATACTGTAGAGGCAATTGTGCCTGAAAGCCGTATTAAGCAAGACTTAAAAATGCAAGCCAATGAACCTTGCCTTCTCTTGAATCGCAGAACGTGGAGCCAAGATAAGTTAGTCAGTACCGCCCTACTTTATCACCCTGGTAACAAATATAAGCTGAGCTCAAAAGTGCTCATTTAAGGACAATATTTGTCCTCTAGATCTACGTTTTGATCACATTTTAGCAACATCAATCTTGTCAGTGTTCTTATTTTGCTCTATTTATTTGTATATACATTTAATGATACAAATAAACACAGGGACACAAACATGGATTTGCTGATTGAAAACGCACGTCTAGTTACCATGCAATCGGGAGAATGCGGATACCTTCCAACGCCTCCAGCGCGCATTGGTATTCAATCTGGAAAAATCGTTGCGATCAGCACTTGTGCCATTGGTGAAGACGCACCGCAAACCGAGTCTCTGCTGTCTGCCCAACATTACCCTCAGAGTATCGACCTTCAAGGCAAGTTAGTGCTGCCCGGCCTGATCGACTGTCACACTCATCTTATTTACGCGGGCAATCGTGCCAACGAATTTGAAATGCGCTTAAACGGCGTGCCATATCAAGAAATTTCTAAACAAGGCGGCGGGATTCTCTCAACGGTGCATGCGACACGCTCTGCAACCGAAGCACAACTAGTTGAGTTAGCGTTACCACGTTTAGATGGGTTACTCGCGAGTGGCGTCACTTCTGTCGAGGTGAAATCTGGCTATGGATTGACACTGAATGATGAAATAAAAATGCTCCGTGCCGCCAAAATGCTGGAGCAAGAGCGCAAAGTTAAAATCACGACTACACTTCTCGCCGCTCACGCCATTCCGCCAGAGTTCCAAGGTCGTGCAGATGATTATATTGAGCACATTTGTCAGGACATAATCCCTGTTGTCGCAAAGGAAGAATTAGCTACGAGTGTCGATGTTTTTTGTGAATCGATTGGTTTCAATCTTGAACAAACAGAAAAAGTGTTTGTAGCTGCAAAACGCCACGGCTTAAAGGTTAAAGGGCATACTGAGCAACTTTCTAATCTCGGTGGTACAGCCCTCACTGCGCAATACAACGGTCTGTCAGCGGATCACATCGAGTTTTTAGATGAGCAAGGTGTTAAAGCACTTGCTCGATCAAACACCGTCGCCACTCTATTGCCTGGCGCTTTTTATTTTCTAAGAGAAACTCAGTTACCACCGATTGAGTTGTTGAGAGAGCATAACGTGCCGATGGCAATTGCTACGGACGTCAACCCAGGTACATCACCATTTTCTGATCTCACACTCATGCTGAATATGGCGTGCACGCTATTTCGCCTTACACCGCAAGAAGCACTGCGTGGTGTAACGCAACATGCAGCCAAAGCTCTGGGTTATCAAAACTCACGTGGCGAAATCAAAGTAGGGTTTGATGCGGACTTCTCTATATGGGATATCGAAAGCCCTGCGGATTTAAGCTATCAAGTCGGAGCAAAACGTCTGGTAGGTCGTATAGTAAATGGTGAATACATTTCACACGGAGGCCAATAATATGTCTCAATTCGACCTACATTCTCCCCTATTTCATTGGCAAGGCCGTCATGATGCCGAGGACGGCAAGCTTGGTCAGCGAATTCATCACGTTGTTCAACGCCAAAAAGCAGATGAGTTGAGTGCCGTTGCGCATGGCGTCTCATTACTCGGTTTTGCTACCGACGCTGGCGTTGCGAGAAACAAAGGACGCATTGGCGCGAAAAAAGCGCCAGACTTAATCCGACGAGCACTCGCTAATTTAGCATGGCACCAAGACGCCCCACTATATGACTTAGGTACTGTGGTGTGTGAAGACGACTTACTGGAAGAGAGCCAAGCTCTATGTGCAGCAACCATTTCAAGCGCACTGCCCCATACGCCAGTCATCGTGCTGGGTGGTGGGCATGAGATTGCGTGGGCCTCGTTTTCCGGCTTAGCGGAATATTTTAAAGCGCACCATCCAGAGAAGAAGCCTAAAATCGGCATTATCAATTTCGATGCGCATTTCGATTTGCGCGCATTCGAGAGTAACCTCGCCGACATAAGACCGAGCTCTGGTACACCCTTCAACCAAATTCACCATTTTTGTCAACGTAACGATTGGGACTTTCATTACGCTTGTATTGGTGTAAGCCGCAGTAGCAACACTAAAGCGCTATTTGAAAAAGCAGATGCGTTAAATGTTTGGTATGTAGAGGACAATCAGCTCTGCTACTTAAACCACAGTTATCACTTAACTCAGCTTCAGCATTTTATTGACGACTGTGACTACCTCTATTTGACTATTGATCTGGATGTATTCCCTGCTGCAACCGCACCTGGAGTCAGCGCACCAGCAGCTCGGGGAGTGAGTTACGACACAATTGCCCCCTTTTTAGATCGAATTCTTCATTACAAAAATAAGTTAATGCTGGCTGATATCGCCGAATACAACCCAAATTATGACGTCGATAGTCAAACAGCACGATTAGCTGCCCGTTTGTGTTGGGATATCGCCAACGCAATGGCGGAAAAACAGCACAAACCATAATGCATCCCAGATGCCACTGATTATTACGACCAAGCAAGTACTTGGTCATCACGAGAAACTAAAGGAGTCTGAAATGACACAGCGCCAGGGACAAGATCCACGACTTGATACAAGCAGAACAATTCGTGCACCTCACGGAGATAAACTGCGCGCAAAATCTTGGCTAACCGAAGCCCCTCTTCGTATGCTGATGAACAACCTTGATCCTGATGTTGCAGAACATCCACATTCACTGGTTGTATATGGCGGCATTGGCCGAGCAGCGCGAAACTGGGAATGTTACGACAAGATTGTTGAAGTACTTGAAAGACTCGAAGATGACCAAACGCTTTTAGTTCAATCAGGCAAGCCTGTTGGTGTTTTCCCTACTCATAAAAATGCCCCACGCGTGCTTATCGCAAACTCAAACCTTGTTCCGCATTGGGCAAACTGGGAACACTTCAACGAGCTCGATAAACAAGGCTTGATGATGTACGGCCAAATGACCGCTGGCAGCTGGATATACATTGGCTCGCAAGGTATCGTACAAGGCACATACGAAACGTTCGTATCTGTTGCAAAAAAACACTTTGACGGTGACGCAAATGGCCGTTGGATTCTAACAGGTGGTCTTGGTGGCATGGGTGGTGCTCAACCTCTCGCTGGTACAATGGCGGGCTTCTCCATGATTGCAGTAGAGTGTGATGAATCACGTATCGATTACCGCCTACGTACAGGCTATGTCGATAAGAAAGCGACTTCTTTAGATGAAGCGCTAGCTATCATTAAAGAGTCAGACACACCAGTATCGGTTGGTCTACTAGGTAATGCAGCAGACGTTTTCTCTGAGCTGGTAGAACGTAATATCACGCCTGATGTCGTAACAGACCAAACGTCTGCACACGACCCGCTCAATGGCTATTTACCACAAGGCTGGAGCATGTCTCACGCAGCAGAAATGCGTTTGCAAGATGAAGCAATGGTCGTAAAAGCAGCGAAAAAATCCATGGCTGTGCAAGTTCAAGCGATGTTAGAGCTGCAAAATCGCGGCGCCGCAACACTCGACTACGGTAACAACATCCGCCAGATGGCCTTGGAAGAAGGCGTAGAAAACGCATTCGATTTTCCTGGCTTCGTTCCAGCCTACATTCGTCCTCTATTCTGTGAAGGTATCGGTCCTTTCCGTTGGGCTGCTCTCTCTGGCGATCCTGAGGACATTTATAAAACCGACCAAAAAGTAAAAGAGCTAATTCCAGATAATCCGCACTTACATAACTGGCTAGATATGGCTCGCGAACGCATCCAGTTCCAAGGTTTACCTGCGCGTATTTGCTGGGTTGGTCTTAAAGATCGTGAGCGTCTTGGTCAAGCATTCAACGAAATGGTGAAAAATGGCGAACTTAAAGCGCCCGTTGTCATTGGTCGAGATCACTTAGATTCTGGCTCTGTAGCAAGCCCGAACCGTGAAACCGAAGGTATGATGGACGGTTCTGACGCCGTATCAGACTGGCCATTATTAAACGCGCTACTCAACACGGCGGGCGGCGCAACTTGGGTTTCACTACACCACGGTGGTGGCGTAGGTATGGGCTTCTCGCAACACTCAGGTATGGTTATCTGCTGTGACGGCAGTGAAGATGCCTCAGAACGTATTGCCCGCGTGCTGCATAACGACCCAGCAACAGGCGTGATGCGTCATGCTGATGCGGGATACGATATCGCTAAACAATGTGCAGCAGAGCAAGGGCTAGATTTGCCAATGCTCAACGAAGAACTGAAGAAGCTCAAGTAAGGATGAAAGAGATGTTAAATTTAACGCTAAAGCCAGGTCATATTAGCTTAAACGAACTACGCCAAGTGAGCCGTTCACCAGTCAACCTTACTTTGGATCCTGAAGCCATTCCGGCCATTGAAGAAAGCACACAGGTCGTAGACCGAGTCATCGCGGAAGATAGAACGGTTTACGGAATTAACACTGGTTTTGGGCTATTGGCTAACACACGAATAGCACCAGAAGATTTAGAAACACTGCAACGCAGTATCGTTCTTTCTCATGCGGCAGGTATCGGTGAGTTTATGTCAGATGAAACGGTTCGTCTGATGATGGTATTAAAAATCAATAGTCTGTCTCGTGGCTTTTCTGGGATTCGCCTAAAAGTCATTAATATGCTGACCGACCTAGTCAACGCACAAGTTTACCCTTGCGTACCTAAAAAGGGCTCTGTTGGCGCATCAGGTGACTTAGCTCCTCTAGCCCATATGAGCACTGTATTACTGGGAGAAGGACAAGCTCGCCACAACGGTAAAATCATTTCCGGGCAAGAAGCATTAAAAATCGCAGGTCTAGAGCCTATCACTCTGGCGCCAAAAGAAGGCTTAGCGCTACTAAATGGGACTCAGGCATCCACAGCGTTCGCATTGGAAGGCCTGTTTATCGCGGAAGACCTTTTCGCGTCAGCAACCGTTTGTGGTGCAATGTCTGTTGAAGCCGCTCTCGGCAGCCGACGTCCATTCGATCCGCGCATTCACCGTGTACGTGGTCATCGCAGCCAAATGGACGCAGCACTCGCATACCGTCATTTGTTAGACACATCGAGTGAAATAGGTGATTCGCACACTAACTGTGAAAAAGTACAAGACCCGTATTCTTTGCGCTGTCAGCCTCAAGTGATGGGCGCGTGTTTACAGCAAATCCGCAATGCGGCGGAAGTATTACAAGTAGAAGCGAACTCCGTATCAGATAATCCGTTGGTGTTTGCTGAAGATGGTGACATCATCTCTGGCGGTAACTTCCATGCGGAGCCTGTTGCAATGGCAGCCGACAACCTAGCACTTGCGATTGCCGAGATCGGCAGCTTGTCTGAACGTCGTATGGCATTACTTATCGATAGCGCGCTATCAAAACTGCCACCGTTCTTAGTCGACAATGGTGGTGTGAACTCTGGTTTCATGATTGCTCAGGTTACCTCTGCTGCGTTAGCAAGTGAAAACAAAACACTCGCTCACCCAGCGTCAGTAGACAGCTTGCCAACATCTGCAAACCAAGAAGATCACGTGTCAATGGCAACATTCGCGGCTCGCAGATTGAAAGAAATGGGCGAAAACACTCGCGGTATTCTGGCTGTCGAATACCTCTCAGCAGCACAAGGCCTAGACTTTAGAGCGCCAAACAAGTCCTCTGAGCGTATTGAGATTGCGAAACAAATGTTGCGTGAAAAAGTATCGTTCTACGATAAAGATCGCTACTTTGCGCCGGACATTGAACAGGCAAACACTCTGCTTAAGCTGGCTATCCACAACACGCTCATGCCAGAGAGCTTGTTACCAAGTATTCAATAATTAAGCATAACTGGCATTTCATCGAATAAACAGATGATGACTTGAAGGCTCTACGTTCTGCGTGGAGCCTTTTTACATACGATTAAACATGTTGATGGCACTGTTTATGAACGCCTGTCTACTTTGATGGCTATACTTTAAAAGATAGGCGAGCGAAAAGGTCGTTGTTTATTGCTTTCACAAATAAAAGCGTTGCTAAAGTATGCGTTTTTAACGGTTTATCCGCCGAAATAGTGTCTTATTGTTAGGATACGGTGAAGTTTTCACTGGATGGACCATTGCTACGCAGATATTCGCATATAATCCCACACAGTTTTGGTTACTACGTAAAAATTATGTTTCTAACACCTTATTTTTCAAACACTAATCACCAGTTTCAGTTCACTCGCGAACAAGCAAGCCACTTTGCAAAACGTGTCGCAGGTGACTACAACCCAATTCATGATGAAGACAACAAACGCTTTTGTGTCCCTGGGGATTTACTTTTCGCAGTGCTCCTTAGTAAAGAAGGCGTTAGCCAAAAGATGCGTTTTAACTTCTCTGGCATGGTAAACGATGGTGTAGCACTTCATATTGAAAATAAGTGTGACAAAGAAAGCGCTGTTGTTGACGAGGCAGGTAAAGAATACTTACACATGTCCCGTGAAGGTGAAACTAACCACGATCCGGCATTTATTGAGCATGTAGTGACAAATTACGTGCAATTTTCTGGTATGAACTTCCCTCACATCATGGTTCCTCTTATGGAAGAGAAGCAAATGATGATTAACTGCCAGCGTCCATTAGTTATTTATGAAAGCATGGAAGTCGAATTTTCACGCTTAGACCTTACGCATCCAGAGGTGGATTTCACTGGCGCAACATTCGATGTAGAAGGAAAACGAGGTGTAGTCACCTTAAACTTTGCGTTCAAAGAAGACGGTGAAGTCGTTGGTAAAGGTATTAAGCGCATGGTTGCAAGTGGCTTGAAGCCATATGACCAAGAAGCGGTTGACGACCTTGTACGCCGCTTTAATGAACGTAAGGATGCATTCCTAGCAAAGTTCGTTAAGGCAGCCTAGTCGACTGCCCTATCAGAAGCGCACAAAAAACGTGTTTACTAAAAGAAAGCCCAACGTCGACCGTTGGGCTTTCTTTTTATGTCTCATCCAAACAAAACTAAACGCAATGCTTAGAGCCAACGACGAACATGGTTTTTATAATCCACATACTCTTCACCAAACAATCGCTCTAAAACGCGTTCCTCAGGCTTGATTTGAAACCGATTCATATAACTGACAAATATCACGCCACAAAGCACCACACTCAAGTGCTGCCACCACAAACCAGTTGCTATGATTAGAAGCAATAATGCCGTGTACATAGGGTTGCGTGAAAAGGCAAACACACCAGTTCTTACAACAGAAGATGCCGCTTCAGGTTTTACTGGGTTCACTGTGGTTTTTACTTTGCGAAATTCATACACGCCAGCAATGCCCATGTAGCCAGACAACAAAGTTAATACACCTACTACAAATTCAACAAAGGGGACTCGAATGTTCATGCTCGGCGTCAAAACTTTAAGTCCGTACATCAAAAGTATGACTAGCAAAAACACCGCAACAGGTGGGACTTTGAGTTCAAGTTTTCTCAAGATTCATATCCTTTGAAAGGGTCTAAGTACGGTTTCTAAAAAGCCCAGTAAAACTGGGCTTGATTTAGTCCGATTACAACAAAGTTAACAATGCCTGAACGGGATGCTTGGGCTTCGTTCCTTCAAAGCGTTTCACTTGGCTGCGGCAAGAATAGCCTGTAATCAAACATCTCTCGCTATCCAACTTATCTAAGCTTGGCTTCCAGCTTAAATTGTAAATGTCTTTCGACATCGACAACTTATCAACCTCATGACCAAACGTACCCGCCATACCACAACAACCAACAGGCACCGTATTCAAAACTGCACCAAAGTGAGCAAAAATAGCGCCCCACTCTTTTTCCGCATTTGGCATTTTGGTTTTTTCAGTACAGTGCGCAAACAGATACCAAGGTTCCTGCGCCTTATGCTCTCCGCTTTCAAACGCTTCTAGTCTTGGGTAAAGCCATTCGTGGGCTGTTAGTACATCGAAATTACCTCGCTTACTGCCAAGCACTTCAGCGTATTCATCTCGATAACACAGCACCAAAGCAGGATCGACGCCAACTAATGGAATATCCAGATCCGCTACCATCGCCAAGAACTTCGCTGTGTCGGCTGCTGTGTCCTTAAACTGACGTAAAAACCCTTTAATGTGTTGTGCTTTACCATTCGGCTTAAACGGCAGAAGCACCGGATTCATACCCAGCTTTTTCAATAACTTAACGAAGTCTTCAACGACATCAGCGTCGTAGTAACTAGTGAATGGGTCTTGAACAATTAAAACATGTTTGCTCTTTTCAGACGAAGACAAACCACTGAGCGCTTGCAGATCATAAGGCGTTGTCAGCGACTCTACTCGTTGTTTCAAGGTGGGTACTGATAACAACGGCGCATCGACATACCCGACCGTAGATGCCGTTAAACTTTTCACCCACGACTGCTTCAAAACACCATTTACGACACCTGGCGCTTTCGCCATCATCGGCAGCATAGTCTCAATGTTCGCAACCAGATAGTCTTTTGCAGGACGTTGGTAACGAGAGTGATAGACGTTTAAAAAGCGCGAGCGAAAGCTCGGAACATCGACTTTAATCGGACACTGACTCGCACACGCTTTACACGCCAAACAACCATTCATCGCTTCATACACTTCGTGAGAGAAGTCATACTCGTGACGACGATTGATAGAATGACGTACGCGGTCAATCATGGTTTTGATTGATGTTTTGTTTTCTAGTGTTTGCTTTTCTAAGTCAAGAATATCAATGCCTTGCTCAGTAAGCTGACGCAACCACTCGCGAACCAAACCCGCACGACCTTTCGGTGAATGACGACGATCGGCTGTTACTTTCATCGATGGACACATTGGCGAGCTGGTATCGTAGTTAAAACACAAACCGTTACCGTTACATTCCATCGCTTGTTTAAAGCTGTCACGTACTTGAACGTCAATCTGACGGTCATAGTAACCACGTTTGGTATCGGTAACTTTGACAAGCTCTGCATCACTATCCAGCGGTGTACAGATTTTGCCCGGGTTCATTTTGTTGTGTGGATCGAATGCCGCTTTCACACGTCTCAGTTCAGTAAACAACTCGTCGCCGAAAAACTCAGGGCCATATTCTGAACGGAAACCTTTGCCGTGTTCACCCCACATCAAACCGCCGTATTTCGCCACCAGCTTGACCACTTCATCAGAAACTTCGTGCATCAATGCTTCTTGGTGCGGGTCACACAAATCCAACGCAGGACGTACGTGAAGCACCCCAGCATCGACGTGACCAAACATGCCGTAATTCAGAGACTTGCTGTCTAACAGTTCTCGAAACTCTACAATGAAGTCCGCCAGGTTTTCTGGTGGCACACAGGTATCTTCAGCGAATGCGACCGGTTTAGCACGACCTTTTGCTGCGCCTAACAAACCCACCGCTTTTTTACGCATGTTGTAAATACGCCCAATGCTCGCTACATCGTTACAAACTTGGTAGCCGATAATGCCCGCTTCTTCTGTTTCCAACATGGTATCGAGCTTGGCGGTCAACGCTGCAACCTGAGCAGCAACTTCCTCTTCGTCCTGACCTGCGTATTCCACCATATTGATGCCAAGCATCTCTTTATTTGGAACAT
Source organism: Vibrio sp. YT-19(2023) (assembly GCF_033337395.1). Lineage (NCBI taxonomy): Bacteria > Pseudomonadati > Pseudomonadota > Gammaproteobacteria > Vibrionales > Vibrionaceae > Vibrio > Vibrio sp. YT-19(2023). The sequence goes on along the minus strand of NZ_JAWOQN010000020.1, from coordinate 6,065 downwards.
CGGTAAGTAAATCGCTCACGGTGTGCCAAACGATATCTTGCTTCGCGAGATTAAGCACTTTTGAGTCAACGGTTTCTACAGACAGCGCTTTCGCCTCTACCATAAACGGTGCATTACGCAGTGCAGAATCAAAGCTGTTGTATTTAACGTTAACCAACGTACGCGCTTTCGGAATTGGCGTCAGGTTCAGCTTTGCTTCGGTAATAAATGCCAATGAACCTTCCGCGCCGCAAAGTACTCGTGTGATATCGAAACGGTCACCGTCTTCATTCAAGGCATTTTTTAAATCGTAGCCCGTTAAAAATCGGTTAAGAGGAGGAAACTTATCTACGATCTGCTGGCGTTTTTCACGACATACGGATTCCGTTACACGTAGCGCCTTGGCAGCAAACTCGCCTTCTTTTGGGTAACCATGGGACAAGTCCGACTCTAAAATTGAACCATCAGCAAACACCGCTTGTAGCGACAAAACATGATCGGATGTTTTTCCGTATTTCAGAGAACCTTGACCAGAAGCATCGGTGTTGACCATGCCGCCAATCGTTGCACGGTTACTGGTAGATAAGTCTGGAGAGAAGAAGTAGCCATAAGGGCGAACAGCGTCATTTAACTGGTCTTTCACTACACCAGTTTGTACACGAACCCAGCCTTCTTTCTCATTAATCTCAAGCACTTTGTTCATGTGGCGAGACATATCCACCACAATACCTTTGGTTAGCGACTGACCATTGGTCCCTGTGCCGCCACCACGAGGTGAAAAGGTAATTCGTTCGTACTTTTCTTTATTGCTCAGTTTCCCGAGGAGAGAAACATCTTCTGTCGTTTTGGGATGAACGACAGACTGAGGAAGTTGCTGGTAAACACTGTTGTCAGTGGCAACCGCTAGTCGGCTTGAATATTGGCTTTCGATATCACCAGTGAATCCGGCGTGCTCAAGCTCTTTCAGAAAACTAAGAACAAGAGGATCGACATCAGTTTGCGAGTGTAATCTTGGTAACATTTGCTTCCTGCCCCTACGACGCTGATCCGATCAGCTGCGGGTTGTGTAATTATTTGCTCACTTCTCATACAAATTGGCGCTAAGCGAAAAAACACCACAAAAGAGTTAGTGAAGTAATATTCTTTGAATTTCGTCACTTTACAACATTTAAAAAGACGAGCAAATCAGAATCTCGATACAATAATTAAACTTATGCTTTATTTTTTCACGCTTGATGCCTACATTGGGGAACGAATCGCGTTTCTAGATGAGTTTTCAGAATGAAAAAAAATAAAATTGTGACCACTGAAGATATCCTTCTCAAACTTTGCCAGTCTGTTTCTGGCGTACTTACTTCGGCGACATCTTCTCAAGTAAATTATTCAGCAATGGTGCAAAAAATCCACAAGACTAGCCTCAAACCAGATTTTGGCTGTTTTGTTCTGTTTGATGGCGGATTTACCGGGCTAGTTGTGATTAATTTTACGGCAAAAGCCGCACTGGAGATCTACACCAACTACATGCGTAATATGGGCATGCCAGAAGAAGAACTGGCAATATCTCATACTTCTGACGAGGTAGGCGATGTTCTGGGTGAACTCATGAATCAACTGGTCGGAGACTTCACTAATAAAATTCGTAAAGACCTGCAAACGAACATCACACAAAACCAACCAAAAATGCTGGCGCTGAATAAGCAAGTTATCTTACAAGTTGATACCAACCTTGACCGCCCTCAAGCGCGCAGAGTGACGTTCTCCACCGAAAACAACAATATTTTCTATCTCGAACTAGCAATGGATAAAACTGAGTTCATCCAACTGGAAGAGTTTGAAGTTGCTGAAGACGAAAACCCAGACGACATTTTAGAGGCAACACGTAAACAGTTGGCTGAGAAAGAATCTAAATCGTCGGGATCAAACGATGATGCCGATGACTTGCTCAACCAGCTCGGGTTGTAATTCTAACGAATCTTAATGAAGAATGGCTTCTTAGACACAAGTACGACTTCATACTGATTACGACGAACTAAAACGCCAGCCTCGCTTAATGCGAGGCTTCTTTTTATGTGCTGAAATTATCTTCAGTCCCACCTTGTATTTCGTTTTTATGTCAAAAAAGGTAATATGTCTGACTTCATAAATTTTCTGCTTTCGTTACTGGTTGTCGATGGATAAACAAAAAGCTCTGAAAAAAATCGCCAAGTGCTTAGAACTGGGCAATTCCGCTAATGTTAATGAGGCTGCCAATGCTATCAAAATGGCACATCGCCTCATGCTTAAATATGGTCTCGATAAAGACGATATTGAGTTCATCAGAATGGGAAAAACACAATCTTCTCATCTGCTACCAGCGAACATCAGTTCTACCATATTGCGAGTGATTCGCGGCATTAACACAAAATTCGGTGTCGAAGCAGTATTGTTGAATCACAAAGGGCTCAAACGTGTCGAATTTATCGGTGAAGCAGATCGCGCTATTTTTGCTGCATTTGCTTTCGATATTGTTTATCGCGAGATGAACGAAAGTACCGGACAATTCCGAAACAGCTTTGCTGGCACCGGCACCTCTTCTCAGGAAGTGACTCGCCGTGTGAACTCATTTGTATCTGGCTGGGTGGAAGGCGCGATTGAAAAATTGCCAATTATTTCTCCAGATGAAGAGTCGGCCAATAAAATTAATGACTATATTGATAAAGAATTCCAAAACATTGACCGCGAAACGTTCAAGAAGCAATTGAAAGAAGCAATGAAAAACCTAACTGAAGACTACGAAGTGGGCTTAAAGAAAGGTAGAAAGGTTTCAGTTAACCGTGGAGTGGGCGGCGAACAAGCACGCAAAATGTTGGGCGATTCATCGAAATAGCCAGAATAGTAAAGGATTCACATAAGCAGCAATGACTTCGATGTCGATGGGGCTTACTTTGAGAGCTTTGGCAGTATTGGTAGGAATTTTCTTACAGAAACTCTTATCAATCTTACTTTCTCATAACAAATATTAATGCTTGTTTATTCATAATTCGCATCCCATTATGAGGCATGGTTTCGCCTCAGTTTTATACGGAGATTTTCCCTTGAAAAAGATGCCTATTGCACTAGCTCTAGTGCTAGCTCTTACTGGCTGTCAAGCCACTCAACGCCAAAATGCAACAACGGGTGAATACGAAACTAACTCCACCACGCAAGGCGCGCTTATTGGTGCGATCGCTGGCGCAGCAATCGGCCTAGCAACGGGTGATGATGCTAAAGAACGTCGTCAGCATGCACTCATTGGTGCAGCCGCAGGCGGAGCGACTGGCGCTGGCGTTGGTTACTACTTTGACCAACAAGAAGCGGAGTTACGTCGCGCTTTGCTAAACTCTGGCGTACAAGTTCAGCGTGTTGGTGAAAATCAGCTTTTACTGCGTATGGAAAACGGTATCGGCTTCTCTTCAAGCTCTTACCAGCTTGATGCTAGTATCCATAATACTCTACGCGGTGTTGCTCGCATCCTAGTTGAGTACCCAGATACCAGTCTCGTTATTGACGGTTACACGGATAGCACAGGTAGTGAGTCATACAACCAAACGTTGTCAGAGCGCCGTGCAGAGTCCGTACGTCAATTCCTAGTATCTCAAAACGTTGCACCTGGTCGTGCAATTGCACGCGGCTACGGCGAACGTAACCCAATTTGCTCAAACCAAACTTCTGAAGGTCGTGCGTGCAACCGTCGTGTTGAAATCCAGATCTTGCCACTGAAGTAATTTGGTTGCACCATAACGGTAATAATAAAAAATTACCGGAGCAGGCCTAACCATTATCGTTAGGCCTGACATATTGATGTCTGTCAAAACGTCTGCCCTACTCTGCTTATTTAGCCTCAGCTTTTCTGGTTACTCGCTTGCCTCTCAAGCTCCAAATGACCCCATCGAACAATACGAGTACGCACAACGTTTATTGGCATCAAACGAAGCTGAAGCCTCACCAGAAACGCGCTACTGGCTAGAGCAATCCGCCAACCAAGGTTACCTCCCTGCACAAAAACAGCTCGCGAACGACTTTGCTAAAGGGATCAATGGTGAAAAAAATGAAACACAAGCGTTATATTGGCTAACCTCTATCGCACTCAATGACCCAACCGATCGTGGCTTTCTTCTCGCCGATTTTATTCAGCGCAATCCAGATAAGGTCACAACTTCTCAATTGACTGAAGCCTTGTATCAAATGGCTTCTCAGCATAATCCAGCAGCAGAACAAGCTTATAATCAACTATTAGAGCAGCGCTTCAACCAACTGCGAGCTAAACAAGTCTCGCAAATAAAGTCGCTCGATAAAAAGGCTGAGCAAGCACAGGAAGAGAAAAGCACAGTTGCAAACCCCAAAGTAGAACACTCGCAGTTTTTATGGCTGATCTGGCTAGCGGCGATACTCATCATCAGCGGCTTAAGTTTTCTCGTAATCAAGAAACTTAAGCAGAATAGAAAAGCGCTTGAAGCCAAAGAGGAAAGCCAAAATCAACGAATGGCGAAAAAAATAAAAGAGCTAGAGTTTACGAACAAGCAACTGAAACGCCAGCTAGAGAAAGTATTCAAAGAATTTAAGAAATCCAAAACCCAGGCAGAGAACCATAAGCTAAGCGTCGCGTGTGCTATGTTTGGCTACACACCACAACACATCCCTGATTTACAAGCAATCAAGCTACGCTATAGACAGCTATCAAAGCTTTATCATCCTGACACAAGAGGCAGTGAAGAAGAAATGAAGCGACTCAATCATGCCTTTAAGCTCGTCTCACAAAATGTTACAAAACAGTAAAAATAGGTCAGGATACTTTGGCTAGCATGCTTTTAGACCTATATAATCAAGCGCCGCAATCGATCTCCCTCTCAAACAAATTAACAGACATTTAACTTAAGTCGCGCTTTTATGCCATAATGCCCGGCGCAAAATAACACCTAACGACTCAAATTAATCTAGGTGGGGAGAAAATCAATGTTCACTGAAGAAGGCACCTGTGATTGGTGTAAAAAACCTAGCCTTGTAACTCGTCACGATTATTTAGATGGCAAGCACCACTACTCATGTAAAGCTTGCTACGATATGGCGAAAATCGACGTGCGCCTATTTAACCTAGGCGAATTACAAATGCGCGAACGCTTGCAACAAGCGAGCTAAGCAAGACGGAATCAACGGAACTGATTTTCAAAGGCGCCTTTTAAGGCGCTTTTTTGATCGGCCAAGCCCTATTTCCAATCTCTATCTCGTATTCCCTCCTATCTTACATAGCACGTCGCATCGGTTATCAGCCCTCTCCCACTGTATACAAACCATTGTCCGTGAAAAACACCTGTATATACAGTAGTAAACCCCTGTATGTCTCTCGTCCAACTTTCTACTCACCTCACATTTTTAAATTGATGTTAGACATATCAGAAATGAAAAATAAACAAATAAATTCAATTACTTAAAATAAAATCCTTTTATTTCCTTCTCAAAAAACCGCAAATAACTTTTGAGAAACTTGTTGATCAGGTCGCCAAAACAAACTACTGTATAGGCATACAGCATGTATAAAGGAACAGTAAGATGCAGTTACAAAGTCAATCTCATACATACTCTCGCTACAACGTATTGGCACAAGCAACTAAGCCCATGGCCGTTTCGGATCAGCTTCTATCTAAGCTGGCTGTTTTATCGCAGCAGAAACAATGGATTTTGTTTACAGCAGACTGCCCTCGTCCAGACTTTGAACAACTCACTGCTTCTAATATTTGCTGTAAAAACATCATTCAGATGAAGCCGTCTCAACAGCTTTCTGAAGTGGAAATCGTGATTAAAGCTATTCAGTCTGGTAACGCTAGCGCTGTCGTCGCATCGAACAAGATTGCCCTAATGAATCAATCAATGCTTCGCGATATTGCTCAACGTTATCAGTGTGAAGTCTTTTTCGTCGAAGGCAGAGTTAATAAGTACCACTAACAAGATCGACGTTATCCATCCTGCATCTCGCCTCCTTTTTAAGGGGGCTTTTTTTCATTCGACTAAGAATCCCCATAGTTATAATTAGATTGACACTAGTTAATTATCTTTATTAATATATATAGATT
>NZ_JAWOQN010000208.1:0-958 GCF_033337395.1 Vibrio sp. YT-19(2023) | reverse complement strand
TGGTGCGCTAACCACCACTCGCTTCACGCCCTGATCGATATATTGGTCAAGGTACGATGTTTTGCGGTGCACGCCTGTCGCTTCAATCACAACATCACAACCAGACCAATTCACAGCATCGATGTCGCGATGCTGTGTCGTCGCGATGCGCTTGCCATTGATAACGAGTTCATTTCCCTCAACCTGCACTTCATGGTGCCAACGGCCTTGAACAGAGTCGAACTCTAATAAGTGGCCCAACGTTGCTGCATCGCCCGCAACATCATTGATTTGCACAAATTCCAATTCTGGCCAATCGAATGCCGCGCGCAGCGCCAAACGTCCAATGCGCCCAAACCCGTTAATCCCTACTTTAATCGTCATAGTCTTACCCTTTAATCTTCAACCTTGAATCTTTGTTCGCTGTTAACAGCAAGCCTCACGACTTTTATCGTGCAAGCGTGTAATGTCGTCTTGGTATTCTTGCTTCAATCAATTCGATGCTACTAAGTCTTCAATCAACTTGCGCATCCATCCTGGCAATTGCTGCGATAACTCGTAGTACCCCCATTGTCCCTGACGCTTATCGACTAAAATGCCACTCGATCTTAACTGAGCAAGATGACGAGAAACTTTCGGCTGACTCTCTTGCAATGCAAACGCCAAATCACCTACGCAAATTTCTCCTTCGCGGGCCACCAGCATTAAGCAGCGCACACGAGTCTCGTCAGATAAAAGCTTGAAAAACTGATGTGGAAGCATAGTTAACATACCTATATATGGATATGCGTATATGTTTATTTAATTGTGCCAAAGAGTAAAGAGCCACACCCTTGCCTTCATAAAAGTTTCATACTAATAGAGAGAATTAGACCGCGACGACGCTTTGGCTCCAGCGAACCGCTTCACTTAACGAGGCTTTGACTTCATCAAATGACAAACCCAACTGACCCGAGAGCTTTTCGACGCCATGCCAATC
>NZ_JAWOQN010000207.1:0-958 GCF_033337395.1 Vibrio sp. YT-19(2023) | reverse complement strand
ACGCTGCCATCCGGGTTGACCGAGACCGTGCCGTTGGCTGGACCGTGATTGGTATCCAGCGACACCACTTTGTCGTCGCCTTCGAACGTGTCGTTCTCTAAGACCTTGATGATGGTTGGCGTATCTTCCACAACCGTCGCGTTGTCTGCCACGATGTCCGCCACAGGGGCTACTGTGAAGTTCACCGTTTGGCTGACGCTTTCACCGCTTGGATCGGTAGCCGTAAAGGTCAATGCTTCTGAGCCGTTCCAGTCTGCGGTTGGAGTGAACGTAGCAATGCCATTTTCTATTGAGACATTGACATTACTGTTGCCAGAGACACTAAACGTTAACTCACCATCGGCGTTATCCACATCACTGAAGGCGGTATTCAGATCGATGCTGTATGGCGTAAAGTCTTCCGCCAAGGTTTGGTCTGCGAGGTTGCTTTCAACCACAGGCGTGTCGTTTACGGCATTCACGGTGACGTTGACCGTCGCTTGGTCAGTCAGCGAACCATCAGTGATGGTGTAAGTGATTTCAGCGTCGCCATGGAAGTTCTCAGCCGGTGTGAAGACCAATTTGCCATCAACAATCTCGACTGTGCCTTGCGCTTCAGGTACGGACGCCGATTGGATAGACAGCGTATCACCATCAATATCAGTATCGTTTAGCAGGACATCAATCGTGACTGGCGTGTCTTCATCAGTAACAGCGGTATCATCTTTTGCCACTGGCGCATCATTGACTGGTGTGACATCGACGTTCACCGTGGTGGACTCCGATACCCCACCGGAGGTGACGATGTAGGTAAAGCTGTCTGTACCGTGGTAGTTGTCGTTTGGCGTGTAAGTCACGCTGCCGTCCGAGTTGACCGAGACCGTGCCGTTGGCTGGGCCGTTATTGGTATCCAGCGACACCACTTTGTCGTCGCCTTCGAACGTGTCGTTCTCTAAGACCTTGATGATGGTTGGCGTAT
>NZ_JAWOQN010000206.1:0-960 GCF_033337395.1 Vibrio sp. YT-19(2023) | reverse complement strand
CACCAGTTGAATTTGTTTCTGAAACTGAATCAGGTCTAAGCCTAGTTGCGGTACTACGTCGCACCGATACCGAAGCATTAGTGCAGTTGATTCACAGCCAGTTATTCCAAGCGCAAAAGCGCGTAGCGGTAGCGTTATGTGGCAAAGGCAATATCGGTTCTAGCTGGTTAAATCTATTTGCGATTCAGAAAACAGAACTCGAAAAACGCCACGGTATGAGCTTTGACTTAGTCGCCGTTGTCGATAGCCAGACATATTGGTTTGATGAAAAAGGTATCGATGCGGCGGCGGTTGCCGACAAGTTTGATGATGAAAGTATTGAGAACGATGGGACGTGGCTGAGTCGGTTGGGCGATTTACAAGGTTATGATGAAGCCGTGGTATTGGACGTGACCGCGAGCAAAGAGTTGGCGCAACGTTATGTTGATATCGCTCAGCAAGGCATCCATTTAATTTCTGCTAACAAAGTGGCAGGCTCTGCCGATAGTCAATATTACCATCAAGTGCAAGATGCATTCGCGAAAATCGGTCGTTACTGGCTCTACAACGCGACGGTTGGGGCTGGGTTACCTATCAACCATACCGTGCGAGATCTGCGTGAAAGTGGTGATGAGATTGTGGCGCTATCCGGAATCTTCTCGGGAACACTTTCTTGGCTGTTCCAGCAGTTTGATGGCTCGGTGCCGTTTAATGAGTTGGTCGATTTAGCGTGGCAGCAAGGATTAACAGAACCGGATCCGCGTGCTGATTTAGATGGTTCGGATGTCATGCGTAAACTGGTTATCTTAGCGCGTGAGTCTGGTCTGGATATTGAACCGGATAGCGTAAAAGTGGAATCACTGGTTCCTGAAGAGCTACGCTCTCTGAGTTTGGATGAGTTCTTTGATAATGGCGCACTGCTCAGTGAGATTCTTCAAGAGCGTTTAACCAAAGCACAAAGAGATGAGCAGGTGCTTCGGT
>NZ_JAWOQN010000205.1:0-961 GCF_033337395.1 Vibrio sp. YT-19(2023) | reverse complement strand
CATTTTGTTGTTCTTCGCTGAGTCTACCGCCAGCTTCGCTAGTGAGAATAAATAAGTCCTCTGCACGTTCGCCGATAGTCGTGATCTTTGCGCCGTGGAGGTTAATATTCAAATCGGCAAAAGTACGTCCGACTTTGGCTAGTAGTCCCGGAGTATCGAGTGCTACAAACTCCATCAAGGTATGTTTCTTCCCTTTCGTTGGTAAGAAATCGACTTTGGTTTTCACATTGAAGTGTTGAAGTTTATTTGGAGTGCGGCGCGTTTTAATCTTCGTCGGACGACCCGCTTCCAGTACGTGAGTGAGGTGTTTAATCACGGCAGCATGGCGAGATTCGTCAATGGCTTCTCCATGTTGGTCGAGCACCATGAAGGTATCAATCACGTGGCCGTCTTTGCTGGTCATGATTTGTGCGTCATGAACGTTAAAGTTACGACGGTCGAGCTCCGCCACCACGGTAGCAAACAACGCTGGTTGATCTTTGGTGTAAACGAACACTTCTGTTCCACCGCGCGTAGCCTTTTTGCTGATAAGTACCAGCGGCTTGTTTGGATCATCCATACGCAGCAAATGCGCACAATGCCAAGCGATTTGAGTGTGAGTATGGCGCAAGAAATAGTCGGCTTTGAATCGTTGCCACAACACTTCGATTTGGCGCGCAGAAAACCCTTCTTTGCGCAGCAACGCGGAAGCCATTTGTTGGTTATGGCGAATACGCTCACGCACATCAACCGGATTTTCTAATCCGCGACGCAGTGCGCGTTGCGTTGAGTAGAAGAGCTCGGCAAGCAGCGTGCGTTTCCAAGCATTCCACAGCTCTGGATTGGTTGCGCAAATATCCGCAACCGTGAGACACACTAAATACTCAAGAGATTCTTCGTCACGAACTTGTTTCGCAAACTCTGTAATGAGGTCAGGATCGTAAATATCGCGTCGTTGTGCGGTGACTGACATGAGAAGGTG
>NZ_JAWOQN010000204.1:0-962 GCF_033337395.1 Vibrio sp. YT-19(2023) | reverse complement strand
CGGCCAGTCGCAAACTTGTCGATGAGTACTTCGCTGCTTTAATGCAGGATTTGAAGGAGAAAGCGGCACTGCCTTGGACGCAAAGCGGCATCTTCCATGCGGTTTACATTGGTGGTGGAACGCCGACCGATCTTTCTCCCGAACAAGTTCGCGTGCTGGGGCTGGCCATTCATGATTATTTCCCTCTCGCGTCTGATTGCGAAATTACTTTAGAAGGGCGCATCAATCGTTTTTCCGATGAGTTGTATCAAGGTGCGTTAGATGGCGGCTTTAATCGCTTCTCTTTTGGTGTGCAGAGCTTCAACACTCAAGTTCGTCGCAGTGCAAAGCGTCTTGATGATAGAGAAGACGTACTTAAACGCGTTTCGGAACTGGCGAAGGAAGACAAAATCCCAGTCATCATCGACTTGTTGTACGGCTTGCCTTATCAAACCAAAGAAATACTTGAACAAGATCTTAACGATTTTATGTCGACAGGCGCGCATGGCTTGGATTTGTATCAGTTGGTCGTGGGTGGCACTGCGCCAATGCTCAATCTCGTTGAAAAAGGCAAGATCCCCCCACCAGCGACGACGCCAGAGAAAGCGGGCATGTATGAGCTGGGTGTGAACTTTATGGCGAAGCACCATATGAAGCAGTTGAGCGTGAACCACTGGGCCGTCGATAACCGTGAGCGTAGCCTATACAACAGCTTAGCCAAGACGTACGCAGAAGTGTTGCCGATTGGATGCGGTGCTGGTGGCAACATTGGCGGCTACGGGATGATGCTGCACCGCACTTTAGACACCTACATCAAAGCGGTGAATGAAGGGCAAAGTACGATTGCGATGATGATGAAGCACAGCCCATTAGAGCCATTATTTGCAGCGCTAAAATCCGGATTTGACCGCGGCATTGTTCAGGCAAGTAAACTGCCGATGTTTATGGGTAGCGATACGTTCGATTTTCTCATGCCGCTGTTT
>NZ_JAWOQN010000203.1:0-964 GCF_033337395.1 Vibrio sp. YT-19(2023) | reverse complement strand
CAACAGTTAAATGAGAAAAAATCTCATTTATTTTCACATTGCTTTAATGAAATGCACTCTCGATTCACGAAGATTGATTTTTTCTTCAAACTTTTCAATAAGATATCCATTTCTCAACAACAATCTGAGCATGGCAGGAAATTGGTTTCGAGATTTCACTTTTAGTGTTTTATAGCCTTGTTCTGCGACCCATTCTTCTTGAGCCTCTAACAACATCTGCGCGACTCCCTCATTTCGAGCTTGCGGCGCAACACCACCAAACCAACTATAGAAGGTGTCTTCATCCAGTTCGTAGCCGATTTTAAAACCGACAATAGCACCGTTTTTCTCAGCCACTAGGATTAGGCTGTTTTTGTCTCCAAGACGCTGTGACATCGAATCTAAGGTTTCTCCGTTGGCAAACTCTTTCACTCGAGTGACCACTTGAAGTGCCTCTTCCAACGTGCCTTCACGAATCAGCATTGTCATTGTTCTCTTCTCCAGAAATAAATATACCCAAGCACCTTGGATTTTTTGGGATATACAAGCCTTTTGTAATCCGCCTGAGGTTACTTGGGTATATGCAGACGAACAACTATTGTCGGTCTGGTTTTTCTCACTGAGCGATAATTACTCTTCTGTCGCTTCTCGAGCCATCTTTAGGTGCTGAGCGGCTTGTGCATTCTCTTCCGCTAACCACTCTGCTACGTCTTTTGCAAAGTAAGTCAGGATGCCATCGGCGCCCGCACGCTTAAAGCACAGTAGTGATTCCATTACTGTCTCGCGCTCTTTTAACCAGCCATTAAGAATCGCCGCTTTGTGCATCGCGTACTCGCCCGATACTTGGTAAGCAAATGTCGGAACTTGCAGCTCGGTTTTCACTCGGCGAACTACATCTAAGTATGGCATACCTGGCTTAACCATCACCATGTCTGCCCCTTCATTGATGTCCATTGCGACTTCATGCATTGCTTCATCAATGTTT
>NZ_JAWOQN010000202.1:0-967 GCF_033337395.1 Vibrio sp. YT-19(2023) | reverse complement strand
GCGAAACATATAAAAGAAGTAAGTTAGGTATAAAAACAGACACACTTAAAAAACAAATAACCACAAAAGGTAACTTTGACGAGATATAAAACCATAAAATACACTTAAAAATAAAAAGGTTATTTGGTTGTTCTAAATACGGAAAGTGAAGCTTTGCTGAAGTTTCAGAAGAAAATAAAGTCGATTTGAACAGAGTCGAGCAGGAAATTGGTTATTAAACGGCAGTAAAATTCTAGGCTGAAATTAAGAAAATGGACGAAAAAGATAGGGCTAAAATAAACAAAAAGCGCCCCTTTTGGAGCGCTTTTCTTACTAGAACTGATTATTCCCAATCAAGAATAACTTTACCCGACATGCCAGAGCGCATAACGTCAAAGCCTTCTTGGAAATCATCAATCTTGTAGTGGTGCGTGATGATTGGCGATAGATCCAAACCAGATTGAATCAGTGAAGCCATCTTGTACCACGTTTCGAACATTTCACGGCCGTAAATGCCTTTGATAACCAGACCTTTGAAGATCACTTGGTTCCAGTCGATACCCATGTCTGATGGCGGAATACCCAACAGAGCGATACGACCACCGTGGTTCATTGTCGTTAGCATTGAGTTGAATGCCGCTGGGTTACCCGACATTTCAAGACCTACGTCGAAGCCTTCTGTCATGCCTAGTTCAGCCATTACATCTTCTAGCTTCTCTTCAGCCACGTTTACTGCACGAGTCACGCCCATTTTACGAGCAAGCTCTAGACGGTATTCGTTTACGTCTGTGATAACCACATGGCGAGCACCCACGTGTTTAGCAACCGCTGCCGCCATGATGCCGATTGGGCCAGCACCTGTGATCAGCACGTCTTCACCCACAAGGTCGAAAGAAAGCGCAGTGTGTACCGCGTTACCAAACGGGTCAAAGATAGACGCTAGGTCGTCAGAGATCTCGTCTGGGATCTTGAACGCGTTGAACGCTGG
>NZ_JAWOQN010000201.1:0-967 GCF_033337395.1 Vibrio sp. YT-19(2023) | reverse complement strand
GCTCGGCTTTAACCTACAAGACATTCGCTTTACCGGACCAAATAAAGCCGAGTAAGCACATCTCTTTTACGCTGTAAGTTTTGGGTTAGACAATACGTTTATAAAATCTGTTGTGTAACCCTTTACATTCACGGCAATGATATTTACCTCATCATTAACCTACAAGATACTGATTAGTTTATAAGCTAATTCACAGTCTTAGTGAGTAATTTCATTATTTTTAAATCTCTTAATAACGGAGAAAAATAATGAAAAACATCATCTTAGTATCTTTAGTCACACTCCTATCCTTCCCTACTCTTGCTGAAACTTGCGGTCAACACCTTGATAAAGGCATACCTTCAAGCAACAGCGATCAGTTCCTTTGCAGAGATGGCTATGCGGTTGGGTACAACTACAACACCAAAAATGCAGACTGGGTTGCTTACCACATTACCGCGGAAAGCGTGAACATCACCAACAAACGCAGTAACGCCTTCCAAGAAGACACTGAAATGCCGGATTACGCGCGCTCTACCCTAGCGGACTACAAAGGCTCAGGATACGACAGAGGGCACCTTGCGCCGTCAGCGACAATGGATTTCACCCAAGAGTCAATGAAGCAAAGCTTTTTGATGAGCAACATGTCACCTCAACTGCCGGGGTTTAACCGAGTTGGTTGGCGCGTTCTAGAGGAACATGTTCGTGATCTCGCCAATGAGTACAATGAACTTTATGTGGTGACCGGACCGATTTACCAAGGTAACGAAGGAACAATCGGTAATGGTGTGGCGATCCCGAGCGCATTTTACAAAGTCATTCTTGATCCAAGCTTTGATGAAGCCATTGCGTTCATTGTCCCGCATCGTGATGTTTCAAGCTCTGAGTTAGCCAACTTTATTACCACCATTGACGAAGTTGAACGTCAAACTGGATTAGACTTTTTTGCTCAAACGCCAGATAGCATCGAAGACAACATGGAATCAGT
>NZ_JAWOQN010000200.1:0-967 GCF_033337395.1 Vibrio sp. YT-19(2023) | reverse complement strand
GTTGCAAGAAAAACTCTTTTTACGTGCTTTTACCAATGAAACCTACCTTTGGTACGATGAAGTACCGGATAGAAACCCAAGCTTTTACAGTAGTGTCATCGCTTATTTCCACTCACTCGTGACTTCTGAAACAACTGCAACTGGAAAAACGAAAGATCGCTTTCACTTCGCTATTCCTTATGATGATGAAATGAAATCCTCACAATCGGGATTGGTTGCTGGGTTTGGATTTAATTGGTCGTTCATTCAAGCGACAGAGCCTCGAGACGTTCGTATTTCTTATACGGAAGACAACTCTCCAGCCGCATTAAACGGTATTGTTCGTGGAGATAAGTTAATAAAGATTGGCTCAATCGATGTGGTTAATACTTCAAACAACGCAGAAATTAATACGATTAATACCACGCTATTTAGTCCAGAAATAAATAAAGAGTATTCGTTTACATTTGAAACCGTAGATGGATACAGAAAGTCAGTAATACTGAAAGCCGCAGATGTTGCGACTTCTCCGGTTCGTAATGCGAAAGTCATCGAGCACAACGGTAAAAAAGTCGGTTACCTGCAATACAACTCGTTCGAGCCAAGCGCACAAACACCGCTCATTAACGCCTTTAATAAATTGGCAGAAGCTCAGGTTGATGAAATTGTTATCGATTTACGATACAACGGCGGCGGTTTAGTACTGCAATCTTCTCAAGTGGGATACATGCTCAGCGGCGCGGATAAAAATCGTGTCTTTAGTGAGCTGATTCACAACGATAAGATCATGAAAACCATACCTAATGGCGACAATGTATACCCATTTACTAACGTAGCCATCGACTGGGCAGCAGGCAAGTTCTCAGACCAAGTGTTGCCTACTCTAGGCAAGCAGCAAGTTTATGTGCTGACCTCTGGCGGTACTGCCTCTTCAAGTGAATTACTGATGAATGCACTGCGCGGTATTGATGTTAATGTTATCCAAATT
>NZ_JAWOQN010000199.1:0-970 GCF_033337395.1 Vibrio sp. YT-19(2023) | reverse complement strand
CAAACAACTGGTCAAAGCCAAAGACTATATGGTGACAGCAGCGAACCCAATGGCTACCCAAGCTGGTGCTGATGTACTGGAGCAAGGCGGCAATGCCATTGATGCTATGGTGGCGGTACAACTGATGCTTGGCTTAGTCGAACCACAATCTTCCGGCATTGGTGGCGGCGCATTTTTGGTGTATTGGGATGGCGAACAACAAAAGCTCACCACTTATGATGGTCGAGAAACTGCGCCCCTCGCCGCAACCCCAACACTGTTTTTGGACGACCAAGGCCAGCCGCTGCAATTCTATGATGCCGTTGTAGGCGGACGATCTGTCGCGACGCCGGGCACCGTCAAACTGTTGTGGGATACCCACCAAAAATACGGCAAGCTGGAATGGAAAAAGATCATTCAGCCAGTGATCAACTTGGCTGAGGAAGGTTTTGCCGTCAGCCCTCGTCTCGCCAGTTTGATTGCCAACGACGCCGAGCGTTTATCACGTTTTCCGACCACAAAAGCGTATTTCTTTAACGCCGATGGCTCACCAAAAGCCGAAGGCACACGATTAAAGAATCCAGAATACGCGCAAACCTTGCAAGCCATCGCCAAGCAAGGTGCTCAAGCCTTCTATCAAGGTGATATTGCCAAAGACATTATCGCAACCGTGCAAACAGCAGTGGGTAACCCGGGCGTATTGGCACAACAAGATTTTGATACTTACCGCATCAAACAGAGAGAGCCCGTTTGTGCGGCTTATCAAAGCTACGACATCTGCGGCATGGGGCCACCAAGCTCAGGCGCGCTAACTGTCGGACAGATCTTGGCTATCACCGAACAATATGACCTCAAAGGCTGGGGACCAGACAGCGCCAAATCTTGGCAGGTCATTGCGGACGCATCTGGTCTCGCGTTTGCTGATCGCGGTAAGTACATGGCCGATCAAGACTATGTACCCATGCCAAGCGAAGGTTTGGTGGACAAAGAC
>NZ_JAWOQN010000001.1:227283-446430 GCF_033337395.1 Vibrio sp. YT-19(2023) | reverse complement strand
CTGAAACTCAGTATGTTGTTTAAGAACTGAACAACATGGGGCTACCATGTCTTCTCATCGAATTAAGCAACAAAGCCCTGGGGCACTAAGTCTGAAGCCATGTTGGCGGGGGCATTTGGTGCGGCAGTTAACAATCGGTATGGTGAGTTCTTAGAACAGTACGCCGATGATTTTAAACAGGAAGCATACGGCGAAGGGCAGAGAATGGGATTGACACCGATTCAAAGCCAAGTGTTCGCTCAAGCTTTCAATGAAGGTTTGGCGGGACGCGTATTCAACTCTGAAGACTCATCGAGTTGGTCGCCTGAAATGCTTGGCATAAGGGAGCAAATGCTAAATGAGTATCGTCAAAAGGATGAGAGTGGTGCTTACATCCCTGACAGTGTGTCCGAAGAAGATAAAGCATTTGTGGATAAGCAGATAGCGGTGATCTCAAATGCATCCCTTGCGGGAGATTATGCTCAGAACAACTTGATCGATATTAGGGCCTATAACCAGGCATCAGGAAGGAACTAGAAATAGAAGGTAGCCAGCGTGGTAGGCTGGCTACTTTTTTGGTTTTTTGGGGAGAATAGATGAGCGACCATCTGCAAATTCGTTTACCCAGTACCAATATTTTTTTTCGCTCAGGCTTAGTTCTCGACCGGTATCTTTCAGTTGCCTTTGAAACAAACGGATTAGACCGCTTAAGCCCAAGAAAGCTAAACCGACACATAACATTGTCCAACTCGCTTGCCAATATGCGATTGCTACAAACACTAAGGTGACAGTTATAAGGCCGATAGGACTAGCAGTTGCTTTGAACCCCAAGTAACTGAAAAAAACGATGGTGCAAATCAGAAATGGCAAAGCCGCTAACTTGGCAGATGCTGTTAATATTTCTGAGGGAAAAAAATGAGCCACAGCCAAAGTCGCCAGAAAAAGCCCCAGTGAAATAACCCAGCAGCGTGCTGGTAAAGATTTAAGTAAGTTTGTCATCTTCTTAGTACTCTCAAAGTGCACGGGCGGTGCACAATCAAATCATGTATCAGCATGTTAGTTCTCAAAAAGTGCTCTAGTGGTTTGCTCGGCCATAATCTCGCACACAGGACATTTAAGCTGAATGCGCTGTTGAGATACCGTCAAATACAGACTGCCGCATCGACACCGGTGTAAGGATGCAAGCTGTGATCTTAAATCACGAGCTAGAACCCAACCTTCATTGATGGTCAGTTTTTTCCAGGGGATCTCAGCTGGAAGATCTGCCTCTTCTCTTGCAACCAAGTACGCATCGTAAGCCTTCATCAAAGCATCGATATTTAATTGCTTGTAGACATTATCACCACCAATATTGACATAAAGCGCCATCAGCAGGGAGCCTTCAACTAGGGCTCTTCTGCTTTTAACGATGGCATCAGATTCTGGCAATTGACCAGGACAAGGTGACTTGCCAGTCACTTCTTTGTGCAGCCTTCTGATAATGTGGATTGGCAAACCTGTATCGAGCGCGATAATGGTCGTTCGAAATCCGTATTTAATAAGCAGCGAGGCTCGGGTAAACAGCTCACTTTTGGACAGGTTATCAATCATGCATCCCCCTTGTTGTTTAGGGTTGATAATAGGTAAGCGATTCTTGGGATACCTGTACCTTTACTCTTCACCATCTCAATCAGTTGGCTTTGGTTACCCCTTGGTTGAAACAGCATGAATGATGAGGTCGCCACTCGTTGCAGGTCATCAACACCAGCATTAATCAGAGCATCAACCACGTCGCGTGTAAGTCCAAAGCGCAAGACGGCCTCTTGCGGATCAATTCGCGCTAATTCTCGTGCTGCGTGTAGGTACGCCAAATTTAATTGATAGAAGTCTTGTTGATTGGTTGTCATTGACGGACCTCCAGTTCATGTAAAATATTGCGATAGATAGAAAGCACTCTTTGCCCATACCAGCGTGCACGCTCTTCGTTCCAACTGTGATAGCGGCCTATGCCAAGCTCTAAATCATTTGGTGAAGACTTGATTGCTTCGGCCAAAATACTTGAGCCGACCGTAAGGTTGGTGATGGGGTCTAGCAGTTCCGCTGCTGAGCTCACCCGATGCCCATGCCAATGCAAATTGATTTGCATAAGGCCAATATCGAGCTGATATTTTTCAGTCTCTTGCAGTGCCTGGTTTAACAGTTGCTCTGCTTCTGTCTTAGATTTGGCGTAGGTTGCGTTTGAACCATTGCGAATTGCGTATGGCCATGGACTGGTCATGTTGAGACCACGATGTGAGGCCGACTCAGCCAAGGCAACGGCGTAGAGCATGACTGGATCAATACCAACGCTTTGTGCTGCTTTTTCCCACTGATAGCCCGGAAACGCATAGACTGAAGTGCTTGCGGACATGGCTATCACTAGGGCAATGGTTTTTGCTTTAATCGTTTTCATTTTTGTCCTCTAATTGATTTCCGAGAAGCGCCTGAATGGCTTTCGGGCTTATTCTTTTCAAAGGCACTGCGCTAAAGTCAGCGATGCCTCTTGTATAAACTTGTGCTGCTTTTGACCAGTCGCCCACGGTAACCGGCGCTTGCATATCAAATCCTTTTTGCTGGTTCTGATGGTCTGCAATACCCTGTAATAGCCTTGGGTATTCACCCACTTCGCCCCGCAGCAAGTAAGCCTGGTAGCGTGTTAAAAACTCTTTTTGCTTAAAGGGGTATTCCCTGTCATCAACCTTGCAGAGTTCAACCCATCCACCCATATCTGAAATCACGCGGTGGATAAGCGCATCGTCAAACATCACTGATGTCCAAGCGCCAACCTGACGAACAGCCTTGTCAACTTTGTTCCAAGCAACCATGGCTCTTGAACCCGAGTTGCCGTCGATATGCTTGATGACGTCAGCGGGCTTTGGAAAAAATTGCCCTGTATCCGGTGATTGAATATGCCGAGTTAGACCGATTCGCACATCTTCAATGCTATAAGCACGAAGGGCTTCAAATGCGATGGATAGCAATTGTGGTGATACGCTTTTGCCATACATGGCCCAAGCGGCTCCCCAAACTTCAGCAAACTCGCGTTTATCAACCTCCTGCACTTGAACGAACCTCCCGAATACCTGGTCCGGCCCAGCTTTCAGCAATGCGGCGATTGCTTTCTTCAATATTCAATTGGTGATTGCTGCCCTTTAGGCTCGTCGATGATTGCTGTACTTCATCAATGCGAACGTACTCGTCTTCCCATTGCCGGTTTAAAAGCCAGTTATGTGGCATAGGGGTCTTAGTCCGATCTTGATACTGCAATCGGTTATCTCGTTGCTCTTTCCAGCGTGTTAGCACTTCCAAGGCGAGTTCATGGTCTTCATTGAGGCCCATGCGTAGCCATTCTTCTTTGGCTTTCGCTTTTTTTTCTTTGCGTATTTGTACATCCCAGAAGTCTTCAAACTGTATGTGGTTAACAGTTTTAACTGTTGGTTTATTGCTTCTCTCAGAGTCATCCGACCGTTGAGAGTCCCTTACCGGGTTGCCATCAGGCATAAACAATGATGAAAATTCTTCTGGAAGCCGAGCTTGAAAAGCGGCAAGAGATTTCAAAAGTGATGCCATACCAATGAAGTCGGCAGGTACATCTTTAAGCAACCGAAAGGCTGCTTTACCTTGGTTTGGGTTTTCGATTGGGTTGTGCTTCAGAAAGCTCCGAATCAAAGTCCAACCGGATTCCTCGCAACGAATGAGGAACTGATCTTGTTCTAACTCATTTAGAGCCTTGGCAACCTGTTGCTCATCCCAGTTCAAGTCAGAAGCAACGTAACCAATCGGCAATCGAAAGCAGCCAAGCAAATTACAATGTGGGCATGTAAGCAAATACAGTCCTAGCAACTTCGCTGAGTCACTCCAGGACAAAACATTTTGCTTTAGCCAAAAGCGGGTATAGACCTTGCCATAATCACGCATGGAGGTACTCGCTTCTGTGTTTACGTAATATGCTGACCATTACTTGCCCTTAATCCTACTGGTTACTGGCTTTCAGCTCGCTTGGGCATTCGGGGTAGATGTCCGGTCTTAACTGAGATCGGGTTACCTGTCCTTGCGTAGCTTGTTCGATGGGTAAAACGAATTCAGCGGGAACACGCCCTGATTTATTCAACCAAAACCAGACGTTTTGCTGCTTTGAGTTGATGGCTCGTGCTAATGCTGATTGCCCGCCGACCAAGTCAATGGCACGGCGGAGATGTTTTTGTGTCGTGTTGAACACTTCCATACCGTCTCCTGTTACAATAATAACTGTTACAAGATTGAATGTTACAGTTTAAACTGTAGTTAAGTCAACAGTTAAAATTGTTGAAAGGCTACAGTTTTATTTGTAGAATACGGGCTTATGAAAACTTTATCCGAACGACTAAACCATGCCTTGCAGCTTACTGGGGTGACTCAGTCTGAGTTGGCTCGTCGCATTGGTATCAAACAGCAGTCGATCAGCCAGATTTGCTCTGGTAAATCGGCTAGGTCTCGTTACACCATGCAGATCGCGGAGGCGCTTCGCGTGAATGCTCATTGGCTCGCCACAGGTGATGGCGAGATTGGCTTGGGGGTCGGTAATGTAGAAGTCGGGCCTGATATTAAGGGAAGAATTCCTCTTATTAACTGGGTTCAGGCCGGTGATTGGACTGAAATAGCGGAAGGATTTGCTCATGAAGATGCTGAGGAGTGGCGTGAAGTCACTGGGAAAGCACATGAGGGTTGTTTCGCACTTCGCGTAAAAGGCGACAGTATGGAAAATCCAAGCGGAAAAAAATCCATACCTGAGGGAGCAGTGATCGTTGTTGATCCTGAGTTACCTTACTCTTCAGGTTCATTGGTTGTTGCGCGTTTGGATGATTCGAAAGAAGCAACCTTTAAGCAGTTGGTCATTGACGGTGAACAGAAGTTCCTAAAACCTTTGAACCCCCAATACCCTGCAATACCGATCAACGGCAACTGCACCATCATCGGTGTAGTACGACAAGCTATCATCGATTTCTGGTAGCGAAGGAATTTGTGGTTTAGCCACAGTTGTTCATGAGCTGAAGAAGCAACGATTGCAAACAGCTACAACTGAGCATTGGCGCACGCTGAGAGTAAATGGTAACCGATTAGATAACCATTGATTGTTTATAAAGTCAAGATCAGCGAAAATAGCGGCCAATTACGATTAACACGACGGATTTGACAAGCGAAGAACTGAAAAGAGAGTACTTCCAAAAGTGTGTACAAATCCGTGTACAAACTAAAAGAATTTATACATGGCAAACCAAGATTTTCTCAATGAAATCAATAAGCGAAGGACCTTTGCTATCATCTCTCACCCGGATGCGGGTAAAACCACCATTACTGAAAAAGTACTGTTATTCGGAAACGCGATCCAAAAAGCAGGTACGGTTAAAGGTCGTGGTAACGCACAGCACGCAAAATCAGACTGGATGGAAATGGAAAAGGAACGTGGTATCTCGGTTACTACTTCTGTAATGCAGTTCCCTTACAACGATTGTCTGGTAAACCTACTTGATACGCCTGGACACGAAGACTTCTCGGAAGATACTTACCGTACTCTAACGGCAGTTGACTCATGTCTGATGGTTATCGATGCAGCGAAAGGTGTTGAGGACCGTACTCGTAAACTAATGGAAGTTACACGTCTACGTGACACGCCAATCGTAACCTTCATGAACAAACTTGACCGTGACGTTCGTGATCCAATGGAAGTATTGGATGAAGTAGAAAACGAATTGGGCATGATGTGTGCGCCAATCACATGGCCAATCGGCTGTGGTAAAGAGTTTAAAGGTGTTTACCACATTCACCGTGATGAAACGATTTTATACGAATCAGGTCACGGTCATGAGATTCAAGAAGTTCGAATCATCAAAGGTCTCGATAACCCAGAGCTTGATGAAAAAGTTGGTGCAGGCCTTGCGGAAAGTGTTCGAGAAGAGCTTGAGCTTGTCATGGGTGCTTGCCCTGAGTTTGATTTGGAAATGTTCTTAACAGGTGACCTGACGCCAGTTTACTTCGGTACTGCATTAGGTAACTTTGGTGTGGATCATATGCTAGACGGTCTAACTGAATGGGCTCCAGCGCCGAAAACTCGTCAAGCGGTTGAACGTGAAGTTGAAGCGACTGAAGAGAAGTTCTCTGGTTTCGTATTTAAGATCCAAGCGAATATGGACCCAAAACACCGCGACCGTATCGCATTCATGCGTATTGTATCGGGCACTTACACGCAAGGTATGAAGATGAACCATGTTCGTCTTGGCAAGCAAGTGAGTATCTCTGATGCAGTAACCTTTATGGCTGGTGACCGTGCACGTGCAGAACACGCTTACGCCGGTGACATCATTGGTCTACACAACCACGGCACTATTCAGATTGGTGATACCTTTACGCAAGGTGAATCACTGAAGTTCTCTGGTATTCCGAACTTCGCTCCGGAACTATTCCGTCGTATTCGCCTGAAAGATCCATTAAAGCAGAAGCAGCTTCTCAAAGGTTTGGTTCAGCTATCAGAAGAAGGTGCGGTACAGGTATTCCGTCCTCTACAGAACAACGATCTGATCGTTGGTGCCGTTGGTGTACTTCAGTTCGATGTTGTTGTGGCTCGTTTGAAATCTGAGTATAACGTTGAAGCGATTTATGAAGGCATTAACGTTGCAACTGCTCGTTGGGTTGAGTGTGGTGATGCGAAGAAACTGGATGAGTTCCAACGCAAGAATCAAGCGAACTTAGCATTGGATGGTGGTGATAACCTAACGTATATCGCCCCAACAATGGTTAACTTAAACTTGGCGAAAGAGCGTTTCCCTGACGTTGATTTCCGTGCGACGCGTGAGCACTAATTTGCGCGGTTAGGGTAAGCCTTAACGCAAACTAGATTTTAAAACGCCCTTGGCTATAAACTTAGCCAAGGGCGTTTTTATATAAGGATAAGATATGAATTGGTTTAAACGTGGGCTAAAGCGTTACGACAACTGGTGTAAAGAGATGGGGTTAACTCCCGATCAGAAACGCAGTTGTGTCCCATATCGAAAAGACCCAGCCCATCAAACTGAAGAGAAGAGTGAAGCCCAACCATCCTCTGATTTTCTGCCCGCAGATACAGATAAAAAGCGTCAAGATGAAGCTCTTTGATACGCACTGCCACTTTGATTTTGATGTGTTTCAAGATGACTTTGCACATCAACTTGAGCTTGCTCAAACGCAAGGCGTCGCAAGAATTTTGATTCCTTCCGTCGGTCCGCAAAACTGGGCTCGTATTCAAACTTTGGCAGAGCAACATGCCAATTTGTATTATGCGCTCGGCTTTCATCCGTATTTTCTTGAAGATAACGTTGAGCAGCACCTTACAGAGCTAGAAGGCTATCTAAATCAAAAAGGGCAGCAGTGCGTGGCAATAGGAGAGTGTGGTTTAGATTTTGCCATTGATGTTGATCCACAGTTGCAAGAAAAGATACTTGAAGTTCAATTTGAGCTGGCTAGACGCTTCGAACTCCCAGTTATTTTACATAGCCGAAAAGCGCACAATCGCCTCATTCAAATGGTGAAAGCGGCGAATCTCCCTAGAGGTGGTGTGCTACACGCTTTTTCTGGGAGTTATCAGCAAGCCATGGAGTGGGTCAAATTAGGTTTTTTTATCGGTGTAGGAGGAACGATTACCTACCCAAGAGCCAAGAAAACACGCGACGCAATTCAAAAATTACCACTCGAAAACCTAGTAATCGAAACAGACGCACCAGATATGCCTATACTTGGATATCAAGGGGAGTCAAATCACCCAGCCAAACTCATTCACGTCTTTAATGAGCTCGTAGAGTTGCATAACGGCCGAAAGCAATCGATTGCCTCTCAACTGTGGAAAAATAGCAATTTTGCTTTCTCGATATGTGAATAAAATCTAAAGATGTGGTTTGAAATCGAAAACGTTTTCCTGCTTATTGTGAATTAACTCACAAAGCTGGTTGAATCAATCATGAATCTTATAGGAAAGTGTGAGGCTGGCATTACTTTAATTGATTCTGCATGAGTATAATTGCCCCCGCTTTATAGCTCCATTTTGTAACACGCCAATAAATAACTTATAAGGAAGTCATAAACTATGAGCCTGTTTATGAGCCTAATCGGTATGGTAGTGCTTCTTGCGATTGCAGTGGCATTTTCTAACAACCGAAAAGCTATCAACTTTAGAACTGTGGGTGGCGCATTCGCTATCCAATTCGCATTAGGTGCATTTGTTCTGTATGTACCTTGGGGCCGTGATCTACTAAACGGTTTCTCTTCAGGTGTTTCTAACGTTATCAACTACGGTAACGATGGTTCATCATTCCTGTTCGGTGGTCTTGTTTCTGACAAGATGTTCGAAGTATTCGGCGGCGGCGGTTTCATCTTCGCATTCCGTGTTCTTCCTACACTGATCTTCTTCTCTGCACTGATTTCAGTTCTTTACTACATTGGCGTTATGCAATGGGTTATCAAGATTCTTGGTGGCGCACTACAAAAAGCGCTAGGCACTTCTCGTGCGGAATCAATGTCAGCGGCAGCTAACATTTTCGTAGGTCAAACTGAGGCACCTCTAGTTGTTCGCCCATTCGTTCCAAAAATGACTCAATCAGAGCTATTCGCGGTAATGTGTGGTGGTCTAGCTTCTGTTGCTGGTGGTGTACTAGCTGGTTACGCATCTATGGGTGTTCCACTAGAGTACCTAGTTGCGGCATCATTCATGGCAGCACCAGGTGGTCTACTGTTCGCTAAAATCCTTCACCCAGAGACTGACCAGCCTCACGAAAGTATCGAAGAAGCGATGGACGGCGGTGACGACAAACCAGTTAACGTAATCGACGCAGCTGCGGGCGGTGCGGCTTCTGGTCTACAACTTGCGCTTAACGTAGGTGCAATGCTAATCGCATTCGTTGGTCTAATCGCGCTAATCAACGGTATGCTAGGTGGCATCGGTGGTTGGTTCGGCATGCCAGAACTAACACTAGAGCTAATCCTAGGTTACGCGTTTTCTCCACTAGCATTCCTAATCGGTGTTCCATGGGCAGAAGCTGTAACAGCTGGTTCATTCATCGGTCAGAAAATCGTAGTGAACGAATTCGTTGCTTACTTGAACTTCACACCATATCTAGGTGAAAACGCTCAAGTAATCGCGGCAACTGGTGAAGTAATGTCTGAGAAGACAACAGCTATCATCTCATTCGCACTATGTGGTTTCGCG
Organism: Vibrio sp. YT-19(2023); assembly: GCF_033337395.1. Lineage (NCBI taxonomy): Bacteria > Pseudomonadati > Pseudomonadota > Gammaproteobacteria > Vibrionales > Vibrionaceae > Vibrio > Vibrio sp. YT-19(2023). The sequence continues at coordinate 437,222 of NZ_JAWOQN010000001.1, read as the reverse complement.
AACCTTTCTTCTATCGCGATTCTACTTGGTGGTCTAGGTAGCCTTGCACCAAACCGTCGTAGTGACATCGCTCGCATGGGTGTTAAAGCAGTTCTTGCAGGTACGTTGTCTAACCTTATGGCAGCGACAATTGCAGGCTTCTGCTTAAGCCTTGCAGCACTATAATTAGAATCGGTTCTTAATATATAGACGCCGTTTTACATCATGCCCTGTAGCAAGAGATTGCTGCGGGGCATTTTTCGTTTTTCGGGCTCCAAAATTTCATCGGGTGTTTGCCTTAGTCGAGGTATTACGCAGTCAATGGAATAGGGGCTAGGAAATTTTGAGATACAAACCGTTTGCGCTCTATTTGGTGCTACAGTTTTGCGGTGAAACTCTATAATGTATTAATCACAGGATAGTGGTTAAGCTTGATTCTTAATCACGTAATGAATATTACATAATCGATGGGCAAATGAATTGCCCTGCAATATCAGATCTAATAGGCGTTTTGCTTTGTGATGTGATATTAAAGACACCGCAATCATAGATTGTTGTGCCATAGGCCAAACTGGTACTGTGCGGTGACAAGGATAGCAATTGGCATATGATAAATTTTCGCTGTATATGCCGAGTCTTCAGGGAACCAAGTCCGTTCATTAATAGACTGTTTAGCCATTTACTCACATTGTCTCGACTTGTTGATTATAGTTAAAGACGTGATGTAAGGCTGAGTAGTGAATTTTTTGAATATTGATCGGAGATAGAAATGAGCGATTTAAAAGCAGCAGCGCTACGTGCACTTAAACTTATGGACCTAACTACGTTGAATGACGATGACACTGATGCAAAAGTGATCTCACTATGTCATGACGCGAAAACAGCAGTAGGCAACACAGCTGCAATTTGTATTTACCCTCGCTTTATTCCTATTGCTAAGAAGACACTTCGTGAGCAAGGTACGCCAGAGGTTCGTATTGCAACAGTAACGAACTTCCCACATGGTAACGACGACATTGAAATCGCAGTTGCTGAAACAAAAGCGGCGGTTGCTTACGGTGCAGACGAAGTTGACGTAGTTTTTCCTTACCGAGCGCTAATGGCGGGTGATGAGAAAGTAGGCTTCGAACTAGTTAAGCAATGTAAAGAAGCTTGTGGTGACATTCTTCTTAAAGTGATCATCGAAACAGGTGAACTAAAAGAAGAAGCACTAATCAAGAAAGCATCTCAAATCTGTATTGAAGCAGGTGCTGACTTCATTAAAACTTCAACTGGTAAAGTGCCAGTAAACGCAACACCAGAATACGCTCGCATGATGCTTGAAGTTATTCGCGACATGGGTGTTGCAGAAACTGTTGGTTTCAAACCAGCAGGTGGTGTGCGCACTGCTGAAGACGCAGCAGCATACCTAGCAATGGCTGACGAAATCCTAGGTGACAACTGGGTTGATGCTCGTCACTACCGTTTTGGTGCGTCTAGCCTGCTAACCAACCTACTAAATACATTAGAAGTATCGGACGACGTCGCTGATCCAACAGCGTACTAATTCCAATAATACGTCTGAACGGTAGCACCTAAACGGGTGCTACCAAACCTCTTCTATCCTACTACAACCATGGCTCAAAAGAGCTTGGGAGGCACTAATGTATTTACCACAAGAAATCATTCGTAAAAAACGTGACGGCGAAGTCCTAACCGCCGACGAAATCAACTTCTTTATTCAAGGCGTAGCGAACAACACGGTATCTGAAGGTCAGATTGCGGCGTTTGCTATGACGATTTTCTTTAATGAAATGACCATGGATGAGCGCATCGCCTTAACGTGTGCGATGCGTGATTCGGGCATGGTTATCGACTGGAGCCACATGAACTTCGGTGGTCCAATTGTCGACAAACACTCAACCGGTGGTGTGGGTGACGTAACTTCTTTAATGCTTGGCCCAATGGTGGCAGCGTGTGGCGGTTTCGTACCTATGATCTCTGGCCGCGGTCTTGGTCATACAGGCGGTACGCTGGATAAACTTGAATCTATCCCTGGTTACAACATTACGCCGAGCAACGATGTTTTTGGTCAAGTAACCAAAGACGCTGGTGTGGCGATCATCGGTCAAACTGGTGACCTTGCTCCTGCGGATAAGCGTGTTTACGCGACTCGTGATATTACCGCAACGGTAGACAATATCTCCCTGATTACGGCGTCGATCCTTTCTAAGAAACTGGCGGCGGGTCTGGAATCGCTAGTGATGGACGTAAAAGTGGGTTCAGGTGCATTTATGCCAACTTACGAAGCGTCTGAAGAGCTAGCAAAATCAATCGTTGCGGTAGCAAACGGTGCTGGCACTAAGACTACGGCAATTCTTACGGACATGAACCAAGTATTGGCGTCTTCAGCGGGTAACGCAGTAGAAGTTCGTGAAGCGGTTCGTTTCTTAAAGGGTGAATACCGTAATCCTCGTCTACTTGAAGTGACCATGGCTTCATGTGCTGAAATGTTAGTACTTGGCAAGCTTGCTGAGAACACAGAAGACGCACGCGCAAAACTGATGGAAGTGCTGGATAACGGCAAAGCGGCTGAGTGCTTCGGCAAGATGGTTGCCGGTTTAGGCGGCCCTGCGGACTTCGTAGAAAACTACGACAACTACTTAGAAAAAGCAGCAATCATTAAGCCAGTTTACGCAACAGAAACGGGCATTGTCTCTGCAATGGATACACGTGCTATCGGCATGGCTGTGGTTGCTATGGGTGGTGGTCGTCGTGTTGCTACTGATGAAATCGACTACGCAGTTGGTTTCGACGAGTTCATCCGCCTAGGTGAGGTCGCAGACAGTGATAAACCTCTTGCGGTCATCCACGCTCGCACTGAAGAGCAATGGGAAGAAGCGGCAAAAGCACTGCGCAGTGCAATCAAAGTAGGTGGTGAATACACACCAACTCCAGAGGTTTACCGCCAAATTCGTGCAGAAGATATCTAATAGAACAAGTAATTACACAAGGCCTACTCAACCATAATAAAAAGCCGAGTGGGCCTAAGGAACGAGCAATGAAAAGAGCATTTATTTTAGTACTAGACTCATTCGGTATCGGTGCAACTGCCGATGCTAAAGAATTTGGTGATGTAGGTTCAGACACACTAGGTCACATCGCTGACCAATGTGACAAAGGCTTAGCAGATAACGACAATCGCCAAGGTGCACTTCGCCTTCCAAATCTATCGAAACTTGGTTTGGCAATGGCGCATAAAGAATCGACAGGTCGCTTCGCACCTGGACTAGACGCAGACGCTGAAATCATTGGTGCATACGGTCATGCAGCAGAGCTTTCTTCAGGTAAAGACACGCCGTCTGGTCACTGGGAAATCGCAGGTGTGCCTGTTCTGTTTGACTGGGGTTACTTCACTGACAAAGCAAACAGCTTCCCGAAAGAATTGACTGACCGCATTCTTGAGCGTGCAGGTCTTGACGGTTTCCTAGGTAACTGTCACGCGTCTGGTACTCAAGTTCTTGACGATCTTGGTGAAGAGCACATGAAGACTGGCAAACCAATCTTCTACACGTCTGCTGACTCTGTATTCCAAATCGCATGTCACGAAGAGACTTTCGGTCTAGACCGTCTACTAGAGCTTTGCCAAATCGCACGTGAAGAGCTAGAAGATTACAACATTGGTCGTGTTATCGCGCGCCCATTCGTTGGTGCTGGTAAAGGTCAATTTGAGCGTACAGGTAACCGTCGTGATCTTTCTGTAGAGCCACCATCAGCAACGGTTCTTCAGAAGCTCGTTGATGAGAAGCAAGGCAACGTGGTTTCTATTGGTAAGATTGCTGATATCTACGCAAACTGCGGCATCACTAAGAAAGTGAAAGCGACAGGTATCCCTGCATTGTTCGAAGCAACGCTAGAGCAAATCAAAGAAGCGGGCGACAACACGATCGTATTCACTAACTTTGTAGACTTCGACTCAGCTTACGGTCACCGTCGTGACGTAGCGGGTTACGCAGCGGCACTTGAGTACTTCGATGATCGTATCAACGAAGTGCTAGAGATTATGGAAGAAGACGATGTGCTTATCCTAACGGCAGACCACGGCTGTGACCCAACATGGCCAGGCACTGACCATACTCGTGAGCACATCCCAGTATTGGTTTATGGTCAAAAAGTACCAGCTGGTTCTCTTGGCCGCCGCGAAACATTCGCAGATATCGGTCAAACATTGGCAAGTTACTTCGGTACTTCTCCAATGGATTACGGTAAGAACTTCCTATAATTAGTTAGGTTTTTGAAAACTAGGAGCTTGATTGCTCCTAGTTTTATGTTTGCAGTATGTAAATGCTGCTTGTCGGAAATGAGAATACTCTGGCTTATATCGCCTTAAGCGCGGAGCGCTAGAGAAAGGTTAAGGAAAAGAAAATGGCAACTCCACATATCAATGCTGAAATGGGTGCATTTGCAGACGTCGTACTGATGCCTGGTGATCCACTACGTGCAAAATACATCGCAGAGACTTTCCTTGAAGATGTCGTTCAAGTGTGTGACGTTCGTAATATGTTTGGTTACACAGGTACATACAAAGGCCGTAAGATCTCGGTAATGGGCCACGGTATGGGTATCCCATCATGCTCGATTTACGCGACTGAACTAATCAAAGACTTCGGCGTGAAGAAAATCATCCGTGTTGGCAGCTGTGGCGCAGTGAATGAAGACATCAAAGTGCGTGATGTTGTGATCGGCATGGGTGCATGTACTGACTCTAAAGTGAACCGTATCCGCTTTAAAGGTCATGACTTCGCGGCAATCGCAGACTACAACATGGTTCGTGCGGCAGAAGACGCTGCAAAAGCTCGCGGTATTGACGTTAAAGTTGGTAACCTATTCTCAGCAGAGCTTTTCTACACGCCAGATCCAGAAATGTTCGATGTAATGGACAAGTACGGCATTGTTGGTGTTGAAATGGAAGCGGCTGGTATTTACGGTGTTGCGGCAGAATACGGTGCAAAAGCTCTGACAATCTGTACGGTTTCTGATCATATCAAGACTGGCGAACAGACTACATCTGACGAGCGTCAAACGACATTCAACGACATGATGCTAATCGCACTAGATTCAGTATTGCTTGGTGACGAAGAGTAAGCGACGAAGAGTCATTCTATTTTTCGCTCTCAAGAGCTAAAAAAACAGCCCGCACATTACGGGCTGTTTTTATATGAGTTGTTAGCGCTACCTAGTTACTTGGTTAGCAGCAGGTTTGGCGCTTTTTTACGACGTATCGGTTGTCGACGTAAAATCAAGATGAACAACATACCACAGACAAAGCTCATTAAGACCATCATGTACATATAACGATCGCTCTTGCGATAGTGGTGGTCAGAAATAGCCGTCACCCGGCCCGTCTCAAAGGTCACGCGAACAAAACCGATAAGCGCACCATCTGCAAAAACTGGTTCAACCAACTGCTGGCGACCAATGGAAGCTGTTGCCAAAGGCGTATCCAGGCCAAGAACTTCGCGTACCGATAATGCCTCTTCACTAGACGCTAAACGTACACCCTGTGCATCGTAGATTGTTGCATCAAACACTAAACGGTCTTGTGCTAGCTGGTTTGTTAGCTGAAGTAATCGTTCTTGATCTTTAGTTAAAATCATCTCACTGGCAGAAAGAGACGCCTGTGAAATCAAAACTTTGGTGAGTGTTTCAAGCTGTTGTGCTTGAATTTTCTCATTACCCTTACTGATCACAACACTGTTTTTTATTGTGATAAACAACATCACACACAGTAGGATTAGTGCCAGAATTCTTAGGGCATTCCTTACTGAGAACAAAGATTCACTCATGCTCTTTACTCATCCATTTAAAATAAAACAAAGACTTGCCTTTTTAGTTTGTTGAGGTAACGTTTTAGCAAAGTCATAAGGGATTATATACATGGACGCGTCAAAAAGCTTGCCTATCAGAAAACATACGACACTTTTAAAACGATTACCCGAGACTCGATTTGCCTCCCAATTAGATAAAGCAAAAGCAAACTGGATCGTATTTGCTGAGTACCTTTCGCCAAGTCACTTCGAAGACATTGATTTCTTCACCGGCTTTTACAACCCGATACTAGAAACGTGGAAAGTTGGCCAATATGAAGTAGCCCTGATGGCCGGAGAGTTGACTCCTCAACATGAAACGATCTTACAAAGTCTCAACCTAGATTACGCCTCGCTTAATGAAGTGCCCGATCTATCAACCCAAGGGTTGATTGTATTTGATATGGATTCAACGGCGATCCAGATAGAGTGTATTGATGAAATCGCGAAACTGGCAGGAGTAGGGGATGAGGTCGCTGAAGTCACTGAACGTGCCATGCAAGGTGAGCTGGATTTTGAGCAAAGTTTACGTCAGCGAGTTGGTAAGCTCAAAGGTGCCGATGAATCAATTCTTGAACAAGTTCGTTCCCAGTTACCATTCATGCCGGACTTTGAAGCGCTAATTGCGACGTTGAAAGCCTTGGGCTGGAAAACAGCGATTGCTTCCGGTGGTTTTACTTACTTCTCTGATTACATCAAAGATAAAGTCGACTTAGATTTTGCTCGCTCCAATCAATTAGAAATTATTGACGGCAAACTCACGGGTAACGTACTTGGTGATGTGGTAACGGCGCAGATGAAGTCTGACATTCTAGTGGAACTGGCGGATGAATATGAAATTGAGCAGCACAACACGGTTGCTGTCGGTGATGGCGCTAATGATCTTGTGATGATGTCGGTGGCAGGATTAGGGATTGCGTATCACGCAAAACCAAAAGTGGAAGCTCAAGCGCAATCTGCGATTCGCTTTGCTGGGTTGGGCGGTGTGCTCTGTATTTTATCTGGCGCATTGGTGAAGCAGCAAAAGGTTAGCTGGAAAGCTAAACCTTAACCATCTATTCAAAAACACCGCCAGAAAGGCGGTGTTTTTTTTCAATTTGGTATGACTTTGAATTTACTCGGTTAACTCCAATCTAATTACAACCTCTTCAGTAATGTCTTCAAATTCACTGTAACCAACGAGCGCCGTCAACTCTTTTTCTAACTTGCTCGCTTGATGTACACCAAATTGGGTTAAGTCACTTAAATCTTGTTGCAGTAATGATGTCATCGGATCGAAAATTGGTGCAGTAGAAAGGCGAAGCACGTAAAAGTCACCCATCATTCGCGCTTTCTTTATAAATTGAATCCGCTCTTTTACGCTGTTGAACTCTTGATGAAGCTTTGACTCAATGCCTGTAATTTTATTGCCTACTTTTGCGGCGCTTATGTAGATATCCTGATGTCTGGCTTGAGCACCTTCTACACGTTTTATTGGCTCTGCGATTAATGTGCTTGTCCGGCCTTTAAAGATAGGTTCAAGTGACAACAGTTGGTCATGCCCAAGACGGGCAAAAAGCTCAATGTGTTTAGGTAGCGGCAAGTTCACCCCGATAACGGGGGTTTTGATTGAAGATGACGTACTCTTACTGATAAAAATGGGCGTGCTCAGCGTACGCGAGAGCAACATGCAGTGTAGCCTTTCAAGTAGAGCATTACTTGGTAGCGTCTCTTTTTGCGGGATTAGCTTGTCTTGATTGTGCTCGATAATGCTGTTGAAAAAAGCGATTACCTTCATGGTTTGGCTGCTTTCATCAATAACTAGCTGCACGCTACAACCGTCTGGGCTTACACGAATTACTCGGTATGGCACCGACATTAACGGCAATTTTTTATCGTAGAGTTGTAATTCTCGAAAGTTGATTCTTACCTCTTGCCCAGAACGTAACATCGTGGGCTCACTTAGCCTAATTCCGAGTCCTCGTTTGGAAAGGTCAACAGTACTGCCGCCTGTTTTAGTCTGTCCTGAGTACAACTCTAAAGGTGTTTTAAAACGATAACGAGGCTCTTTTCGACGAGACTTTGCATCAAAATAAATGCCCTTTGGATTGCCGATAACTCTTCTCGGATGGCGAAACGCGTTTAATGTATTAGCGGGTAAGCGCGGCTTTTCAGTTAGCAGGTAATCCTGCCCTGACTTTTCGTCAGCAATTTCTTGCAAAATACCAATATGAGTCAGTGATTGAGACGTTTCTGCCAACTCTGGAGAGAATGCTGCTAGGTCTTCCTGTTCTTGCTCTGATAGTTCAAAGATTGAAATTCTAAAGGCGCGCCAACTCTCTCGTTTGCCACCTAAATGCCAAAATAGCTGGCGCTGTTCGCGAGTTGCTTCTGGACGAAACATCGAATAGAAATAGGTTCGATTCTCGTGCTCGTGAGTAAATGAATAAAGGACATTGGTTGTTCCTTTAACACCAGGCTTAATGAGTGACGCGATGCGTTGCTCGTTGAATAAGGAACCAAACATTTGCTGGTTTCTCTCATCGTGCCAGTATTGCCAAAGCTTTTGATTGTTTGGCGTTAACATTGCTAATTTTAGGTCACTACCATCAAAGAATAGAGGCAAGCTGCTGGTGTGCTTTAGTGCGATGTGCTCATAACCGCGAGTTCGAGCTCGAATAATCTTGTCTTGATTGTCGTGACGAGCCCTTTTAGCAGCACTGTTGAGCGCTTCATCTATCACTCTGGTGACGACATTGGTGTCAGTTAAGCGTATGGTTCTGAGGTATCGAACTGAGTCATTTTCGTAACAGTCATCAACCGCGAGTATGCGGTATGCAAGCGGTTTCTCTATACCTGCAACGTTAGATTTGCTGGCAAATTCAGTAAACGTGACCTGAATAATTTCCCCAAGGTTATATTTAAATGCGCTCGGGACTTTGAACTTTGCGCCAGAGCTAGATAAATCAATGCTTAATCCATGAAGAAGCTGTCCTTTAGAACGGCAAATTTCAACTTGAGATTGGACTTTCAAGCGTTTTTCTTGGCGCTTTAAATCGTAGCCTAGGTGAACGGGTTCTGCTAAGAACGGGCTTTTAGGATCCGTTAACGATTGCGTTTTTTGCTGAGTAAGGCGCTTGCTCATTACGCGAAAGTTATTTCGCGTGTTGACCAATGCTTCCCACATTCCTTCCGTGTAGCAGCCAAACTTTTTGATGTTTTTATGGTAAGCGTTGAAAGCAACATCATCCAACCAATGTGGAATACCATCCAAAATATACTCGCGACATTCGCCTTGAACGCGACCTCGCAAATCAATGCTTTTTTTGCATGGAGCCATTAAGCGGTTAAGTTCCATTTTAACCAAAATTTTGGCCGAAGGCGGCTCTTCCTCGGTCAGTTGGCCAAGGACAAAGTCAAAGTCATTCGTACCGTAAACGGGAATGAGTCGTTCTGCGAGCGAGAGAATTTCAGATTGCTGCATTATTTCTGTTAGAGTATGTAGTTACTTTAAATTGTATCGGCTAAGCGAAGTAATACTTAAGTATATCAATAGTTCATTTCAGTTCAGGTCTGACTTGGCTGTGCTTAGTCACATTTGTAGAAAAAATTGAGGCATCATGGCGAAAGCAAAACGAGCGTATGTTTGTAATGATTGTGGCGCGGACTTTCCCCGTTGGCAGGGGCAGTGTAACGCATGTGGTGCATGGAATACGATAACAGAAGTACGTATCGCAGCATCGCCAACCGTTGCTCGCAATGAACGCTTAAGCGGCTACGCTGGTTCCGCAACAGAAGCTACGGTTCAAACGCTATCCGAAATTGATCTGCAAGAAGTACCTCGCTTCACCAGTGGGTTTAAAGAGCTTGACCGCGTGTTGGGTGGTGGTGTTGTGCCAGGTGCCGCAATTTTGATTGGTGGTAACCCTGGTGCAGGTAAATCAACCCTTCTGTTGCAAACCATGTGTAGTTTATCTGCGCAAATGCCAACGCTTTACGTAACCGGTGAAGAGTCATTACAGCAGGTGGCAATGCGTGCTTCCCGATTGGGCTTGCCGAAAGATCATTTAAAAATGCTATCGGAAACGAACGTCGACAAAATTTGCCAAATCGCCGAAAAAGAGCAGCCTCGTATAATGGTAATAGACTCGATTCAGGTGATGCACGTTTCTGATGTTCAATCGTCGCCTGGCAGTGTTGCTCAGGTACGTGAATCTGCGACGGCTCTGACACGATACGCAAAACAGAATAATGTTGCGGTATTTATTGTTGGTCACGTAACAAAAGATGGTACCCTTGCGGGCCCCAAAGTTCTTGAACACATTATCGACTGTTCGGTACTACTCGATGGTGGAACGGATAGCCGATTCCGCACTTTGCGTAGTCATAAAAACCGTTTTGGCGCTGTGAATGAGCTTGGTGTCTTTGCAATGACAGGCCAAGGATTGAAAGAAGTGAGTAACCCATCAGCGATCTTCCTTTCTCGTGGTGAAGAAGAAACATCAGGCTCTTCCGTCATGGTGGTTTGGGAAGGTACGCGTCCTCTGCTAGTAGAGATTCAAGCGCTGGTGGATTACTCGCAGTTAGCCAACCCTCGTCGTGTTGCGGTCGGCTTGGAGCAGAACCGCCTATCACTTTTGCTCGCTGTGTTGCATAAGCATGGTGGCTTACAAATGGCAGACCAAGATGTCTTTGTTAATGTGGTTGGCGGTGTTAAGGTGACGGAGACGAGCGCTGATCTTGCTTTAGTTATGGCGCTTTTATCGAGTTTTCGTGACCGTCCACTCCCTAAAGATGTGGTGATTTTTGGTGAGGTAGGGCTTGCGGGCGAAATCCGTCCAGTGCCAAGTGGGCAAGAGCGTTTGAATGAAGCGTTCAAACATGGTTTCAAGAAAGCCATTGTGCCAGCAGCCAACATGCCGAAAGGTGGCATTCCTGGCATGCAAATTCACGGCGTTAAGAAATTGTCGGAAGCTATAGAGGCTTTTGACGAGCTGTAATGCTCATAAGAATGGTAATTGTGCAATCACAAACTGTTCAATCCGTCCTCAATAAAATGCGAATAAAGTACATAAATTGCTGTGTTTGACTATGCTTTGGGGACGGAAATTTCACGTTAAAATTTTTTTTCTTCCATCCGCACGCAAGGGTATCAGTATTGACAGAATGTGATATACTCTGCGCGCACTTTATACCTTATTAACAGAGTAAGACAATGACTGATTTATCAAAATACAGAAACATTGGTATTTTTGCTCACGTAGACGCGGGTAAAACTACCTCTACAGAGCGTATCCTAAAGCTAACTGGTAAGATCCATAAGATCGGTGACACTCACGACGGTTCAACTACTACTGACTTCATGGAGCAGGAAGCTGAGCGTGGTATCACAATCCAGTCTGCAGCAACAACTTGTTTCTGGAACGATCACCGTCTAAACATCATCGATACTCCTGGACACGTTGACTTCACTATCGAAGTTTACCGTTCTCTAAAAGTACTTGACGGTGGTATCGGTGTATTCTGTGGTTCTGGTGGTGTTGAGCCTCAGTCAGAAACTAACTGGCGTTACGCTGACGAATCACACGTATCACGTCTGATCTTCGTTAACAAACTAGACCGTATGGGCGCAGATTTCTACAAAGTTGTAGATCAAGTACAGAACGTACTAGGTGCTACACCTCTAGTTATGACTCTACCTATCGGTATCGAAGAAGATTTCGTAGGTGTTGTAGACGTACTAAGCCAACAAGCTTACGTATGGGATGAGTCTGGCCAACCAGAGAACTACGAAGTTCAAGATATTCCAGCAGACATGGTAGAAAAAGCTGCTGAATACCGTGAAATGCTAATCGAAACTGCTCTAGAGCAAGACGAAGATCTAATGATGGCTTACCTAGAAGAAGGCGAAGAGCCATCTCTAGAAGACATCAAACGTTGTATCCGTAAAGGTACTCGTGATCTAGCATTCTTCCCAACTTACTGTGGTTCAGCGTACAAGAACAAAGGTATCCAACTTATTCTTGACGCGGTAATTGATTACCTACCATCTCCAACAGAAGTTGATCCACAGCCTCTAACTGATTCAGAGACTGGTGAGCCAACTGGTGAAGTTGCGACTGTATCTGCAGACGAGCCACTACGTGCTCTTGCATTTAAGATCATGGATGACCGCTTCGGTGCTCTAACCTTTATCCGCATCTACTCTGGTAAGATGAAGAAAGGTGACACAATCCTTAACTCTGCAACTGGTAAAACAGAGCGTATCGGCCGTATGGTTGAGATGCACGCGGACGAGCGTAACGAGATCGATTCAGCACAAGCTGGTGACATCATCGCTGTAGTTGGTATGAAGAACGTTCAAACTGGTCACACTCTATGTGATCCTAAGCACGAATGTACTCTTGAGCCAATGATCTTCCCAGATCCAGTAATCTCTATCGCAGTTAAGCCTAAAGATAAAGGCGGTTCTGAGAAGATGGGTATCGCGATCGGTAAAATGGTTGCAGAAGATCCATCATTCCAAGTTGAGACTGATGAAGATTCAGGCGAAACTATCCTGAAAGGTATGGGTGAACTTCACCTAGACATCAAGGTAGATATCCTTAAGCGTACTTACGGCGTTGAGCTAGAAGTTGGTGCTCCACAGGTTGCTTACCGTGAAACTATCACTCAAGCAATCGAAGATAGCTACACGCACAAGAAACAGTCTGGTGGTTCTGGTCAGTTCGGTAAGATCGATTACCGTATCAAACCAGGTGAGCCAAACTCTGGCTTCACGTTCAAATCAACAGTTGTTGGTGGTAACGTACCTAAAGAATTCTGGCCTGCAGTTGAGAAAGGCTTTGCGTCAATGATGGAGCACGGTGTTCTAGCTGGCTTCCCTACTCTAGACGTTGAAGTTGAACTATTCGACGGTGGTTTCCACGCAGTTGACTCTTCAGCTATCGCTTACGAAATCGCAGCGAAAGGTGCATTCCGTCAGTCTATGCCTAAAGCTGGCGCGCAACTTCTTGAGCCAATCATGAAAGTTGACGTGTTCACTCCAGAAGATCACGTTGGTGACGTAATCGGTGACCTTAACCGTCGTCGTGGTATGATCAAAGACCAACAAGCAGCTTCTACTGGCGTACGTATCAAGGGTGATGTACCTCTATCAGAAATGTTTGGTTACATCGGTACTCTACGTACTATGACTTCTGGTCGTGGTCAGTTCTCTATGGAGTTCTCACACTACGCACCATGTCCAACAAACGTTGCAGAGCAAGTAATTGCTGACGTTAAAGAGCGTAACGCTAAGAAGTAATTCTTAAGTTAACTCTATAACTTGAAAGCCCCGCTTAGTGCGGGGCTTTTTGTATTTAGCAGTCTTATAAGCAGAGCGTGTTTGTTTTATTCCTATTTAGCGTTTGTTTTGACGATTGTTATGATGCCGTTCTAGTACTATTGCCTTTTAGGTCAATGGTCTTAAAGTCTGGTACCACTGACTTTTCAAATATTTCTATTTCTTCCTTCAACCATTGCGCAAACAATTGAGCTTTAGGTCTTTTTAAGTAGCCTTTTGGCGCACACAAGTAATACGCAAAGTTGGGCTTGATAGCGATATCTCCAATTCGGACCAATTTGCCAGAACGAAAATATTGATGGGCTAAACTGTGTTTTACTAATGCCACGCCTTGAAGTGATAGTGCAGCCTCAAGCACGAGATGTGATCCACTGTATTTTAAGGTAGGCTTTGCTGCGCAGTGACCCAAGGTTGCTAACCACATATTCCAATCAAGATCAGGCCAAACATCTTCAATCAGCTCAGCTTTGCTTAAATCCTCGATGTTATAGATCCCGTGCTCTTTCTGGTACACCGGATGACAAGCAGGATAAAAAGCTTCGTCCATCAGCCATTGTGATTCTAAATTGGGATATTTTCCTAAACCGTAACGAACACATAAATCTATCTGACTATCTTGAAAAGACACCAAATCATTGGTTGGTTCTAATAGCAAGGCGATATCAGGGTGACGCTGGCGAAAAGCCGTAATTTTCGGGACTAACCAATGATGAGCGAAAGAGGGGAGTGTTGATATCGAAAGGTGGTTCGGGTTTGGATCTTGATTGACTAATCTAACCCCTTGCTGCAAATGAGCAAACCCTCTTTCTGCCTGACTAAACAGTAGCTCTCCCTCTGGTGTGAGCACGATTTTTCTGTGCTGACGAACAAATAGGTCCGTGCCTAAGAACTCTTCTAAATGACGAATTTGCTGACTAATGGCCGCTGGCGTAACAAACAGTTCTTTTGCTGCCGTTTTAAAGCTTCCTTCCTTTGCTGCAACGAAAAAGTAATACAAGCCCTGTAAGGGAGGCATTCGATCTTTCACATTAGTTTTCCTTAACTCTATGGCAGATTCTATCGTTTGAGGATATCAGCGTAGTCGCTGATTATTAAGTGGTCAACATTGTATAGGAATCTTTGAAATGGAAAACATGACACACACTTGTGAGCGTACTATACCTACTGCCCATCAGAGCGGGTTACAGTTAATTTATTCTAAACTGGCGGCTTGGAGAAGGAACTATAAGACACGTCGTCACTTGAGAGAGTTACCAAAGCACCTTTGGGACGATATTGGATTAGGTGAAAGGGAGATTAGTTGTGAAGTGAGTAAGCCATTCTGGAGAGAGTAGTCTATGAGTTTGATTCAAGCTCAAAGTTAAGTTGCACTCCCCAATGGTGTTGAGGAGTGCAAGCAAAATTACAAGTCTTCTTCCCACACGACCAATTCATCTTTTGGCCAATTGTGGCCTATCTCATGATACTTTTGTTCGAGCACATGACGTTTAATTTTAAGCGTTGGCGTCAGTACGCCATTTTCTATACTCCAAGGTTCTTTAATCATTAACACACCTTTGATTTGCTCATGAGAGGCGAGTTCTTGATTCATCCTGGCAATAACTTTACGTGTGGTACGTGCGTATCGCTCTCGATCAAAGTTAGGGAAGTCATGTGGCACAACCAAAAGAATCGGAGCGGGTAGCCCTAAACCGATGAGACACATCATCTCTACGCGACTGTACTCGAAAAGCTTTTTCTCGATAGGAACCGGAGAGACAAATTTACCTTTGGCGGTTTTGAAGTTATCTTTTTTACGGCCTTGAATCGTTAGATAACCATCTGAGTCGATAGCGCCGATATCGCCTGTGTGTAGCCAGCCCTCTGAATCAAAAGACTCTTGGGTGGCAATATCATTTTTGTAGTAGCCAGAAAATAGCCCTTTGCCACGCACCATGATTTCATCATCGGCTGCGATTTTTAACTCAATGCCTGGCCCTGCATTACCGACACTACCAATTTTGTCAGCTCTAAATGGGTAGTTGAGCGTGCTGTAGGCAAATGATTCCGTCATCCCCCAAGCCTCTGTGATATCAAGGCCCACTGAGTGGTACCATTCCAACAACGCTGGCGAGACAGGTGCAGAGCCACAGCCTAATACTCGAGCCTGATCTAAACCTAGACCATCTGCTAGCTTTTTCTTGATCAAAGAATTGACGAATGGGATTTTCAACAGAATATTGAGCTTCTTTTGTGGAAGTTTGTCTTGAATACGTTGCTGGAATAGCGTCCATAATCGTGGGACGGAGATAAACAGAGTTGGTCGGTGCATCTTCACATCTTCGATAAAAGTGTCCAGTGACTCTGGAAATGCTGTTGGCACGCCACCCATAATCGATGAACCGAAGATATAAACACGCTCTGTAATATGAGCGAGCGGTAAATAAGAGAACAATCGGTCGTTTTCTTGGATACCAATATGATTGATCAGTTGCTGAACAGACCAACTGAATGCGCCGTAAGTTAGCATCGCGCCTTTCGGTAACCCTGATGTGCCTGAGGTATACACCAACGACATTAGCTTGTCATCGTAATGCTGCGGACGCTCTTCACTTGGCACTGCATCAGCAATGAGCGCTTGGTATTCGTGCTTACACTTAGGTGCCGTGTCATAAGGTAGAGCGATGCTAATGAGTTCAGGCATAGCATCAATGACTTGCTGAGTTGCTTTGGGATCATCGAGTTTTCCGCCAATGATCGCTTTACTTTCACTATGAGTCACACAGTATTCGATGGTGTCTGCACCGGCGGTAGGAAAGATTGGCACACTGACATAGTCACCAAGCATCATAGCAAGATCGCAAATAAACCATTCTGCACAGTTTTTAGATACTAATGCGACTTTGTCGCCAGGCTTTACACCAAGTGAGCGTAGTGCGCTGACAAGTTTTAAGGCTTGATCTGCAACATCAGAGAATGTGTACTCAACAAATTGTCGGTTAATAATTTGTTTTAGGTAGACCTCATTTGGACGCTCTTGAGCCCATTTGAGGATCATTTCATTTGGTGGTGGGAGAGCGCAACCAGCAGCGCTATTTAGATTCGGCTGATTCATTTTAAGTGACTCCATGTCTTCTCATTGTATTTATAATTGTTAACGCATTGTTAACTTTAGCATGTTAAATCGCGACACGGGAATGCATTTTGATGAAATATGTGGGGAAGATAGCGTTAGTTATGGTTGAAGTCGGAGCGACTCGATCTAAAAAAGCAATGTGATTGATGCTACGCAAAAGAGAACAGGCTTTTCAGCTGTTATGTCATATCGACTTCATACTAAGAGCACAGGTAAGCAATTTATTTTATTAATAATATTGCGAAAACATAGAATCTATCCTAATTATTTATTAACTAGTGGCTTAGTGTTGAAGATAAATATAAATGTCTCCTAATTTCTTCAAAGCGCCAAACTTAAAGGTATGTCGTGGTTTTGAAGTAGCTATACTAATCTTACTTTGGAAAGTTAGGAGCTTCACCTCAAGCTATTGCCTGAGATTACTTGGGTACGATCATCAGCAAAAGGAAAGATGTGATGTTACGGAAGACTTTACTGGGTACCTATCTTTGTAGTTTATTCATTGCGGGGAATGCATATGGTGCTGAAGGAGATGATATTCCTCAGCGCGCCCAAACGGTTGGTGATGTTATTGAGCGCCCAGGCGTTCTCACACCTAAAGGTAAATGGTCATTTGATTCGTCTTTAAGCTATACACAAAACTCTTCAAACAAAGTATCTGTTGTTGGGTATACAGTCTTACCAACTCTGATTGTTGGGCGAATTGAAGTGAGTGATTCGGATAGGACTACAGTAACCGTTGGATTAACTGCTCGGTACGGTTTAACAAACGCCACAGAGTTAGAAGTTAGAGTGCCGTATGTGTATCGTAATGACCAAGTTTCTACGCGCCCCATTCAAGATGGTTCAAACAGTGAAGTAGTAAACACAACGGTGGATGGCGGAGGGCTTGGTGATGTAGAGTTCGCATTGAGGCACCAGTTTAACTTTGAGTCTGCGCCATACTGGGTAGGTGGCCTTAGAGTAAAGTCGGATACAGGACGATCGCCTTATGATGTTTCTATTGAAGATGGAAGCAACTCATTTAGTGATGTCCCTACAGGTTCGGGTTTTTGGAGTTTTGAGCCTAATTTATCTCTTATTCACCCTGTTGATCCTGCGGTCTTGTTCGCTAGTCTAAGTTATATTTATAACTTAGAGGATACTGTTACAGTTGGCGACACAAAAGCTGATGTTGAACTTGGAGACACTATTTCTCTTTCAGGGGGAATGGGGTTTGCGGTGAATCCTGATCTTTCATTCTCTTTAGGACTTAGCCATAAAACTATTTTAAAAAGCAAAGTAAATGGCAGATCGGCAGATGATGCTAAGTTGCTTCAATTAGATGCATTAACTTTTGGTATAAACTATGCCTTTAGTGAACGCTCATCTATCAATGTTAGTGCTCAAGCTGGTCTTACAGAAGATACTCCCGACTTTCAATTAACAGTACGAGTACCTTTTAATTTGTAAAATGGATATTAGGCCCTTGAGTCTTGGGCCTAATTTATCGTTAGCGCCTAGTGTTCGCATTATAAATTGATTGGATTATATTGGATAAAGTAGGTATATATTCTTAAAATGATGGTGGCCGATTGATATATCGAACTTTCTTTTGGTATGTAATCATAGATATCAGTCGTTTCTAATATCAAAGAAGCTTAACGTGACAATTTTTCAGATAAAAATGGAAATGCTCATTGAAGGTGGTTCAATAAGGCGTCTTCTAATTGTTGGTTTGCTTTGATTTCCCGTATTACCCCATTTACTTGAGCATCAATGTCTACGAGCGTGCTAAGTCCAATAATACTGTTATCTTTCGTGTTTTGAATAATATTGATAATACTTGAATTTATAAAGTCTGAACTTATTATATTAGGATTTTGAGACGAAGGCATTTTGGGTGAATCTATAGAATTATCTCCAATAATATTGCCTTCACCAAATTGTATGATGTTAACAATACCCTGGTTGAAAACATCTCCACTTTGATTTTCACTATTTGCGCTAATGTTTTTTAAATTACCATTTTCAATTACTAAGTTGGCAATATTTGTGTTCAAAATATCATCGCCATTTATAGTCGTAGTAATGCTTAATCCAATATTAATAATATACTCGTCCGTAATTTGGAAACCACCTCGATATTCTTCTAAAGATAAATTTGAAAGAGGAGTAAGTTCTTGCAGGCCAACATCTTTAGCATTCACATTAAAATGAGGTATTAGCATACAAAGCACTAACAAAAATTTATTGTAGTTCATAATGTAGGCCTTTCAGGTTGTTAAGTTCTTAAAGTTATTTAAAACAATGTTATATTAATTTTCACCGGAAACTGGGAGAGTAATGCTAAATACCCCTAAGGAATCTCTAGACACTCCTGTTTTTAATGGTGATCTTTGATATACGGTGAAATTATCATTGGTTATAAAGCTAGACCGTCCCATTTCCGCTTCGTTACGGACCAGTAACACAATTCCTTGGTAATATTTTTCAAACTCATCCAGTTTCATTATCATGGTTCCTCTAGAAGGGTCTCCTAGAATAACTGAGTGATTGTTTATACCTCTGATGACAACAAAATGCATATACCCGTCGAAATTAACGAGAGTAATCCCAGGGACGCCGACTTCTTTAATTTTCTCCAGTCCTACTTGAAAGCCGTCAGAACGTAACCCTATGGAATCCAAGTAAAACTTCATATCCAACAAAGAAAAACCTTTCTCTTTGATTTTTTCTTTATCACCTTTTTCAAACATGCTTTTGAAGATATCTTGTTCAGATGACTCTGTTGCATAATGAAAAGTGAGAAGAGAAGCCAGGGCGGCAGAGCCACAGCTGAAGTCATACTGTTGGCGAAAAACATCACCGAACACTATTTCTTTGTAGCTTTTAACAGGAACAGAGTAATGTGCTCGGTAAGGTAGCAGTTCTAATGAAATGGCTGATGCTGAATAAACGAGCATCAGCCAAATTAAGTTATTTAATACTTTCATATTGTTTACTTGAGTGTCAGGTTAACGACGGTAGAGTTCTGGATTAAAACGTTGTTTCCGCTGTTCTGAATTACGTTGGATATACCCGAACTGTCTGCGAACGCTCCACTTGATAGTATATTGTTACCACTCACGGTGTTTGACGCGACATTATCTGACGAAATACCATTGATATCTGATTCTGCATAAACCAAGTCGAGTTCAACATTTTGTCCACCTCTTGATTCATTCATGATATCCAAGCTAACTTCTCCGCCAGATAATGCAATGTCATCAGCGAGTGCAGTGCAGGCAACTATCATACTCAAAGTACAGATTGCCAAACGCATCGCTTTCTCCTACTAGTCGGTTACTCACCCCCAGTAAACACACTTGCATTAGTTGTAACAGATTGTTGTACAAGTGAATTTGAACCAGCATTCTGACCAACGGTAGTAATACCAGCTGCACCACCAAGACCACCAAGGGTGTTCATGTTTTCAACTCGAACTCGAGTATCATCCGCGTTAGTTGCATAAATAACTGATGCACCTGTAACACCACCCATTAGGCTCGAGCTCGCAACAACCATATCTGTATCCATATGGACTTGATTGAAGCTATCAACATTTGTTGAGCTCGAGTCACTTTGATAGTTACTATTGTCGTTAAAGCTGTTCGAGTTTGTTGTGCTTGAATCAGCGTAGCTACGGTTATCACTCTGGTTACGGTTGTCGCTTTGATTACGATTATCGCTGTTATCGTTAAAGCTACTGTTGATACTAGAGTCACTGTTGTCGTTGTTGCTACGTCTTACAGTAGTACTAGAGTCGCTGTTGTCGTTGTGGCTTCTATTTGTGTTAGTACTTGAATCACTACTATCACTATTTAGGCTCACATCAAGATCAGCACTGGTACTGTTGTCGTTAGCGTTAGACGTACTATTGTCGTTGTGGCTTTGAGCTGTGTTAGTGCTCGAGTTTGAGTTGTCGCTGTTGTTATTAAAGCTGTCATCAACACCAAGAGTTGCACTGTTGTCAGTGTCGCTGTTGTCGTTGAAGCTATGACCAATACCTAGTGACGCACTATTATCGCTGTTGTCGTTGAAGCTATCACCAACACCGAGAGATGCGCTATTGTCACTGTTATCATTGAAGCTGCCAGATAAACCGATATCGGTATTAGCGCTGTCAGTCCATTGCATGTTGTCGTCTCCATCATCGATCTCATTCGCGATTAGAGAGCCACTAAATAAAATTGCTGACATTGCTAAAGCAAGCCCTGTTTTGTTTAGAGTCATAACGATTACTCCATTTCCTGTTATTCCTGATTAAAAATGACTGCACTTAACTTCTTGCTGCTTCCTTCAAATGTTGTGGGAAGCGATGAAATTATAAGAAAGGATCAGTGAAAGCTGTTCTCATTATTGAGAATGATTCAGGCTGGAAGGGAGTATTTAGGTGCGTCTCTTTAAGGTGTTAAAGAAAAAAATAACATAATCATAATGTTATTTTTTGTATTTACTTTAAGTACTCATCAAGTATGAAATGAAGCCAATATAAAGAAGTAATTCGTTCTATTGCACTGAGCGGAGCAGTCATCCATTTTTTATAAATGGTATTTTATCCAATTATTATCTTTATTATTTAATATTATAAATCATATCCTTATGCTAACACAGGTTGAAAAGTATGGATAAAAATATAACATGTTCATACTTTTTAAGTCTTTTTCGGTGCTGAAAAGCAATGCGATATCATTCTGAAGTGCTATATTTTCTACTTAAAATGAAGATAAATTCTCTTTGCTATCCCCAATTAATTTTCTAACGGGGGTTGGTGAAACAGGTAAGTTAATGTGGTGGGACTATGGAAAAGAAGCACTTGATACTGCTAGCTGAGAGTAATTTACAAAGTAACTTAATAAAAAAACAGCTGTCTTCCATTCATGATGTCGATGTAAAGATAATGCAACCAGATGAAGTGGTGTTCAGAAGTCACTCACTCAGTATCGATTTGATGTTTATTGATTACGATTTTATGCGTCAGCTTGAAGTACAAGGAAAGTTACCAGATTTTGATCTATTTGGGTGGTCCTTTATGCTTCACAACGTCCCTTGTGAAAAAGTACAAACGGACTTACTGCATTGGAAGTTGTTAAAAGGAATTTTGCTCCGAAGTGCATCAGTGACACATATATGTGATGGCGCGGAATACGTACTGAAAGGTGGGTTGTGGCTACCAAGAATGTACCTAGAGAAGTTAGTCCTCAATTATCGGCATGCAAATTTGTCCGAAGAACAGCAGCATGATGAGTTAACATGCAGAGAAAAACAGATTCTAGAGCTACTTGTGTACGGCATTTCAAATCAACAAATTGCTTCAAGACTTTTTTTATCTGAAAGTACAGTGAAAAGCCATATATACAAGTTGTACAAAAAACTCGATGTCCATTCTCGTCATGATGCGGTTAAGTTGGTAAGAATGAACAATGGCTTAACCGAGAGAAGTTAAGTCACAATTTGTGATGCTCTTTTTATCGGGGTCTGTTCCGTTTTCACTATCTAATCTAAGCAAGGGCACTCGTATTTGAGTGCCCGTGGTTTATCTAGATTCAATAGTTGGCGTATCAGCAGGCTACATCATGCCCGTGACAAGGCCTGCTGCCACAAAAAACACGATCATCCATAGTACCGAAAGGTTGAGCTTTTTGTGTAGATAGAAACCCGCAATCACTAACGCCATGTCGATGGGAGCAACAACTGCGCTGCTAAATACTGGCTGGTAAAGTGCCGCGAGTAGTAACCCTACTACCGAGGCATTTACACCGTTGATGGCGCCGGAGACCAGCGGTTTGCCTGCCAGTGCTTGCCAGTTTTTAAGAACGCCAAGCAGTAAAAGAAACCCTGGGAGGAATACGCCAAGCGTTGCGATCAGAGCGCCTAAAATTGGCGTATCCGAAAGCTCATAACCGATAAAAGTCGCAAAGGTGAACATTGGCCCTGGTACAGCTTGTGCAGCGGCGTAGCCTGTTAAAAATGCATCTTGGCTGAGCTGGTCGCCAACAATGTTTTGCAGAAGCGGCAGAACCACATGACCGCCACCAAACACTAAACTACCAGCTTGGAAAAAATCACTAAACAGCCCAAGCAAAGGTAACGTATGAGCCACTAACGGTAAGCCGAGTAAAAGCATCGCAAATAGAGCCAATGGCGCGATAGACGGTTTAAACGGCTCGGCTGATGACGCGGAGTCTTTCTTCAGATATCGCGTACCGACAAAACCTGCTGCGATCAACACGAACATTTGCGTCATGATGCTTGGTGCCACCAGCAACGCAATCGCAGTCGCGACGCACAAACCCGCGGTCAGTTTACTTTGGCAGAAGTTTTTGTACATGCCCCAAGTCGCATCCGCCACGACGACGACTGCGAGCAGTTTTAGGCCGTGAACGATGTTTTGGAACACTGCGGTGTCGGTGATTTGGCTGCTCACCATCGCCAGCGCCAACATGATGATCACCGAAGGAAGAGTGAATCCGACAAATGCTGCGCATGCGCCACCTAAACCGCCGCGTTTATAACCTAAAGCAAAGCCAACTTGGCTTGAGCCCGGTCCCGGCAAAAACTGACTGAGTGCGACAATTTGCGCGTACTCGCTGTCATCAAGCCATTTCAGTTTCTCAACAAAGGTTTGGCGAAAATAACCAATATGAGCCGCCGGGCCGCCGAAGCTGAACCAACCCAGCCAGAAAAAAGTTTTGAATATGGTGAACATGTCGAGCCTGTTTATCTAAAAAGCATTGTTGCTAATTTATCGAATGCTCTAAAATGACTCAAATTGATGATTTTAATTTCATCTATGAATAAAATGGGATGAGGATGTTGGAGTGAAAGAGGACATTCAGTGGCGCAACATTGACTTGAACTTATTGGTTACGTTTTCCTACTTGTATCGCTATCGAAGCGTTAGCGTCGCGGCAGAGAAAAGTTACGTTAGCCAGTCGGCGATGAGTCATAGTTTGTCTCGTTTAAGGTTGTTGTTTGACGACCCGCTTTTTGAGCGAAAAGGGCACAATATGGAGCCCACCGAGCACGCTCACCACATCGCGCCAACTGTGCATCACTTGTTGGATTCTATCGCCAAAGACTTGCTCACTAAGTCTGCCTTCCAACCTGAAAATTACGCGGGTGTATGTCGCATCGGGTTAACGGATTATGCCGAGTTTATCTTTGCTCCTCGGCTTTATGACGAAATACGCCAGCGCGCCCCAGAGGCGCAGATCAGTTTTATTAACGTCAATCGTAGCAACTACGTGGCATTAACTGAGCACGAAAAGCTCGATGTCATTATTGGCAGCATGCCGGTGTTGGATGACAACTTTGAGAGCTTGTACTTGTACACCGAAAAACACGTGTGCATGTGTGATAAACAGGTGTTGAAAGGGGAAACACAGCTGTCTCTGGAAGCGTTCGCGAACATAGAGCAAGCTCTGGTAAGTCCCGATGGGAGCTTAAAGACACAAGTAGACCAAAAGCTTGCAGAACATGGCTTGAGCCGCAAAGTCACCGTGGCGTCGCGCAACTTTCTCACTATTCGGCATCTGTTGAAAAAGCGCGATCTCATTGCCATCGTGCCAGAAAAAATGGCGTTGGCGGAGGGCTTTTCGGACGATCTCACTACTGTTAAGCCGCCGATCGCCGTTGCGGATTTTGATATTGCCATGCTGTGGCATTCCAGCCGAAACAATGAAGACAAAGGCATTTGGCTACGCGAGTTGGTTTTTTCGACCATCATCTCTAAATGATAAACATTTGGGGCACTCATGGTGCTTAGAGTTATTTGTTGTTGGACTTCTTACTACCCGCTGAGTTATCGGCGTTACACCGAAACAGTACTGATTGTGCAAAATGAATGTCTTGGGTTAGGGGGGGATGTTCAAGATTTAATTCATAAAAGAGATTAATGGAAAAGGTATCATTGAGTTGTACCACGTAGTTTAAGCTCTGTTTGAACGTATACATGAAGAGGGAGTAAGCGTCCATCTCGGTATTTTTCCACCAGTAAGTTCACTCCCTGAGTTCCCATCAACTCAGAGTGAATACGAATTGTAGACAACGGCGGAAAGGTAAAGCGAGCAGTAGGAATATCATTCATACTAATCAACGTAATATCCTCTGGTATCTTTAAGCCAAATTCATGGATTGCACGTACTATGCCAATCGCGATGGAGTCTGAATCAATGAATACTGCTTTCGGGAAGTCACCTTTGGCTAGCATCTCTTTCGCTAAGTTATAACCGGACAAACTAGAGCAGGCACAATAGTGTATATCTTGTTCTGCGACCACGCCTTTTAGACAGCCATAGTCCAAAAACACATTTTTACGAGTGTCAGCTGCGTCGTGCTTGTCTTGACCGCTAATATAACCGATGCGGCGGTGGCCTCGTTGTACAAAGAAATCAACCACTTGCCTACTGATTCGAATAAGGTCGACATCAACGCAATCATAAGGGCAGGTTGGATCTGAAAAGTTTATGTAGCAGATGCTATCGGCTAGACGTTTAGGTAATTTATCTACTACCTTTTGGTCGACATTTCCGACTAAAAGGACACCTGTTATCTTTTTCGTTTCAACATCAATTTCACTGTTATAGCAATTGGTTAGCGTAATACCTAATTTGTCGCATTGCGTTTCAATCCCATGACGAATTGATAAGTAGTAAGGGTCATTCACCTCTGTTTCTTGTTTGTAGTTATATAAGGCTAAAAAGTGATGTTTTTGCTTAACTTCTTTGATGCCTTTCTTCGAGCTACTGGTGCGGTACTCCAGTTTTTCTGCAATTTCCAAAATGCGGTATTTGGTTTCTTCTTTAACGCTCAACGTTGGGTCGTTGTTCAAAACCCGCGATACGGTTGCAAGTGAGACGCCTGCTTCAATGGCGATATCTTTTAGCTTTGCCATGTAAATTTCCCGTTGTCACTGCCCAAGTGTGAGCTCAATAATCTGACTATTTTAAACAGCTACTTAGATATGCACAAACCTTTAGTAAGACAGTCCTAAACACTTTAAATCATCATATCAAGCCAACTTGTTTTCATGAAATAGACTCTATTGAGTAATAAATAAAGCCGTAAACGTAAGGATTATATTGCTGTAAAAATACTGAAAAACGCGACAGGTTTGGAAACTTGCTACTTGTGGTAACTCTAGTACTTAATAGGAGTCGAGCTGTTTAGAGTTTAATCAAGCAAACGTTTTATTGTTCATGTTTATGTTTTGTGTCTCATTTTATAAACAAATCAATAGGAAAGTATTCAACTCTATTTATAATCTCCGCGCTTTTAAAAGCTGTCTAACAGTATGAAAAATTGGGAAATTATAATGAAAAAAGTATTGCCATTATTGGCTTTAGGTGCAGTGGTTGCTTCAGCATCAGTTCAAGCAAAAGGTAACTGGTATGTTGGTGCTGATTTGGTAAATTCAGATCTTAAAGTTAAAAGCTTGTCAAAAGATTTTTCTGCGACAGGTCTTAGCCTTGCTGTAGGTAAAGAGCTGCAATATTCAGAAAACTTCAAACTAGCTTTTGAAGGTGAGTACATATACTTTGGCGACTTTGAAGAAACATTTTCTTACATGGGGTGGCCGGTTAAATTTAGTGTTGATGCTTCTGCGTTCAATTTCAATGCGAAGCCTAAATACCAATTTGCAGGTACAGGCTTCTATGTTGGTGCGATTGCTGGCCTTGGTGTAATGAGTGTTTCTTATGAAGTGAAATCATCTAGCACTGTTACCGATGATGGTCGTGATGTAGGCTTTAACTACGGTGTTGAGGCTGGTTATGAGTTCGCTTCAGGTTTGGTTGTATCTGGTGGCTACCGTGCTTCTTCGGTAAGTATTGATGCCGAAAACGGTGGCAGCGAAGATTTTGATTTTGACAGCCTGTACGTTGGTGTTGATTACAAGTTTTAAGCTCGCGTAAGCAAAACATAGATACTAAAAAGGAGCCGTTAGGCTCCTTTTTTTATTAGATTATCAATCAACTCGTAATGATGCTCTTGCACGCCTGCAAGGTTGCCATATTTGGGTTGATGGCGGTCATTTTCTTTCGCGTGTTGCCAGCCAATGGTGTGACGCACAAAATGCTCTGCAAACGCGTGGGAAACTTCCAAGCAACCTGCCAGCACGGTATCAACATAACTTTGCATGATTGGGCTCTTTGCGCATGGTGGTAGTGGCTCGTCTTTTACGTAAACCCAAATGTCATGTTCTTGGTTAAAACTCGCATCTGTTTCGATTTGATCTGGCTGAAGTTGAATACGATGATAACCTCGCTCACGGCGGTCGAATTCTGCGAGCGCTTCTTCATTTACTTCGAGTAAAACGCCATTAACCTGTCCATCGCCTTGGTTCACCACTAGTGGAGAGAGGCTGTAGCTGTCGTCAATCTTCCCCCAGTAGCGAACCAACCCATGTGCTATGACGGGAATGGCTTCTCCCGTTTGTCCGGTTAACTTACGCGACGCAGAATTAATCAAACTGCCATAGCCAAATATGTACATTGTCGTTGCATCCCTTAACTGATAGTTGTGCCTCTCATGTTTATACCTAACCCGCATCTGAAGCACAACTTTACCTCTTAAGTATAATCTTAATTATAAACATGTATTTTCTATACATGTTTATGGTAGCATCAATATGTAGTTGAGTTAACCAGCATCGAGAGACGCTTGAGGGCAAGATAATGCTGAATATCACCGATAAAAAAGTAGAAGAAAAAATCCCCGCATGGCTGCGATTAGGCTTTCGGCCGTTTTTTCTGTTTGGGTCGATTTACGCCATTGATGCGATTGCGTTATGGGTGTGGATGTTCCAAAGTGGGCCGCCAAGCGCATTGGCCGTGCCTGCATTGTGGTGGCACGTACATGAAATGTTGTTCGGTTTTTCAATGGCCATTGTAGTTGGCTTTGTACTGACCGCGGTACAAAACTGGACTGGCATTAATGGTACCAAGCATTACATGCTTCTGGCTTTATTTGGCTTGTGGTTAGTGCCCCGCATATTGCTTTGGACACCAGCACCGTTATGGTTAACCAGCAGTATCGAAGCGGTATTTTTACTGTTTGTCGCCTATGAGGTGGGCATTCGTGTGTATCGAGCCAAAGGTTGGCGTAATTTGTTTTTCGTTCCACTGTTTCTTTTGGCCATCTTTGCGAACTTTGCAAGCTACGCAACGATAAAAGGTATGCCGCCCTTTAGCTCTTCAGCGGTGTGGCAAGCAATGCTGTGGTGGTTTACCTTGCTGTTGTCAGTGATGGGCGGACGTGTGATTCCATTTTTTACTGCGCGTCGATTTAATTTCGAAAAAGCGCAACCATTGGCTTGGTTAGAGTGGCTCGCGAATTTGCCGTTGGTAATGCTATTTGTGCTGAGCTTTTTCCCTGTGACGTTTGCAGAACTAGGTAGTCCTTTGATGTTGTTTGCAGGTGTTGCTCAGTTGGTGCGTTTTGTTCGCTGGAAACCTCGGTTAACCCTGAGCGAGCCTTTAGTGTGGTCGCTGCATGCTGCGTATTTGTGTTTACCACTAAGCTTAATTTTGCGAGGCGTCTGGGGAGATGCATTTGCCAGCCATAACCTCATTCACCTGTTTGCGATAGGTGCGTTAGGCGGTTTGATTTTAGCGATGATTGCACGGGTGACGATGGGACATACTGGTCGCATGATCTACAAAGGACCAAACATGAGCCTTGCGTTTGCAGCGATTACCGCGGCAGCTTTGGTTCGCAGTTTCGCCGTGATCTTTGACCCAGCGAACATGATGCTGTGGATTGATATCAGCGGCGGATTATGGATTGTTGCGTTTGGGCTATTTGTGTGGCGCTTTGGTGTGATGCTTGTGACCCCTCGTGTGGATGGTCACCCCGGATAAGATTCTAATGTGAGTAGAGAAAAGAGGAGCCGCGTGCTCCTCTTTTGGTTTTTGTTCTTTATAGGTTTAGTGTTTACTCGTCTTCGTCGTCCGCTTTATTCGTGAGCCCCAAGCGTTTAAATAGCCACCACTCTAGACCAAAAATGACAATTAAGGCGATACAGAACCAGGTGAATGCCATGGTGGATTCCACACCTGGCATTCCACCAACATTGATACCGAGTAAACCTGTTAAGAAGCTGGTTGGTAGAAAAATCGTTGCTACCAAAGTAAACAGGTAACTGTTTTTATTGGTTTTCTCATCACGATGATGTTTGATCTCTTCTTGGAAAAGCGCCACTTCTCCAAGATAAAACTCAAGTGTTTCATTTATGCGCGTAATATTATTGTGTGCGAAGCGATATTGATGAGGTCTCAAAGCAATCAATTCTGATTCTGACTCCACAAGATCACGGATAGCGTACTGCTGAGGGCGAATAAAACGCTTGATAGAAATCAGTGCTTTTTGAGTCGCCATATGTTTGTACGTCGATTCATCATTCACGTCGAACTGGTTTAGTGTTTCTTCAATTGTATCAAGGTAAATGTCTATTTTACTGTTTAATCCTTCAATGATCTGATGAAGTAAACTAGCAAGACTTTTTGGGCCTTTGTGTTCCGCTAATGCTTGGCGTATCTCCATGATCGCGCGTGATGGAATTTTACGAGTTGAAATGAGTGCGCCTTGAAAGTAGAGAATTCGAATACTAAGCATATCTTCTGGTGATGCATTGCCGTTCATATTGACGCCTCGTAAAATCAACATGAAGTTCTCGTCATCTAAAGGATGGAAAGATGGTCGGCTTTCGTCGGCTAATAGATGATCAACCGTAGCTCGAGGTACTTGGTTTTGCTCCAGCCAACCACGAATATCAGGATGCAGCCGTTCGCAATGGTACCAATGCTTAGCTTGAATTTGCTCTGCCGTGGTGGATTGTTGAGTTGCTTCTGGGGTTGAGAAGTCCCAATGTTCAATCATAAAACCCATTTTCTTTTCCTTGTTTGAGCCGATACCAAAATAACCTCAAGATACTTCTTTCGCGAGAATTGCATTGCCATACAGAGGCAATGCTCTGAGTACGGTACTCTGAAGTCATTGATGCATTATTTTTCAAATGAGTATGATTGTATTTAACGCCAAATGTCTATGAATAGTTGTTCTTATTTGCAATCGAGTGGAGCGCACCAAGGTGTTGTGCTTAAACAACAAAACAAAAAGCCTGCAACTAAGCAGGCTTTATTGTGGGGGGAGGGAGGGGAGCTGTTAGCCAACTTGAGAAAGATTAACCACTTTCTGTTGTAGCTTTTTCTTTAAATAGTCCGTTAAGGCCTGTTTTTCTTCCTCGTTCATGTAAAGACCAAGCTTAGTACGGCGCCATAAAATGTCTTCATCGGTCATTGCCATTTCATGGTTCATTAAGTAATCGATCTCACGTTGGTAAACACCACCGGCTTGTGTCGAGAACGTTTGTCCTAAGTCAGCTTCACTTGTTGTACCTTCCATTAAGTTCCACGTTTGGGTACCAAACTGAGTGACATAACGAAGAATCAATGCTTCTGGCGCCCAAGTGTATTTAGCATGAATTTGTTTCGCTAATTGTTCACGACTACAGCTGAAGTTACCACCAGGAAGGGTTTGGTTGGCCGTCCAGTCTTTACCCATTTCAGGTAGGAACGGAGCAAGTTTCTTCATTGCTGCTTCACCTAACTTACGGTAGGTCGTTAACTTACCACCAAAAACAGAAAGCAGAGGTGCATGGTCGTATTCCGCATCGAGCTCTAGCGTGTAGTCTCGTGTGATTGCTTGCGGAGAGTCAGATTCATCGTCACATAAAGGACGAACACCGCTGTATGTCCAAACTACATCTTCGCGAGTCAACTGGTGGACAAAGTGTTGGTTTACGATATCAATGAGGTAATCGACTTCGTCATCTGAGATCGACACTTCACGTGGGTCACCTTTGTATTCCACATCTGTTGTACCAATGATTGAGAACTTATCTAAGTAAGGAATCATAAATACGATGCGATTGTCTTTGTTTTGAAGAATGTAGGCTTGCGGTTCGTTGTGGATACGAGGAACAACGATGTGCGAGCCTTTGATTAAGCGAATGTTACGAGGAGAGGCTTGCTCTAATCCATCATCAAAGAACTGTTTTACCCAAGGCCCCGCAGCATTGACTAACGCTTTCGCTTTACGTTCGAAACGTTGGTCTGTCATCACATCGTGAATAGTAACATGCCAGATACCACCTTCACGGTGTGCTTTTTCCACGCGGCAGTAGTTACGCACTTCAGCATGGTTTTCGCGAGCCGCAAGAACGTTCAGTAATACTAAACGTGCATCATCAACCCAACAGTCAGAGTATTCGAAACCCGTTTTCATTTCTGGTTTTAGCAAGCCAGATTTCGCAAGGTTGACGGTTTTACTGCCTTGCAGCGTCGTACGTTTACCCAAGTTATCGTAAAGGAAAAGGCCACAACGAATCATCCAAGCTGGGCGTAGGAATGGGCGATGCGGTAAACGGAAACGCATTGGTAGTGCGACGTGTGGTGCTTTACGAAGAATAACCTCACGCTCTGCGAGCGCTTCCGAAACTAAACGAAACTCGTAGTGTTCAAGGTAGCGTAAACCGCCGTGTATCAGTTTAGAACTTGCTGAAGAAGTCGCAGATGCGAAGTCATTTGCTTCGTATAAGCCAACACTCAAACCTCGGCCAGCTGCGTCTGCTGCAATACCAGCTCCGTTAATGCCGCCACCGATTACGATCAAGTCTAAGGTAGTGGATGAGCTAGTAGTGGAAGCATTATTTTGTATACTCATAAATTTGACCTCTTGGTGAGCGAACGAGCATTTTAGAACATAATGTAATCCTAGCTCAGGTTTCGTTTGTGATCATCTATTATTTTCGTTTGTGAGCGTTTTGTGTGATTTAGACACAAAAAAAACCTCTGTCTAATTAAGACAGAGGTCATTTGAGGGGGAGTTATACGATTGACGTTACTCGTTTTCGGAGTTTGATTCGTTAGCTTCAACCACTTCAAGTGGGATAGAAGCTTCCTTCAAAATTGACAAGATTTCTTCTGGTGGCTGCTTATTGGTAAAGATCATGTTGAGCTGTGCAATATTGCCTAGTTTCACCATAGCATTGCGCCCGAACTTGGTGTGGTCTACGGCAAGAAATACACTACGGCTATTGTCAATGATCGCTTGTTTGACCCGGACTTCGTGGTAATCAAAGTCTAATAGCGAGCCATCGAAGTCGATACCGCTAATGCCGAGAATACCAAAGTCGAGACGGAACTGTTTAACGAAATCGAGGGTAGCCTCGCCAACAATACCGCCGTCTCTGCTGCGGACTTCTCCACCCGCTAAGATGACTTTGATTTCAGGGTTAGGGAAAAGAATGGTCGCAACATTGATGTTGTTGGTGACAACACGCAACTGTTTATGGTTTTTATTGAGCGCTCGCGCAACTGCTTCTGGTGTGGTGCCGATATCGATGAATAGTGTGGCACCATCTGGAATGTGTTTGACTACCTCGTCTGCAATGACATCTTTTTCATTGAAGTTGAGCGCTTTACGCGTGTTGTAAGATGTGTTTTCAGAACTGAGAGGAATAGTGGCTCCACCGTGATAACGACGAATTTTGTTGTCATCGGAGAGTTCATTGAGATCGCGTCGGATGGTTTGTGGGCTGACATTGAATCTTTCTACTAACTCATCCGTGCTGACATAGCCTTGTTTTTTCACCAGCTCAACAATCTGCTGGTGTCGAGGTATTTGCTTCACTTACCACTCCCTTGTGCATTGGTAACGGCCAATGCTTCAAATTCGAAGCTCTATTGTGCTCGAATTTGCTCGTTGTGAGAAGTAAGCGAGTTCAGGAATCGGGGATAAAGCGCAAAAAGAGCGCACAAATGGCGCTCTTTTTTTCTTATGGAGATGAGATTAATCTTCTTCGTCGTGAAGTTCAGACCAGGTTTGTGCACATTTCACTGCACGTTTCCAGCCCTTGTAACGACGATTGCGTTTTTCTTCATCATCGTGTGGCTCAAAGGTGCGATCAAGTACCGCTTTATTCTGCAACTCATCAATGCTATCCCAGTAACCAACTGCAAGGCCGGCAAGGTAGGCTGCACCAAGAGCGGTAACCTCAGTTACTTGAGGGCGGTGTACTTCTGTGTTCAATACATCGGATTGGAATTGCATTAGGAAGTTGTTCGCTACTGCACCACCATCGACGCGAAGGTTCGCAAGCTTAATGCCTGAGTCAGCTTGCATCGCATCCAGTACGTCACGAGTTTGATAAGCGATGCCTTCCAATGTTGCACGGATGATATGGTTTGAATTCACACCGCGAGTAAGGCCGACAATCGTGCCACGTGCGTAGGCATCCCAGTATGGAGCGCCTAAACCAGTAAATGCAGGCACGACATAAACGCCGTTTGATGTATCCACTTTTGTCGCGAAGTATTCAGAGTCTTCTGCACCGTTTAGGATTTTTAATTCATCACGTAGCCATTGGATAGAAGCTCCACCCATGAATACGGCACCTTCAAGTGCATAAGCTGGTTCGCCTGCAGGACCACAAGCCAAAGTTGTTAGAAGACCATGTGTCGAAGTGACTTTTTCTTGGCCCGTATTCATTAGCAAGAAACAACCCGTACCGTAAGTGTTTTTCGCTTGACCCGCTTCAACACACATTTGGCCGTAAAGCGCCGCTTGTTGGTCACCTGCGATTCCAGAAATAGGAATACGAGTACCGCCTTTACCACCGATGTTGGTTTTACCGTAAATTTCCGATGAGCGCTTCACTTCTGGCATCATAGATGCTGGGATGCCAAGCTCATCTAACATTTTTTGATCCCAACATAGATCGTTGATGTTAAACAGCATGGTACGCGATGCGTTAGTGTAGTCGGTTACGTGAACGCGACCTTGAGTCATCTTCCAAACTAACCAAGTATCGACAGTACCAAACAACAGCTTACCTGCTTCTGCGTCTTCTCGTGCGCCTTCAACATTGTCCAGAATCCATTTAACTTTGGTACCGGAGAAGTAAGGGTCAAGCACCAAACCAGTGTTGTCACGTACATAGTTTTCGAGACCGCGTGCTTTTAAATCTTCACAGATATCAGCAGTACGGCGACATTGCCATACAATCGCATTGTAAACGGGTTTACCTGTTTCTTTGTTCCAGACGATAGTCGTTTCACGCTGGTTAGTAATACCGATAGCCGCTAATTGGTCGCTACGGATGCCAGACTTAGCTAGAGCTTCTACTAAGGTAGAGCTTTGTGTTGCCCAGATCTCCATTGGATCATGTTCAACCCAACCAGCTTCTGGATAAATCTGAGTAAATTCGCGTTGCGCGACGCTTACGATGTTCGCATCATGATCAAGAATCACTGCGCGAGAGCTTGTTGTACCTTGGTCTAGGGCAACAATGTATTTTTGCTCAGTCATGGTAAGAATCCTTTTGTTTCGTTATTTATATTTTAGTAAATGTTCGAGTTACGTCAGTTTTAAGCTCTAGCTTCTTCTGTTTCTTCTTCCGTCTCACATTGGTTTGGAATCGTGCAACCGTGACCTTGTTGTGGAAGGTAAGCGGCAATCGCTTTTGGATACAACCAACCACCAAAACACGCACCTGCAATCGGAGCAAGTAAAGGCACGATAAAGTAAGGAATGTCTTTAGCACCTGTCAGAGCGTAATCCCAACCAGCGAAGTAAGCGAACAGCTTTGGTCCAAAGTCACGAGCAGGGTTCATCGCAAAGCCTGTTAGTGGGCCAAGTGAACCACCGATGACGGCAATCAAAATACCGATCAATAGAGGGTTCATTGCGCCACGTGCCGCGCCGTTATTTTCATCGCCCAGAGCCAGAATCGCAAACATCAGCACAGCAGTGATAACGAATTCCACAGCAAAAGCACCAAAGAAAGAGAGGGAGGCATGCGGATAGGTTGAGAAGATACCAGCAGTTGCTAGTGCATCTTGGCTGCTGCGAACGAAGTTATGAGCGATTTCGTAGTCGGTGAAAAGGTTGCTGTATAAGCTGTATACCAATGCAGCAGAACAGAATGCCCCAAGCATTTGAGCGATAATGTATGGCACCACTTTCGCCTTATCAAAACCATGGAACATAGCAAGTGCGATGGTAACGGCAGGGTTGATGTGTGCACCAGAGACGCCAGCCGTACAGTAAATAGCGATGGCGACACCGAAGCCCCATACAATACTGATTTCCCATTGTCCAAATGATGCGCCTGTTAGAACTAAGGCTGCAACACAGCCTACGCCGAAGAAAATAAGTAGTCCTGTACCGATAAACTCGGCCAAACATTCTCCAAGCAGAGAGGGGTGTTTGTTCGTTGTCATGTTAAAAGTCCTTTGATCATTTTTGCCTGTCTAGCACGATACTATTGTGCATATATAAACGTTTACGAAAACAAACGAGCGTTAAAAGTGAGCGTTTGAGCATAAATTTGTTAATCAAAGTCTTCGTTTTTGTTAAATGGCGCATCTTTTAACCGGAAAAGAACACAACGAAAATAATTTATTTGTCACGAGGCCAGTGTTGAGAGCGCTCAAATTACCGATGTGAAAAAGAATGCACAACTGGTAAGAGGAGTTTTGTGAAGCTGCTACGTGCTTGGAGACTTATTGCACAGAACTTGTGTAGCAATTAACCCTAAAGGAGTAGCGGAATGTCAAATGTATCAAGGGATAGCAGTGATATAAAAAATACGCTGTCATGTTTGGACTTTTAGAAAAAATCGTCATCCCATTGGTACCAATAGGATGAGTTGAGAAGAGAATAAACGCTGTTAATGTCTTGTGTTTGTGAATCATTGCTTCGGCTTGTATTCAAATAAAAATTGTTTTTTTTTATTTCGTTTGATGCTAAACGTGATCGTTTTTCAGCTTTTTAGTTATTAGTTGGTTCGGAGCGAGTAGGGCAGGCGTAAATCGCCCTTTTTACGGTTAGTTTATGTTCTAATTCGAGCCTTTGTTTCAAAGGTTTCGAATTGGAATGCTCAAGTGAGAGGTTTGAATATCAGTTTTATATTAACGAATCTTGAGTAAAGTTGAACGATGATCTAATTAATGCTCATATAATTTACTGTATTTACTTATATTTAATCCATGTGCAACATTTGTCACAGAAATAAAATCCTAACTCCATACAATTCATGAACTTTCGAACGAAGATTTATTTTGTTTCGTTCGCTCCTTTTGTGTTTTTACCATCGCATACAAAATAATGAGGTTCCTATGTTTGGAATATTCAAACCTAAGGCGCACATTGATCGTCTGTCCCCTGGCAGCATCGATAGCACCTACTCTCGCCTCCGTTGGCAACTCTTTATCGGTATCTTTGTTGGCTACGCCGGTTACTATCTAGTTCGTAAAAACTTCAGTTTGGCGATGCCTTATCTTATCGAGCAAGGCTTTAGCCGCGGAGACTTAGGTGTCGCCTTGGCAGCTGTTTCCATTGCATATGGTCTCTCTAAGTTTCTAATGGGCAGCGTTTCAGACCGCTCCAACCCTCGCTATTTCCTTAGTGGCGGCCTATTGATGTCTGCATTAGTGATGTTTTGCTTTGGCTTTATGCCATGGGCGACTGGTAGCGTCACTGCGATGTTCATTTTGCTTTTCTTAAACGGTTGGTTCCAAGGGATGGGGTGGCCTGCTTGTGGCCGAACCATGGTGCACTGGTGGTCACGTAAAGAGCGTGGTGAGATCGTTTCGGTTTGGAACGTGGCGCACAACGTGGGTGGTGGCTTGATTGGTCCACTATTTATTCTTGGCCTGTGGGCATTTAACGATGATTGGCGCACTGCATTTTATGTTCCTGCATTTTTCGCCACGTTGGTTGCTGTGTTTGTTTGGATGACGGTTCGCGATACCCCTCAGTCTTGTGGTCTGCCTCCTATTGAAGAATACAAAGACGATTACCCAGATGACTATGACAAGTCCCATGAACAAGAAATGACAGCGAAGGAAATCTTCTTCAAATACGTCTTCAACAACAAACTTCTTTGGTCGATTGCAATTGCAAACGCATTTGTTTACCTAATTCGTTACGGCGTACTGGACTGGGCACCTGTTTACCTAAAAGAAGCGAAGGATTTCTCGGTAGATAAATCGTCATGGGCTTATTTCTTATACGAATGGGCTGGCATTCCAGGAACACTATTGTGTGGTTGGATCTCTGACAAATTGTTCAAAGGTCGTCGTGCACCTGCTGGTATCTTATTTATGGTGCTAGTGACAGTTGCAGTGATGGTTTATTGGTTTAACCCTGCGGGCAACCCAACAGTAGATATGATGGCGCTTATTGCAATTGGCTTCCTAATCTATGGTCCGGTTATGCTGATCGGTTTGTACGCACTTGAACTCGCTCCGAAGAAAGCCGCAGGTACTGCCGCTGGTCTTACTGGTTTGTTTGGATACCTGGGTGGGGCAGTTGCCGCAAACGCGATTTTGGGCTACACCGTAGACCACTTTGGCTGGGATGGTGGCTTTATCATCTTAGTGGGTTCTTGTATTACTTCTATCGTGTGTTTGATGTACGCCTTCTTAGGTGAACGTGCGCACCACGAGCAAAAAGAGCGCGAGAAGGAAGCGCTAGCGTAATATTTATTTAAAGAGGCAGTGGAATACTGCCTCTTCGCTTTATCAAGGAAATAACAATGAAAACAAAGTCAGTATGTCTTACTTTTTTAGCACTTAGCCTCTCTGCTGGTGCGATTGCGAAGCCGCTTGTCATTGCGCACCGTGGCGCATCGGGCTACTTGCCTGAGCACACGCTAGAAGCCAAAGCACTTGCTTACGCAATGAAACCTGATTACATAGAGCAAGATGTGGTAATGACGAAAGACGACCAGTTGGTCGTGTTGCATGACCATTATCTCGATCGCGTAACGGATGTTGCGGAGCGTTTTCCTGATCGTGCACGTAAAGATGGTCGTTATTACGCGATTGATTTCACTCTGGCGGAAATCAAATCCTTGCGAGTTACCGAAGGGTTCAACATCGATGAGAAAGGCAACAAAGTAGCGGGCTATCCAACCCGATTCCCTATGTGGAAATCTGACTTCACCGTGCCGACGTTTGCTGAAGAGATTGAGCTGATCCAAGGCTTAAACAAAACGCTGGGTTATGACATCGGTATTTACCCAGAAATTAAAGCGCCTTGGTTCCATCGTCATGAAGGTAAGGACATTTCTAAAGCAGTACTTAAAGTCTTGAAGCAGTACGGTTACGGCTCTCAAGACGACAAAGTCTACCTTCAGTGTTTTGATGCGAATGAACTTCAACGCATCAACAGTGAACTCATGCCTGCAATGGACATGGACTTAAAGCTCGTTCAGCTTATGGCTTACACGGACTGGAACGAAACTATGGTGTACAAAGGCGACAAGGCAACACCATACAGTTATGACTGGATGTTCGAAGCCGACGGAATGAAGAAAGTAGCGAGTTACGCGGAAGGAATTGGACCTTGGAAGCCGATGCTGGTGGATGATAAGTCAACCAAAGACAATATCATCATCAAGCCGTTGATGAAGGCTGCAAAAGACGCTGGCTTGCAAGTGCATCCATACACGTTCCGCGCCGATCCAGGACGCATTCCAGCGTACACTGACAGCTTTGAAGGCATGATGGATGTGTACTACAACCAAGTAAAAGTGGATGGTTTGTTTACTGATTTCCCAGATAAAGCGGTCAGCTTTTTAAATCAGTAATCACGCATTTTGCTGTAAGCTAAAAAATCCCCCAACAGTTTCCTGCTGGGGGATTTTTCGTAGGGCTAATTCACGAATGAATTAGTTGTTTTTATGCAGTTCGCTGTTCAGTTCAACCGCGCTCTTGTTTGCAAGACACTCGATTTGACCTGTTACAGAGTTACGACGGAACAGTAGGTCAGAAACACCAGCAAGATCGCGGGCTTTCACAACTTCTACTTCTTGGCCTGCAGAATCTAGCATGCGCACTTTAGAACCAGCAGTTACGTACAGACCTGATTCGATAGTACAACGGTCACCCATTGGGAAGCCAAGACCTGCGTTCGCGCCTAGTAGAGAGTTTTCACCGATAGAAACCACAACTTTACCGCCGCCAGATAGCGTACCCATGATAGATGCGCCGCCGCCGATGTCAGAGCCGTTACCAACCACTACGCCAGCAGAGATACGACCTTCAACCATGCTCACGCCTGTTGTACCCGCGTTGAAGTTGATGAAGCCTTCGTGCATTACCGTTGTGCCTTCGCCAACGTGTGCGCCAAGACGTACGCGAGAAGTGTCAGCGATACGAACGCCAGTTGGTACCACGTAGTCCACCATTTTAGGGAACTTGTCTACGCAATCTACGCTTAGTGCACGACCCGCTAGGCGAGCTTCGATTTGACGCTCTGCTAGTTCAGGTAGGTCGATTGGACCTTCATTAGTCCATGCGATGTTGTGTAGTAGACCGAAGATACCGTCTAGTACCGTACCGTGTGGTTGAACTAGGCGATTAGAGATAAGTTGAAGTTTTAGGAAACCTTCAGCAACGCTTTGTGGCTGCTCGTCAGTTGCAAGGATAACCAGTACAAGTGGTTGTGCTGATTCTGCTGCTTTTGCTGCGAAAGAAGCGTTTGCCGCATCGCCGTTTGCTTCAAATGCTGCTGCCAGTTCTGCGCTTTGTGCTGCAGAGATCTCGATAGCTTGGTTGCCTTGCTCATAACCTGCTACTGCTGCTAGTGCGTTAACAAGCGCTTCGCTTGGGTTAAGAACTGGGTTTGGGAAAAACGCTTCGATGATTTTGCCGTCGCGGTTTTTAGTTGCCGTACCAAAGGCTAGAGAGAAGAAAGCCATAGTTGATCTCCATGTGTTGAGTCTTGTGTCTCGTCTGTTCACTGACAAGAAATAATTAAGTTGTCGGTCATCATAAAGAGAGTGTTGGGGAGTTTAAAGAGGGGAAATGGAGAAAGTCCGTAGATGGATACCTTTTGTCTTTTTAGAGATATGTTTGTCTGATGAGAAATGTGTCGCAAAAGCCTTATCAGGCCGATTTTGGGCAGAGACACAGTGAAGTGGGAGAAGGGAGCATCGCAAAAAAATAAGGGGAGGACCGAAGTCACTCCCCCTACACTGGGTTTGTTGGATTTACTGACTTTGGATAGTAAAGCGATAAATCGACTTAGAGGCTTAGCTCACCGACCTCTACTGCAAGTGCAACCGTTGCCCCTACCATTGGATTGTTGCCCATACCGATGAAGCCCATCATCGCTACGTGTGCTGGTACTGAAGAGCTACCCGCGAATTGCGCATCGGCGTGCATGCGACCCAAGGTATCTGTCATGCCGTAAGAGGCAGGACCTGCCGCCACGTTGTCTGGGTGTAGAGTACGACCAGTACCACCACCTGATGCCACAGAGAAGTAAGGCATGCCTTCACGGTTACGTTCTGCTTTGTAGATGCCTGCTACAGGGTGTTGGAAGCGAGTCGGGTTGGTTGAGTTACCAGTGATGCTCACATCCACTTGTTCTTTATGCATGATAGCCACGCCTTCACGCACATCGTCTGCACCGTAGCAAAGGATCTCACCACGTGGACCTTGGGAGAAACGGCGACGTTCTACTTCCACTAACTCACCAGTTTGGTAGTTGTACTGAGTGCGTACGTAAGTGAAACCATTGATGCGTGAGATTAGGTAAGCGGCGTCTTTACCCAAGCCATTTAGGATAAC
Source organism: Vibrio sp. YT-19(2023) (assembly GCF_033337395.1). Lineage (NCBI taxonomy): Bacteria > Pseudomonadati > Pseudomonadota > Gammaproteobacteria > Vibrionales > Vibrionaceae > Vibrio > Vibrio sp. YT-19(2023). The sequence continues at coordinate 397,292 of NZ_JAWOQN010000001.1, read as the reverse complement.
TTTCAACGGATTTTTTCGTGACTTGTTCACGTTCAATGCGATTTTGATAGCGCCTTCTGCCGCTGCGAATGACTCATGGCCCGCAAGGAAAGCGAAACAGCCACTTTCTTCATTCAATAGACGAGCCGCCAATGCACCGTGACCGATACCCACTCGGCGTTGTTCTGCGACGCTGCCTGGTTTTGTGCAGGCTTGAAGGCCTTCACCGATGATGTTTGCAGCTTCTTCAGCTGTTTTTGCTACGCGGAAAATCGCCAAAGCAGTGCCTAGCGTGTAGGCATCGGCAGCGCTTTCAAACGCGATAGGTTGAGTGTCCATCACTAGTGCTTTAGGGTCGATACCACGATCCATACAGTATTGGTAAGCCTCTTCCAGAGAAGAAAGTTGCATTTCGTCTAATGTGCGACGTACAGATTCAGTAATTGGAGTGTTCATAATCTCTTTCCTCTTGGTGGCAATTATTGTTGGCGTGGGTTGATGGTAGTTACGGCTTCGTCAAAACGACCGTAAGTCCCCGTCGCTTTGTCTGCGGCTTCTGCAGCAGATACGCCTTCGTTGATGGCTTTCATCATCTTGCCGAGGTTGAGATATTGGTAACCAATCACTTCTTTGTTTTCGTCTAGCGCGAGTTTTGTTACATAGCCTTCAGCCAACTCCATGTAACGCACGCCTTTTGCTTTGGTTGAGTAGCTAGTACCCACTTGGCTGCGTTGAGTTTGACCAAGATCTTCCAATGCCGCACCAATTTCTAAGCCGCCTTCAGAGAAAGCAGATTGCGTACGACCGTAAACAAATTGAAGGAAGATTTCGCGCATCGCGACGTTAATAGCATCACATACCAAGTCGGTATTCAGTGCTTCAAGAATGGTTTTGCCTGTTAGGATTTCTGCGGCCATCGCTGCTGATTGAGTCATGCCTGAACAGCCGATCGTTTCGATCAAAGCTTCTTCGATGATGCCGTTTTTGACGTTAAGGGTCAGTTTTGCTGCGCCTTGTTGAGGAGCACAAGCGCCAACTCCGTGGCTAAGACCAGAAATCGCGATAACGTCTTTTGGATTGATCATTGCGCCTTCAACAGGGATCGGTGCAGATGCATGAAGCTCGCCGCGTTGAATCGGGCACATTGATTGGATTTCGTGTGAATATTGCATAATGTTTTCCCAGTGTACGATATCCAGCCTATTTGTCAGTCTCAACGGCGTTGACTGCTCTTATTCGCTCCATCAAATAGAAAACTATGTTCAGGAGGTTCATGCGTTTGTCGCCTTGTTGAGTTAACAACTATTTTGGATATCTTTTTAATTTTTGAGAAAACAGGAGCGGGGTTGGAGAAGAGTTGAATTGCTCACTACAGAACTCTTGCTTTCACAACATAAGCGAAAGCACTTCCAACAGGGCTGACCTGTTTTCGTTTCTGTAGGAGTCATTAGCTTTAACAGCGGTTCGAATCTTTCGATTCCGGTGGCACCCCATCACCGGACCCATTTAGACTAGATCTAAGTCACACTAATCCGCAACATGAAATTTAGAGCAATTTGGGATATTAAATCGGTTCTTTATATTCTCAGAGATATATGGAGATAAACGGAAGGAATAAAAAAACGCCGCATAATGCGACGTTTTTTCTAAACAAATAAGAGGCTTATGCAGCGTCTTCTTGCTCGCTATCTTCTTCAACAGCTTCAAGCTTCTTTGCTTTTTTTGGTGCAGGTTTACGTTTTGCACCAAGAGCGTAAAGCACTTCTTCTTTGTTTTGCGCAAGGAACATTGCAAGATCTTCTTGCTTACCTTCGTCTTCTAGAAGTTCACTTTTACCCAGCAGTGAGAATAACTCGTCTGCCATATCCAGCATTTTGTCGTATGCGTCAGCTTCCGCTTTAGAGGTAAAAGTCATTTTCTCTTCTCCATTGCGTTCTACCACGTACTTGACGATTACAGCCATGGTTGGTCCCCTAATTTGGTGTATTGATACTGGCTTTTTATACAGTTTTTGACCAATCAAGTCTAGCGACAAGCCTCAGAATGAGAGACACGTACAACTAACTGACTAGCATTTAAACTATCTTGGTTTCACTTTGCGGATTTGTCCGCCAAAGGAAGGTTTGTTGGTCGCTCCCAATCTTGGCAAAATTCGATAAACGTTTTGAGCAATGGGCTTTGATATTTCTCTTTATGAACCAGTAACCAGAAGCGACGTTTCATATCTAAAGGCATGTCGAGCAGTTTTACGCGGCCGTCACGAATAGCAGGTTCTGCAGACAAACGTGACAAACAGCCCAAGCCTAACCCTGCCGATACTGAGTTGATCAACGCTTCGGTGGTATTGAGCTGAAAAGTTTCATGCCAATGTTCCAAGCGCGGCGCGACAACGCGCATAAAAAATTCGCGTGAACCAGAGCCTGCCTCTCGCAATATCCATTCACTGTTTTCTAGCTCGGTTAAGTTTACTGGCCCTTCGTGCGCGGCTGGGGAATTGGGCGCGCAAATCACGCACATTTCATCTTCGCTAAACTGGGTAGACTGCAATTCAGGGTGAAGTGTTTTGCCTTCAATGAGGGCTATGTCTAACTCGTAATCGGTCAGCATGTCGCAGATTTGTGCGGAGTTAGAAATGAACAGACTTTGAGAACGATGGTTCGTTTGCTGACGAAATTCGCTAAGCAAATAGGGCGCGACTTGGTTGCCAATGGTGTCGCTGGCACCAATGCGAAGTTGGCCCGATAGCGCTTGGTCACCATCGAAAATGCTCTCGATGTCCTTGGCTCGGTTGAGTAATTCATCCGCCAGTGGCAGTAGCTTTTGACCTTCTTGGTTCAAAATCAGTCGGTTATTAACACGATCAAACAAGTGATGGCCGATCTGTTTTTCTAATTCTGAGAGTGCCATGCTCACTGCGGCTTTCGATAAAAAGAGACTATCAGAAGCCGCTGTGAGCGTTTTGTGCTGCGTGATCGTCGTAAACACTTTCAGTTGTTTAAGAGAAATGTGACTTGCCATACCCCACCGTTAAGTAATTCTGAACGTTTGTTTTAAATAATTAGATATATCGGAACGAAGTGCAAGCGTATTATACGTCCCATCAAGAGTGAGTCTGGTTGAGGTCATCATGATTCAAAGAACAAAAGCAAAAGTAATGGGAGCGCCAACTCCAATGGCGGGTTTGGCTCTTGGTATTGCAAGCTTGGGCTGGAGTTGGGAAAACTTCGCCGAATTACATGGCTACGGACAGTGGATTAGTGCGGGTATCGCGAGCATATTGTTGGCTATATTGGCAACCAAGTTTTTGCTACATAATCATCTGTTGAGACAAGATCTTGCTCATCCGGTTGTGGGCAGCGTGGTTCCGACATTTGCGATGGGCACTATGGTGGTATCGAACTCTCTCGGCCATTTTTACCCATTAGCTGGCGATGCGCTTTGGCTGATTGCGGTGGTTTTGCACATCGTATTCTTGGTGAGCTTTGTTTACCATCGCGCCAAAGATTTTGAATTGCACCACATGGTTCCTAGTTGGTTTATACCGCCTGTGGGTATCATCGTTGCGGATGTGTCTTTCTCTGGCAACCCGATGTTAGCACCAGTGGCACAAGGTGCATTGATGTTCGGTATGGTGGCGTACGCGATCATGTTGCCGATGATGATTTACCGTTTCATGTTTACCCATGAAATTCCGGATGCAGCGAAACCAACAATGGCAATCATGGCAGCACCAGCAAGTCTATCATTGGCAGGGTACTTAACGGTCACTGCGACACCATCACCAGTGATCATCGCTATGCTATTTGGTATCGCGGTATTGATGACAGCCATCATTTACCTCGCATTCTTTAAATTGCTTAGACTGCCATTTAGCCCTGGCTATGCAGCGTTTACCTTCCCGATGGTGATCGGTGCGACGGCGCTGTTTAAAATGGCGAATTGGATGGAGTTGCAAGGATTGGGTGCGCACTATGTTCAACAAGTGCGAGGCTTAGCTGGTCTTGAGTTGATTGTGGCAACATTTGTTGTCTCTTATGTGGCCTTACAATACATCAACAACTTATTGATTCAGCCACGCTTGATGCACGCTCATCACGCTTAAATAGCAGATAGGAAAAAGCCTCTTGGTCTTACAACCAAGAGGCTTTTTTATTTCAATCGGCGTCGATGTTGGACACTAGCCTTTTTTGTAAAATCGCGACATCTCATCCAGAGAATGACGAATGATATCGACAGGAACTTTCTGTTCTTTCTCGACTTTTAACTGGCGATTCAGTTGCTGAGAGTGCCCGCCAGGATTGACCACAAGCATCAGTTCTTTGCCGACCAATGCATAGTTGTAGTAGCTGCCTGCAATATACCAATCGCGAGAGGCAGAGCTATCAAACAAGTTATGACCAACGCTGTATGAACTCGTTGTGCCTTGAACGTCAAACAGCGTATTCATCATGGTTGGCACGACGTCAAAATGGGTCGTGCGGTAATCAACTTGCTCTGGCTGACGATTTGGCATGTACACGTAAAGAGGCACATGTACTTGAACGTCACTGTAGTTACCCGTGTGGCCCCAATAGTTCATCTTATGGTCATTAAACTCTTCACCATGATCTGATGAAATCACCACAATGGTATTGTCTAAGTCGACGTTTTTCAGCACATCACCAATCAAGCTATCGATGTAGTACAACGAGTTCTTGTATCGATTGTGGTAAAGCGAAGCGTCAAAATCGTTGTTGAGCAAAATGTGGTCAACGCGTTCCCAGTATGGTTTGAATTTCGCAAATTCAGGTTCAGGAAACACCGTGCCGTGGGCGGCATCGTAGAACAGAAAACCAAAGTACGGCTTGTCGCTATCCTGCTTTTGGAACTCGATGAACTTGTCTGTGATCTGCTGATCGCGCTCTACTGCTGTTTCCCCAGTTTGTTTCAAGGTCAAGTCCGACACTTTTTTGAATACCGTGCGAGAAAGTGGTGGGCTGGTGAGCGGTGCCGAGCCAAAAATGCCCATGCGGTAGCCTTCTGCTTGCAGCGTATCCATAAAAACAGGAGAGCGTTGACTTGCGTAAAAGCTTTCCCAGTAGGTCGCTGGCAAGCTGTAAAACAGGCTGAAAATACCCGCTTGAGTTGAGTTGCCACCGCTCATATGTTGTGTGAAATTCACCGTTTTTTCGGCGAACTTGCTGACATTTGGCATGACTTCCGGCGTCGCATCACTGTAGCGCCACGCATCAACCAAGATAAACAAGACATTGGGCTGTTTCTCTTTGCTTTGCACTTGAATCGGCGCAAGCGGATAGTTGAGTGAGCTACGTTCAATGTTGGTTAACTCTACGCGGTTCTTCGATGCAATGCTCTCATCCACTAGGTCGTGTTTGTAAATAAATTTACGAGCCGTCAGCGGGTAGTAAAGTGGCCAGTTATTCGAAAACTGACTGACTTCATCGTCGTAAAGTGCGTTTTTGTACGCATGAATCATCTGCGTGCTAAGCAATACAGCAAACCAAACGCTGATCAAAACGAACTTAGCTCGGCTTTCTGACAGTTGATTACTTACCCAAACGGTACAAGCGAGCCCGATCACCAGAATGGCAATTTCACTGATGAAGATTAGCCAACTCATCCAAGAAATATCGAAGACATCACCGCCACCTTCGAAAAACATACGGATTAATAGGGCGTTGATGTGAAGTTTGTATTGCTGAAAAACGAGGATATCGACTTTAAACATGATCAATAGACAGATCGCGATAGCGATCACGATACCTTTGAATGCTCGAGTAGGTAGAAAAGAGAGCAATAAACTCAACAACATAAATGGAAGAGCGATCAAGCCCAGCCAGCCATATTGAGTCGAAACCAAATAGTAACCTTGCAACAAGGTTAGCGGTTCATTCTGATTGTTAGACAACACAAAAGGATAACAAGCGATCGACAGGTACACTGCAAAGCAAGCAAAAAAAGCAATCAGCCAAGCGCTGTTGGAAGACAGTTTGCGAAACATACTTTTTGTTTGTTTATAAATTATGGGTAGAGGGAGTATAAAACAGTGTTTTTTATTATGGAATAGTTGCGACGAATGTCACATTTTGTATGGAAGTGTCAGACTTGATTGACATGTGAAAATTCAGAAGATTCATACTCTATTTGAGTGACATATAACCTTTTGTTTTTTCCGAACGCGAGATCACTGCGGGTTTAAATGAGGCTGTGCTAAGCTAGCTAACAGTTTCAATCGGCGCTCGGTATTCCCAATTTGTTTACTGTTTATCACTCCAACCAAGTTGACGTTCTTAAATCACTCCTTGTCGAACTGATTCGAATCAGTCCGCTGGAAAACCCGTTCGAAAAAGAACAAATTCTGGTTCAAAGTCCGGGCATGTCCCAGTGGCTAAAAATGGAATTGGCCAAAGAGTTTGGTGTTGCCGCGAACATTGATTTTCCGCTTCCTGCTACCTTCATTTGGGAAATGTTTACGCAGGTGTTGCCAGACGTGCCCAAGCGCAGTGCGTTTAACAAAGAAGCGATGACGTGGAAGCTGATGCATCTGCTACCGGGGCTTCTCAACCAAGAGGTGTTTTCGCCGTTAGCGCAGTACCTCAAAGATGACGGTGACCACTCTAAGCTGTATCAGCTGGCTGAGAAAATTGCCGATATTTTCGATGGTTACTTGGTGTATCGTCCGGAATGGATCGCCAGTTGGGAAGCTGGGCAGAGTGTGCCAGAGCTGGAAGATGAGCATCCGTGGCAGCCGATCTTATGGCAAGCGTTGTATGATCACACTGTGTCGTTAGGGCAGTCTCCATATCACCGTGCCAACCTTTATGAGCACTTTATCGACACGTTAGCGAGTTTTAACGGCAATTTTGACCATTTACCCAAGCGTTTGTTTGTTTTTGGTATTTCTTCGTTGCCGCCTCGCTATATGGATGCGCTAAAAGCAATTGGTGAGCATATCGACGTGCATCTGATGTTCACCAACCCTTGTCGTTATTACTGGGGTGAAGTTCGAGATCGCAAATATCTGGCTCGTTTGGCGGCGAGACATCGTCAGCACGTTGTGTGGCAGGACGATCACTCGGAAGTGCAAGGTGAAACTGAGCAACTGAAAGGATCACTGGAAGATAATGTGATCGATGAGCTGCACACCGATGTGGTCGGAAACAGTCTGTTGGCGTCCATGGGTAAACTCGGGCGCGACAATATGTATCTGTTGTCTCAGCTGGAATCTCATGAAATTGAAGCGTTTGTTGATGTTGAGCGCGATAGTCTGCTCCATCAATTGCAAGCGGATATTCTCAATCTTGAAGAACATCAAGATGACCAACAGATTGAAAACAGTCATCACAAACAAGTGGTTAGCTTGGGTGATAAATCGCTGAGCCTACACGCTTGTCACAGCCCGATGCGTGAAGTGGAAGTGCTGCATGATCAACTATTGGCGATGTTCGATGCTGACCCAACGTTAAAACCGCGCGATATTATCGTGATGGTCGCGGACATCAACGCTTACAGCCCTGCGATTCAGGCGGTCTTTGGTAACGCACCGGGTGAGCGTTTTATTCCCTATTCGATTTCTGACCGAACCGCCGATCAAGAGAGCCCAATTCTCGCCGCATTTATGCAGTTGGTGAACTTACCCAATACGCGCTGTTTGGCATCAGAACTACTCGAACTTCTGGAAACTCCGGCGATATTAAAGCGTTTTGAACTCAGCGAAGATGATTTCTTACAAGCCAAACAATGGGTTGAGGAATCGGGGATTCGCTGGGGATTGGATGCCAATACCGGACGCGAATTTGAACTGCCGGAAACACGTCAAAACACGTGGCAATTTGGTATTCAACGCATGTTGCTCGGCTATGCGATGCCAGAATCCGCAGGCTTGTTTGAAACCGAGCAAGGTAGTTTATCTCCGTACAACGAAGTGCAAGGCATGGGTGCAGAGCTTGCGGGCAAGTTGGCACACTTTATCCAACAAATTAGCACTTATCGAAGCAAACTTTCTCATGTTCAGACTATTGATGGTTGGCGAGAGACTTTGGTTTCACTGCTGGATGACTTCTTCTCAGTTGAGTTAGAAGGCGAAATGGCGCTCAAATCCATTCGCGATACGCTCAGTCAACTCAAAGAGCAATTAGCTGATGCCGCATTTGATGATGCGTTGTCGCCGTCGATCATCAGCCAATACCTTCAAAACAAATTATCTGGCACACGAGTCAGCCAGCGCTTCCTGGCTGGTCAAGTGAACTTTTGTACCCTGATGCCGATGCGCTCTATTCCGTTTAGAACCGTTTGTCTACTGGGGATGAATGACGGCGTGTACCCACGCTCCATGCCGCCAGAAGGCTTTGACTTGATGACGGGAAGAACCAAGCCGGGCGACCGTTCGCGCCGAGATGATGACCGTTACCTATTCCTCGAAGCGATGTTGTCTGCACAGCAAACGCTCTACATCAGTTATGTTGGCCGTTCAATCCAAGACAACACCGAGCGAGTGCCTTCGGTTCTGGTTTCTGAGCTGATGGAATACTGTCACCAAAACTATTGTCTAAGTGGTGATGAAGCGTTGCCCGTTGATGAGTCTGGCGACAACTTATTAAATGCGTTGGTGAATACCCACGCCATGGTGCCGTTTAGCCCAAGTGCGTTCCAAGGCATGCACGCCAGCTACGCGAAAGAGTGGATTCCAGCGGCATTGACTCAAAGTAGTCAATCGCAAGGCTATGTTCGTCGTGATTTTAATCGGGCATTAGACGACTATCTGTTAGGAGCGACGTTCCCACTTGAGCTCGACTTAGTCGAGTTGCAACGTTTCTGGCGCTTACCTGTGCAGTATTTTTTCAATCGTCGTTTAAAAGTAATCTTTGAACCGCCGCTACCGGTGATGGAAGACGACGAACCCTTTGTTTTAGGTGGTTTGGAAAGCTATCAAATGCGTGATGAGCTGTTAGAAACCTTGCTTGAAACGACATTGATGCAGCCAGAGAAAAAAACAGAGGTGCTTAAACACTTTATGAGTCAACAGCGCGCGCAAGGCAAACTGCCGGTGGGGGCGTTTGGTGATATCGAGTTTGAAACCAACCGAGTTCAGGCGGAAGAGCTGGTGGATAAACTGGCGTTTTTATCTGGTGCGCCTCAAGACGATTTGGAAATCGACCTGACGTTTGATTCCTTGTTTGAGCGAAATGAAGGCGAAGAGAAAAACGTTCGCCTAACAGGTTGGCTAACTCAATGCTACCAATCCGGTTTGATTCGCTATCGAAGCGGTAAGATTCGATCGCAGGATTACCTTGCAGCGTGGATCGATCACCTTGCCATGTCGGCGTCGGGTCATGCTAAGAAAACCCACATCATTGGTTACGATCGTAAAGAAGGCGCACTGCATTTGATCTACCCAGAAATTGCCGATGCGCAGTATGCCAAACAGCTACTGACTGAATTAGTTCGCTTATTTTTCGAAGGCATGACTAAGCCTTTGCCTTATTTCCCGAAAACGGCGTTGGCTTGTGTTGAAGCGGGCTTTAGCCGCGGTCAGTGGGTCGATGACGAAGAGAAATCTTTGAAGAAAATGGCTGACGCATTCAATGATGGCTTCATTAGCCCGGGCGAAGGCAGTAATGCGTACATCTCTCGAATTTGGCCTGCTTGGAATGATGAGTTGGCCTCAGAAGTTCGTTTGCTGACAGCATTAGTACTGCAAGGTGCGCGCTTAGCGGTTCAAGACGCTGATGACGTAAAAGCGTAATAAAGACAGTTGGATAAAGAGAAGGAAGAGTAGGGTGGCCGCCAGAAAATCATTATTTTTTGTAGGGCGTTCGCTGTACGGCCACAAGGTCAGAGGGACCATGATACTTTTGTTTAATTCATTTGAGTTGTGCCGCCAAAAAGGTTTGGCTTATCTCGTGGGGCGCATACTAACGGTACGTCTTATGGATAACCGTGAGAAAGATCTCACAAAGCTCTAAATTATCCAACTTGTTAAACATATTAATAGAATTTTTAACTATAGATCACATTTATTAGGTGATACGTCCTAGTAAATAATCCGGAGAGATTCAGCGTTATGGATCAAATGTCAGGTGCAGAGTGTCCTCTACATACGTTAGACCGCACAGAGCAGCCTCAACCAACGCCACTAGAACCGATGACGTTCCCTCTGCACGGTGCGAGGTTAATCGAGGCATCAGCAGGTACAGGTAAAACCTTCACTATTGCAGGTTTATATCTGCGTCTTTTGCTTGGTCATGGTAGCGCGGAAACTCGACATCGCGTACCGCTTACGGTCGACCAAATTCTGGTCGTAACCTTTACCGAAGCGGCAACTGCGGAATTACGCGATCGTATCAGGGCAAGAATCCATGATGCGCGAATCGCGTTTGCGCGTGGACAGAGTTCCGATCCGGTGATCCAACCTTTGCTTAATGAGTTTGACGATCACAAGCAAGCCGCAGAAATTTTATTGCAGGCAGAGCGTCAGATGGACGAGGCGGCGGTCTACACCATTCACGGTTTTTGCCAACGTATGCTAACGCAAAATGCGTTTGAATCTGGCAGCCGATTTAATAACGAGTTTGTGACCGATGAAAGCCACCTAAAAGCGCAAGTTGTAGCCGATTACTGGCGCCGCAATTTCTACCCATTGCCATTTACTTTGGCGGGAGAAATCCGCCAGCTATGGGGCTCTCCATCTGCGTTGTTGTCTGACATCAGCAATTACTTAACCGGTGCGCCGTTAAGCCTTTCTGTTCCTGCAATGAAAGGCAGTTTGGCTGATCTTCATACTGAAAATTTGAAAAAAATTGATGTATTAAAAGCACAGTGGCGAGAAAGCCAAGATGACTTCTTCACGCTGATTTCAGATTCAGATATTAACAAACGCAGCTACACCAAAAAGTCTCTGCCGACGTGGTTGGAGGCGGTAAACGCTTGGGCTGCAACGGAAACCACAGGTTACGATTATCCAGACAAGCTGGAGAAATTCGCGCAAAACATCTTGTTGGAAAAAACACCGAAAGGCAGTGCGCCGCAGCATGCGGTATTTGAAGCCATTGAAACATTTCTTGCTAACCCAATCAGCTTAAAAGCGCCACTGCTTGCTCATGCGATTGAGCATTGTCGTGCAATGCTGGCCAACGCGAAAAATCAAAAACAGTGGCTCTCTTTCGATGATTTGCTGACGCAACTTTCTGCTTCTATCGATACGGACGAAAGCGAGCTTTTAGCGGCGCGTATTCGTACTTTGTACCCGGTCGCAATGATTGACGAGTTCCAAGATACCGACCCGCTTCAATACAGTATTTTCAGCCGTATTTATCTGAACAACCCGGAATGTGGTTTGTTTATGATCGGTGACCCCAAGCAGGCGATTTATGGCTTTCGTGGCGCAGACATTTTCACTTATATCAAAGCGCGTAACCAAGTAAGTGCCCACTACACGTTAGGAACCAACTGGCGTTCTAGCGCAGATATGGTGCAGGCGGTAAACCAAGTATTTGCTTTGCCAGACAGTCCATTTATCTATGATTCGGACATCCCGTTCTTACCCGTTAAGTACAGTCCCTATGCCGAAAAACGCATTTGGACTATGGGTGGCCAAAAGCAACCGGCGCTGACTTATTGGTTGCAAGAAGCGGACGATAAACCGCTACCAAAAGGCGAGTATTTGACTCGAATGGCAGAGGCGACCGCAAGCCAAATCCAAACTATTTTGACGCAGGCTCAACAGGGGCAAGCGTGTCTGGTGAATGGCGAAAAACAGAAAGCGGTTCAAGCGGGCGATATCGCGGTATTGGTTCGAACAGGTAGCGAAGGTCGAATGATCAAACAAGCGTTGGCTGATCAAGGCATTGCCAGCGTGTACCTGTCTAACCGAGACAGTGTGTTTACCAGTTCGGTGGCGCAGGATTTACAGCGTTTGCTGCAAGCGGTGCTGACTCCAGAAAATGACCGTGCGCTGCGTGCAAGTCTTGCTTCTGAGCTGTTTGCCCTCGACGCAGCAAGTTTGGATGCACTTAATAACGATGAAATTGTGTGGGAAAACGCCGTAAACGAATTCAAAGAATATCGCAAACTTTGGGTTCAACGTGGTGTGCTGCCGATGTTGCGCGCTGTGATCAGCAAACGCCATATTGCCGAGCGATTACTAGAAGAAGGTGCGAGTTCACAGGGTGAGAATGGTGAGCGAGTACTTACCGATTTAATGCACATCGGTGAACTGCTTCAACAAGCCAGTAATGAACTGGATAGCGACCACGGTCTGCTGCGTTGGCTCGCTCAGTCTATCAGTGATGCGGAAAACGGTTTGGGTGGCAGTGATGACCAAATCCAACGTTTAGAATCGGAACGTAACTTAGTGCAGATCGTAACTATTCACAAATCAAAAGGCTTGGAGTATGACCTCGTGTTTCTGCCGTTTGTGTTCAGCTATCGAGAAGCCAGTGAAGCCAAATATTACGATGCAGCCAATGACCGCACGGTACTGGATATCACTGGCAACGATGCGTCCATGAAGCAAGCGGATAAAGAGCGTTTGGCGGAAGACTTACGCTTGATATACGTGGCACTAACGCGTGCTGTGTATGCGTGTTTTATTGGAGCCTCGCCTTTGCGCAATGGTCGTTCGACCAAAGAGCCAACTGGCGTACACCGCAGTGCGATTGGCTATTTGATTCAGAATGGTCAAGAAGGTGGCATTAACGATTTGCACCAAGGTTTAACAAAGCAACAAGACGAGCTTGATTGTGTCGTCGTGGCCGATCCGCCGCAGAAACTCGAAGAGAAGTACGTAGCGCCACAAGAAGAAGTACACGATCTTAGTGCGAAAGAACTGCAAAACCCTATCGACAGAAACTGGCGCATCACCAGTTACTCTGGCTTGGTCAAGCAAGGCTCTCATCACGCCGAGCATGATGCCACGATTGAGATTACAGGTTTTGATATCGACTCATCTGAAGAACAAGACGAAGCGGATTTGGTGGAGCCAGAGCGTTCGATTTTTACCTTCCCTCGTGGTGCGCGTCCGGGTACGTTCCTGCACAGCCTGTTTGAGGAAATTGAATTTACTCAGCCAGCCACGACGGAAGAGAATACACAAATCATCCTTGGCTTGATGGAAAGCGAACAGCTAGATGAAGAGTGGTTGCCCATTTTACAGCAATTGATTGATACCGTACTCGCAACGCCGTTGGATGGTAAGTCTTTGCTGCTGAATCAAAAAGCACCGTCGCAACGTTTGGTGGAGATGGAATTTTTGCTGCCGATTGAAGTTTTGTCTGCACCGGCGTTAAACCGAGTCATTCAACGTCACGATCCGTTGTCGGCGAAAGCGGGGGATTTAGGTTTCCAAACCGTGCAAGGCATACTCAAAGGTTTTATCGACTTGGTGTTTGAACATCAAGGTAAATACTACGTGCTTGACTGGAAATCGAATCATCTTGGCGACGATGTGACGCACTACCATGGTGAGGCTCTGAAATCGGCGATGGCAGATCACCGCTACGATTTGCAGTACCAGATTTATGCGTTAGCACTGCATCGTTTCCTACGCAGCCGATTGGCGAATTATCAATATGAGCAGCACTTCGGTGGTGTGTATTACTTGTTCTTGCGCGGTATGGATGGGCAGAGTGACCACGGCATTTTTGTCGCGAAACCAACCTTAGACTTCTTACAAGAGATGGATCGTTTGATTGATGGTCAAGCACTTGAAACGCGCTCAACTCAAGCCGGGCAGATGGAGCTACTTTAATGACGACAAATCACAATCTTCATTCTGGCCAAGATAGTCTATTGTTAGTGCTGGAACGCTTGGCGCACAAAGGCGCTATTCGTCAGCTCGACTACCAATTCGCCTGTTTTATTGATTCTCAAACGCATGATGAACAGTCGGACAGCCAAGCACTGGCGTTTATCGCTGGTGTTGTCAGTAGTGAGCTTGGTAAAGGACATATCTGTCTGTCTCTGTGCGATGCACAAGGGCAATCTACGGATTTAGCCAGTAAGCTAGGGCTGTTTGGTGAGTCGGCATTGGCCCTCAACACACAGTTGCAAGGCATAGACTGGATTCAAGTATTAAAAAATTCCACAGTGGTCGGCGCGCAAGGAGAAGCCTTACCGCTGATGTTCGATGGCGAGCGTCTGTATCTGCACCGCTATTGGCATTATGAAGTGACACTGGCGGAAAAGCTCAATCAGTTGGGCGCCGCAGTTAACTTGCAAGCGCAAGAGTTTTCGCGATTATCCGAGTTACTCAACCATTTGTTTGCACGTCAATACCATTTTCTGTTTAACGCGTTAGGCAAAGCAGTAGAAGCGGGAAGCAGCAACCAAGTGTTGCGTCAACAATTGGTGTGTGATCACCTTGATGTGGTCGCAAGCGAATCGTTGGATTGGCACGCCATTGATTCCGTGCTTAGCAATGCGCGCAAGGTTCAGGATTTGCAGCAACTGGATGAGCTGGTGCCACTTTCAGCTTGTGTGAACTGGCAAAAAGTCGCGGCGGCGGTTGCGTTAACTCGTCGATTTGCTGTGATTTCTGGTGGCCCTGGTACGGGTAAAACGACGACAGTAACCAAATTGCTTGCTGCTTTGATTGAACAGGCGACGCACGAGAAAAATCTAACCATCAAGCTGGTGGCCCCGACGGGGAAAGCGGCGGCGCGATTAACCGAGTCCATTGGTAAAGCAGTGCAAGAGCTGCCAGTTTCTCCGGAGCTAAAAGCCAAAATTCCGACTGAATCGAGTACCTTACATCGGTTGCTGGGCGCGATTCCTAATAGCGCAGAATTTCGTCACAACAAGCAAAATCCACTGCATTTGGATATTTTGGTTATCGACGAAGCGTCGATGGTCGATTTGCCAATGATGTACAAAGTGGTCGATGCCTTACCGAAACATGCGCGGCTGATTTTGCTAGGTGATAAAGACCAACTTGCCTCAGTTGAAGCAGGGGCAGTGTTGGGTGATATCTGTTCGTTCCATGCATTGGGTTATGGCAAAGAGCAGGCGTCAGCCATCGCAAAACTGACGGGTTTCGATACTTTAGCCCATACGGGGAACAGTGCCTCCAGCATTGCCGATAGCTTATGTATGCTGCAAAAGAGCTACCGATTTGATGCTCGCTCAGGCATTGGTCAGTTGGCAAAAGCGGTTAACTCAGGTTCTGCTGCGAGCGTAGATAACGTCTGGGCGCGTGACTTTTCCGATATCGAACATTTCGCACTAAGTAGTCAACATTACAACCAAATGATGCAGACGTTGGTGCAGGAATACGGTCGTTACCTCAAACGCATTGGACAACAGGAAACTGATCCTAAAACCGGAGAGCCAGAGTCGCCAACGCACAAAGCCAAAGCGGTGTTAGATACCTTCAACCAATGCCGACTGCTGTGCGCGATCCGTGAAGGTGACTTCGGTGTGACTGGGCTAAACCAACGCATTGAGAAAGCGCTCGCGGCGCGCAAGTTCATTCAGGTTCAGGATGAAATTTGGTATCACGGCAGACCTGTGATGGTTACGCGTAATGATCATGGTTTAGGTTTGTATAACGGTGATATTGGTATTTGCATGCGAGATGACAGTGAAGAAGAACCGCGTTTGAAAGTCTTTTTTGAGTTACCTGACGGCAGTGTGAAATCGGTCTTACCGAGCCGAGTACCTGAACATGAAACGGCTTACGCCATGACCATCCATAAATCGCAAGGCAGTGAATTTGATTACACCCTGATGATTTTGCCACCAGACTTTAGCCCGATATTAACCCGTGAGTTGATTTACACAGGCATTACCCGCGCGAAAAAGCGTTTAGCTCTTTACGCCGAACTTAATGTTCTGAAGCGAGGCATTAAAGTGAAAACCACTCGCGCGAGTGGGTTAGTACAGCGGCTTACCAACTGATTATGGACTTAGTTTATAGTCAGTTTTACCTTTGTTACATGTCAAACTTGGTGATGAGTTGTGTTTTAACAATTCTCTTTCTGAAAGAAAAGTCATTTCAATTGATGTTTTTGAATCTGAAACGTTAACATTATGCGCAATTATGGGCATAAGGATCTGAATGAAATGAATACAACTTACTTTAACAGCGTTAATAGGTATAGCTACATATATAGTGTTAAGCCTGGTGATACTCTTACGAGAATTATATGGAAGTTTTATCATTTTAAGTTTGGAACAGATGGCTATAATTTTGCTCTTGCTCAAATAAAAAAAGACAACCCTAAAATTTCAGACCCTAATTCGATTAAATCTGGTCAATCTATTTACTTGAGAAAGTTGAACGTTTCAAATACCAAGCAATCTGAGTTTTCTTCTAAAATTGCCATTTCAGATCATGATCAAGCGCAATTTGAATCAACGATGAAATCTATGTCGCAAAACGAAAAGGAAGCATTTTGGGCTCTTTCTTGGCTTGATGATAATTGGGGGCCTGCGAGCGCAGGTATCGGTGCTAATTTTGCGTCCATGGGGGCTTTATTAGGAGATAGTGAAAAAGGAAATGTTGCAGAGCTAAAAAAGCTTGATGGTTTATATAGAGATTATAAATCAGGAACGTTTTCGAAAGGGCAGTATGATTATCGCAGGAAAAAACTATTAGAGAATGTAGCAAAAAATCTTGGACCAACTGAGAAGCTTCTCTTTAATGGTAAGAAAGCTCGAGAGGCTATGAGGATATCTAGAAACGGCGGGGTTATGACTACTGCGGCGCTTAAGAAGAATACAGATAGGTTAGCAAAGTTATCAAAAGTAGCAGCTAAAGGCGGCACTGTATTAACTGCAGTTAATATTGGTATTGCCTGCGATCAGATAGCTAGAGCAGACTCTAACGCAAAGAAAAACGAAATATTGGTGGAAACTGCAGCAAGTACAGTAGTTGGTTTAGCTGGCGGGGCCGTTATATCTCTGGTAGTTATGGCTACTCCTGTTGGTTGGATAGGCGCTATCGCTTTAGGGGTTGTCTCTGCCAGTGCTAGTTATGCGTCTGGTAAAGTTGTTGCTGATAAATACAAAGAGTTATATAGCAATATAGACTTAGTTGGTAAGACCAAGGTCGGTGAAGTTTGCAGTTATTAGAAGTTTCTTTTATTACATTTTTTGTTGCAGGTGCTTTGTTAGTTTTTTGGTACCTGATAGTAGGTATTTTGCTTATTGTTATCACGCCGCAAAAAGTAAAGCACTATGCGTATACTAGTGAGCACTATACAGATATTGAGCTTGCTTTAGTTTCTGGATTTCACTTTGGGGCCTTAATACATGGATTAGCTCTTGTTGCCGCAGTTGCATTTCCTAAGTTGGCCAAAAAAAGAAAGCTAACAGATATTCGTAGAGTTTGCCCAAAGTGGTTCATAAGTATTGGGCTAGTGTACTGGACTATTTTAATCTTTATCGTAGTCACTATTTTTGCATCTTTGTTAGCTATGATTTTGTTTTGAATTGATTACGTACGTAAAAGAAGACCGAGCTTATGGCTCGGTCTTCTTTTATGCATGTTTTGCAAACGCATTGGTAAAAGACACGCTGCGTATTTTGTATTGCTGTTGATAAGCAAGAATAAAATCTCGGATAGCGTCATTTACGGGGAAAACACAGTGGACGTCTAGGCCTTCTAAAAACTGATTGTCAGCCATATCCCAGAAGCTTTGAAGCGAATTACAAATGATTGTTCTCATAACAGTGCTCGTCTCGGCTTATTTAAAGTCAGATTAACAACTGTCCTTGGTGTGCAATACGGAGCTAACTAGTTTTTCAATTGCCCAGTATTTTAGGGTGAAGGCTACATTACATCACCTAGATCCATTTCGTATTGGTTAAAAACCAATCACTAGCGAGCAGAGTATAGCCAACCAAATGTATATTTAAAAGATAAAATTGGAACAAAAATCAAGCAATGGTTTGCGCATTTCTAAGTTGGGTTTACATGATGACCCGCTAGTCCGGAGTAGGATTTATGTGTGGCCTTACTCCTAAACAAACTCGTTCCTAAACAAGCTCGATGTGCAGGGTTGAGCGTTAATGAACTGAATCCTGCCCTTTGAGGTTAGTTGGTATAGTGGAACGTTAAGTTTCGCTCCCTGATTTAAGGTTAAGCTATAAATCTAACGCTAAGATTTTGGACTTACGCTGGAAGTTATATAACCCTTGTTTGGCTCCAGGCAAATAGTCGACACTGACTTCGTAAAAACCTTGCTCTCTAAACCAATGCAAACTGTGTGTCGTGAGGACAAAAATCTGATCAATGGTTTCGGATTTAGAACGATGTTTCATGTAGTTGAGCAGTAACAAACCTCGGTTTCCATCACGATAGTCAGGGTGAATCGCTACGCAAGCCATCTCAGCTTTACGTTCCTCTGGGTATGGATAAAGGGCAGCACAGCCAATAATCAAGCCGTCTTTTTCGATGATGGTAAATTTTCCAATCTCTTGCTCTAGCTGTTCTCGAGAGCGCCTAACGAGTACACCTTGTTCTTCTAAAGGGCGAATGAGGTCTAAGATACCGCCAATATCGTCAATATTAGCTTGCCTCACTTGTTCAGCACTCGCCATAACAACTTGGGTACCGATACCGTCGAAAGAGAACAACTCCTGAATTAAGGCGCCATCTACTTTATAACTGATCAAGTGGCTACGAGGTACTCCGGCACGGCAAGCGGCAATAGAGCCTTTAAGAAAGCGCAGTGTCCCAGTGTTGTAATCTAGGTCAGGAGACGTATTTTCAGAAAGCGTTTTGATGACATGCTCCGCCTCAATTGGTAGTAACTCGGCGACAGCATTGCCGTTGTCATCAATGACACCTTGTTCGGAGCAAAAACCAATCAGCTTATCCGCACCCAGCTTTATCGCTAGTTGGGTGGCGACTTCTTCCGATAATAAATTGAAGCACTCGCCAGTCACAGAGCTAGCAATGGGGCCAAGTAGCACAATAGAGCCTTGGTCTAGCGTGCGGTTGATAGCATCGGTGTCAATGCGGCGAATACGTCCACTATGGCAATAGTCCACACCATCATCAACGCCGAGTGGTTGGGCAATGATGTAGTTTCCGCTAACGACATTGAGCTGGGTACCTGCCATCGGAGTATTGTTGAGGCTCATTGATAGGCGCGCAGTAATTGCAAGCTGAAGTTGTCCGGCAGCTTGCATAACAACAGATAAAGCCGATTCATCCGTAATGCGGATATTTTTGTGGTAAGGCGTAGTGAGGTCTTGTTTTTCTAGCAGCTGATTAATTTGAGGACGTGCACCATACACCACAACGACTTTGATTCCGAGGCTGTGCATGAGTGCGATATCATTTATAATATTGCCAAAATTTTTGTGTGCGACGGCTTCTCCGCCCAGCATGATCACCATGGTTTTTCCGCGGTGAGCATTGACATAAGGTGTTGATTGACGGAATCCTTTTACGAGAGCAGTACTACGAATTTTCACTACAGCCATTCCTTTGTTTAATTATGTCAAAATAATGCCTTTTTATTCACTTGGTGGCAAGGTGAAATTTTGGAATAAAGCACAAACATATTGAGGTAGGTTCTTGGTCCCGTTAAGAGGGAAGGTTACAATGGTGGCGTCTTTCCTCAATACGTGAACCTCATGTCTTCTGCTGTTAATAAGAATGCTGCGATCACTGCTTCAAATCTGTCAAAAACGTCATCTAAATCAATGCTTCGTAAGTGGCTAGAGCGTTCTCTCATGCTTATAGCGATAGTTGGAACCGTTGTCGTGTGCATGCTGTATAGTGATTTGATTACTCGAACCATTAATCCGCCCATTCCCAAATCGACAATTTATGGTCGCTGGGTTGAGCAAGATGTTGCGCCTTATGCTCGTGAAGAATTTGTGTTGAGTGAGCGCGGTGTTACCGTAAATGGTTCTACAGTGGCGACCAGTTTTGAATTCGATGGGGATTCGTTTTCGTATCGAGTGGGTTCAAATGAGCGGCACTTCAATTTTGTGGGTAAGCAGCATGCAGAAATGAAGCTGGATGCCAATGCTCATTATCTACCTGTATTCCGTTTAGAGGGGCGTGCAAGGATAGCGGTAAGATAGTCGTTTTTATTATTGTCTTTTAAGCAGAGCTCTCTTGCGTCTGTGAGCCATATGGATGATCACAATTTCATCTCTCAATCAGTAAATTTTACTTCCAAACATAATCCGGACAATTCCGTAATTCTTCCGCTGTTATCATGTTGCATTAACTGAATGAATTTACAACGAGTAAACGGATTGGCTTAGCGTTGAAACATTTTGTCGTTGCTTTTCAATTGCACCGTAAGCATTTGTTTACCATCCTTTTGCTATTCTCTTTTACGGAAAAGACACGTGTTAAAAAAACTCCTTCCTATTATCTCTTTGAGCCTACTCTTTGGCTGTGCTCAACAAAATGATCGTGCTCAGCAATATCTTGATGGTGAGTTTCCTCAGATCCTCAATCAAGTGGATGTGGTTGAGTCTAACAAACCACGCGATTTTACTGAATTTAACAAGCAAGCTGAGCAAGTGGTGATAAAGTCACCATCCATGGCGAAGATGTACCAACCGCTATATCAACGATTAAGTGAGTGGGCGCAACAGAGCGGAGATACCAGTGCGTTGAGTGCGTTTGGCATTCAAGCCGCGCAATTGGGTGGTGGTGATAAAAAAGGTAATGTGCTGTTTACCGGATACTTTTCTCCCGTGATGGAGCTGCGTCATACACCAAACGACATTTTTAAGTACCCAGTTTATGGCAAGCCAAACTGCTCATCAGATTGTCCGACTCGTGCGGAGATCTACAACGGGGCATTAGATGGCCAAGGTTTAGTGCTAGGTTATGCGCCTAACCGTATTGACCCGTTTATGATGGAAGTGCAGGGCAGTGGCTATGTGCATTTTGAAGATGATGATACGTTGGAGTACTTCGCGTACGCAGGGAAAAATAATAAAGCTTACGTTAGTATTGGCCGCATTTTGATTGAACGTGGTGAAGTGCCGCGTGAAAAAATGTCTCTCAAAGCGATTAAAGAATGGGTAATGGACAACGACGACGCAACAGTACGCGAGTTGTTGGAGCAAAACCCTTCTTACGTCTTCTTTGCGCCAAAAGCGGAAGCGCCAGTAACGGGGTCGGCTGGTATTCCTTTGTTGCCAATGGCCGCGGTCGCGGGTGACCGTTCTATCTTACCAATGGGCACACCAATCTTGGCGGAAGTACCATTGCTGAATGCGGATGGTACGTGGAGCGGTGCGCATCAACTGCGAATGCTGATCGTTTTAGACACTGGTGGTGCGGTAAAACAGAACCATTTGGATCTGTATCATGGTATTGGTGCGAGAGCGGGAACGGAAGCAGGGCACTACAAGCATTTTGGTCGAGTGTGGAAACTTGGGCTGGAAAACTCACCAACTCAAGCGCCTTGGGCTTTACCGCCAGAAAAGCTACAATAGCGACCCAAGAAAGAGGAACCGCCTCTTATCTAGACATTTCATCAAAGAGTGCGTATAAATCGCACTCTTTGTTTTTCTATCGATCATCTGGACTTCAATATGCGTGAACTCGATACCCCAGCATCTGACAGCTACAATCAACGCTTTGGCGGCACTCGTCGTCTTTATGGCAACAGTGAAGTGGACATTCTTCGCGCTGCACACGTTTGTGTTATTGGTATTGGTGGCGTGGGTTCATGGGCGGTCGAAGCGCTGGCCCGTACTGGGATCGGTGAGTTGACTCTGATTGATATGGATGATGTTTGTGTCACGAATATTAACCGCCAAATTCATGCGATGACGGGCACCGTTGGCCAAAGCAAAATTGAAGTGATGGCCGAGCGTGTCAAATTGATCAACCCAGAGTGTAAAGTCAATCTGATTGATGATTTCATCACGCCAGACAATCAACATGAGTACTTAAGCAAAGAGTTTGATTACGTGCTAGATGCGATTGACAGCGTAAAAGCGAAGGCGTCTTTGTTGGCGTATTGCCGCAGCAACAAGATCAAAGTGATCACTACGGGGGGCGCTGGTGGTCAGGTTGACCCAACGCAGATCATGGTCGCTGATTTAACGAAAACGATCCAAGATCCTCTAGCGAAGAAAATCAAAGACACTTTGCGTCGTCATCATAACTTCCCTAAGAATCCGGCTCGTAAGTTTGGTATTGATTGCGTGTTTTCAACCGAGCAGCTGAAGTATCCTCAAGCAGACGGTTCAGTGTGTGGTGTGAAGTCGACAGCGGAAGGCCCAAAACGTATGGATTGTGCTAGCGGTTTTGGTGCGGCGACTGTTGTAACTGCAACGTTTGGCTTTGTCGCGGTATCGCGAATCGTTGAGAAGTTGATTTCAAAATATAAGAAGTAAACTAGAAGAAGAGCGCATCATGACAGATTTTCCCGTTTCTCCATTTGGTACAGATATCACCAGCGAAGATATTGTAGCGACTATGCAACAATTTCAAGGCTGGGAAGATCGCTACCGTCAGGTTATTCAGTGGGGTAAAAAGCTGCCACAAATGCCAGAAGAGCTGAAATCAGAACAAGTTACCGTTTCGGGTTGTGAAAGCTTGGTGTGGTTAGTGAGCCAAGAGCAAGATGGCGTTTGGCATTTTTGTGCGGACTCCGATGCGCGTATCGTCCGTGGATTGATTGCCTTGGTGATGGCGGCTTATGACGGAAAAACGGCCGATCAAATTCAAGCATTTGATATTGATGCTTATTTTGGTCAACTGGGGCTTGTCTCCCATTTAAGCCCGTCACGTGGTAATGGCTTGAAAGCTATTGTAGAGCAGATTAAGCAAACCGCCGTGTAATGAGTCATTTTCCCAATTCTTAAAAACGCCGAATAGCCTAGCTGTTTGGCGTTTTTTGTATCTGAGTTGAGATATTTTTTGCATATGGATAAAAAATATGCAAATGGTCGACTATTTTAGCGTTAATTAACCATTCTATTGATCCTGGTTCATTATATTGCCCACTTGGTTTTTATAAACTCAATTGTATTTAAAATTTGTCTATATTAGATAATAGACATATGCCCCATTCGCTCCTATTCCCCAATGTGGAAACACACTTGGAAGCGATTGGGTTACTTAGATACAAATGCTAGGAACCTCCCTATATGCAATTCACCTTGGAACATGCGCAAGACGTGTTATCCGGAATGCCAGACCCCACTTTTATTCTGAGTGAAGATGGTATCTATATTGATGTTTTTGGAGGAACAGATAAAAAAGCCTATCACGATGGAAGTAATTTGATAGGTGAGACGCTGCACAGCGTACTCGAGAAAGATAAAGCCGACTGGTTTATCGAGCAGATCAGTCGATCACTGAAACAAGACAGTATTGTGACGATCGAGTACAAGATGTGCGCCGACAGCATTCAGGGAATAGATGCTAACAGTGGGCCAAGAGGCGACCTATACTACGAAGGCAAGATCTGCCCACTCGCTATAAAATACCGAGGTCGTCGCGTTGTCCTTATTCTTACACGCAACATCTCCAATCGCCACCGAGTTGAAACCCTTCTTCGCCATCAAAGCCAAATTGATGCTCTTACCAACATCTACAATCGACGTGTCTTTTTCGAAAAGCTCACAGAAGAGGTCATTAAAGCTCAAGAGCCGAACTATCACTCCGCGTTGTTATTGTTTGATTTGGACTTTTTTAAAGTCATCAATGATAAACGTGGTCATGATGCGGGGGATTATGTCTTAGAGACCTTAGCTGATTTGGTTTCTCACTTACTCGTCAAAGACGAAATTTTTGCAAGAGTCGGAGGGGAGGAGTTTGCGATTATTTTGCCAGAAACTTCTCTGTCGGCGGCGAAAGAGGTAGGAGAGGAAGTACGTTCCCACATTCAAAATTGTCAGTTCGAATTTGAAAAGGTTGAAATTCCGGTCACGGTGAGTGTAGGCGTGGTGGAAATAGGCAGAAATGAAACCACCAAACGTTTGTATGCGCATGCAGATAAAGCGCTTTATGCTGCGAAAAGAAATGGCAGAAATTGCGTGGCGACTCTGGATAGGCAGATGGAGTAACCTTGTTGGTTACTCCAAATCAAACCGTTGGCGTTATAGCATGTCGACGGCTTTTTCTACGGCGGCGATGAGTCTTTCCACATCGCTCGTCGTGTTATAAATACCAAAAGAGACGCGTACCGTGCCTTTCACATTTAGCGCATCCATCAATGGGTGAGCGCAGTGGTGTCCTGCTCGTACCGCAATGCCTTGTTGATCGAGCAGCGTCGCAATATCTTGGTGATGAACGCCGTCCATGACGAACGTCAGTACAGAGGCATTCGGTTGATAGCCTAGAATATGAATGTCATCCAAAGCGCTTAGTGCTTGGTAGGCCTTATCCTGAAGCGCATGGAGATGAGTCTCTACTTCATGATGGTCAAAACCTTGGTACCACTCAATGGCTTTCGCTAGAGCAATCGCGCCCGCAACGTTTGGTGTGCCCGCTTCAAATTTACCAGGAAGTGCAGAAAACGTCGTTTTTTCGAAAGAAACGCGTTCAACCATTTTACCGCCGCCGTGCCATGGTGGCATGGCTTCCAAAAGTTCAAGCTTGCCGTATAAAACCCCAATGCCTGCTGGTGCATAAAGTTTGTGACCTGAGAAAACGTAGAAATCGATATCTGATGCCGATAAATCAAGTTGCTCATGTACGATGCCTTGCGCGCCATCAACTACAACAACCGCGCCAACGTTGTGCGCCAGTTCAGTGATTTTTTCGATAGGTTGGCGTGTGCCTGTTACGTTGGTTATTTGTGCGCAAGCAACAATTTTACAGCGGTCAGACAGAAGCGCCTCAAATGCACTGATGTCGAACTGGCAATCTGATGTCATCGGAACTTTAATGACTTTAGCACCCGTTTGCTCTGCCACGATTTGCCAGGGCACGATGTTGGCGTGGTGCTCCATCTCGCTAATTAAGATCTCATCACCTGGTTGTAACGTGCTACGGGCGTAGGTTTGAGCAATTAAGTTCAGTGCTTCGGTTGCGCCCCGTGTCCAAATGATTTCCTTAGAGCTGTTTGCACTAATAAAGCTTGCCACTCGTTCTCGTGCCGCTTCAAATTGGCTGGTGGCATTAGCCGTTAAACTATGGCTGCCGCGGTGAACATTGGCATTTTGCGCACTGTAGTAATGACTGATGACATCAATCACACATTGCGGTTTTTGCGTTGTCGCTGCGCTATCTAGATACACTAAGGGCGTATCGTTGACGGATTGGTTTAGAGCAGGAAATTGCTCGCGTACAGCATTTACGTCAAACATTATTCTTCACCAAGCTTGTGGTAGTGCAGAGTAGGCAGAGGGATCATTGGTTCAGCAACTGACCATGCGTGTTTTTTACCTGAGAGTTGAATGATTACTTCCATTGCGAACTCTAAAGCTGTACCCGGACCTTGACTAGTGATCAGGTTGTGGTTGATATCAAAGGTCACGCGTTTGCTGCGCCACTTCTCTTCCGGGATATGTGACTGAAAGCTCGGGTGACAGGTCATCAGTGATTGTGGGAAAAGATCATGGTGTTGCAATACCAACGCTGGTGCTGCGCAGATAGCAGCAACCAATTTTCCCTCGTAGATGTGCTGCTTAAGGATTTCTATCATCACCGTACTATCACGGAAAATTTCTGCACCACCAACACCACCAGACAGTGCTATGGCATCAAACTCATCATCAGCGATATCGACTAGCTTACAATCTGCCGTTAATGTGACTCCGCGAGAAGCTTTCATCGTCAATGATCCATCAAAAGCAGCACTCGCTACCGTAACGTCATAACCCGCGCGAACCATCATGTCGATGACGGTGACGGCTTCCATTTCTTCGGTGCCTGGAGCGATTGGCACTAAGATTTTCTTACTCATTGTTCTGTCCAGCTTTGTTCTATTTGTTTGATGCGTTGGTAAAGTTTTAAATTATCAGGCGTATTGATGCGATGTTTCTCGGCAGCTTTTAACAAGTATCCGGTTATAAAATCAATTTCTGTTCGACGCTGATGGAATACGTCTTGTCTCATTGAAGAATAGTTCTCAGCTGTGGCGTTCACCACTTGCATTACCGTATCGAAAAGAGAGCGAAACTCGATAGCAATACCTTCTTTACTCATTACTTCAACCAGTTCTTGAGTGATGCTTTCAAGTTGTATCTTAAACTCGGGCTTCGCAAGTTCACCATTCTTGCACTGGTGAATCGCAGTCAGTGGGTTAATCGCGCAGTTAATTGCTAACTTAGTCCATAACGCAGATTGTATGTGTGGATTCCAAATGGCCTCTGGAAGGGCATGATGCATAACATCTTGCAGAAAAGCGCACTGCATTCCTTTGTCATTATAACCACCCACTTGCGTTGTTCCGTGACCGGTATGCAATACGTGTTGGTTATCTGGTTTGTATGCGCCGTGCGTCGTTGTTGCGAGCACTATCGGATTGTTTGGCACAACCTTCTCCAAGGCAGAGGCAGTACCCATACCATTGTGCATCAGCATGATAATCGTGTCTGTATTGATATGAGGGAGTAAAGGCTGAATGGCGTCTTCCACTTGCCAAGCTTTTACCGTGATCAAAATGAGGTCCGCTTGATTTACGGAGGAAAAATCTTGATTACTGAATGCGATTGCGGGTGTGTGATCCAACTGAAGTGATTGTTGGCTTTCAGAACTTCTTCCCCACAATGAAACATTGTGCCCGGCAAGCTTAAATTTTGTTGCCCAGAGTGAGCCCACCGCACCTGGACCGAGGATAAGGATATTCACCAAACGCTCTCATTAAAAAGGTTTGCTGCAAGGATAATGAGGGAAAAAAGGAAAGCAAATAAAAATGGCGCCGAAAGGCGCCATTTTTGAGCAAACTTAGTGGTTCAATTAGAACTTGTAAGTTACAGCTAGGTAGTGGCTTACACCAGTCGATTCTAGCTCAACACCTGGAGCAACTTGTAGACCGTCTTTTACGCCATATACTTCTTTGTATGCTTTCAGGCCGTAACCAACCGCGAAGCGATCTGAGTGCCAGTAAATGCCGTTGAACATTGCACCACCGTTTGACGCGGTAGTACCAAATTTGTTACCAGCATCATCATCCATACCGAATTGGTAATCAATGTAACCTTGGTAAGAAATGAATGAACCATTGTCGAAGAAGTAGAATGGTTTGAACCAGTTAGTCGAGATTTGGAAACCGTTCCAACCTTTGTTGTTGCCATCGTAAGTGCTGTATAGGTTTAGGCCGATTTTACCTAACCAAGGAACCATTACATCAGAACCTAAACCGATTTTCTGGTTGTTTACACCACCGTTGTTACCGCCCCATTCCATTAGAGATGCAATGTATAGCTCTTGAACTGGACCGAAAGATAGGTCTTTACCAGTTACTGCATCTAGAGACATACGTGGTGCAAATTTCATGAACATCTTGTCAGGAGCGCCGTTCTCAATTGACTTATCTTGGTTATCTTTAGTCGCTAGGTTAAATACGTCTACGTAACCGTATAGGTCGAAAATACCAGAGCGACCGCCAAATTCCATTTCTAGGTAATCGTGAGCGTTGTCGTCAGCGCCTTTAACTCGTGGCATTTCATCAATTGAGTACATGTAGTTGAACTGCATCCACTTGTAATCGTTTTTGTGGATATCGCCGTCAGAGTAATCTGCCGCCATAACTGGAGCTGAAGTAGCCGCTAGAAGGCTAAGAGCTAAAAGTGATTTACGCATAAGGGGACTCTCTATGTTTGTAATGATTCAGAACACGCAATCTATGCTGCGCTTTCCAATTGGCGGGAATAATAGCGATAAAAATCCCAAATGAAAGTGATAAAGGGTGCAAAATTGAACGTTTTTGGTGAGTTGTGTCACGAAATTATCTTTATTTACGGAACTTTTTGTTTGTTGCATTTGATTGCAATAAATGTGTGATTTGGATCGTTTGCGTAAGCGATTTTATGACTTTTTAAGCCAGTCGATTAACCAACATAAATCGTTAGTGATCGGAGTGATAAGGGATTCGTATGTATCCGTGAATCAAAGAGGACGTTTGAATGAAAGAAGTCATGTTATTCCCACTCACTTCAGTTGTACTCCCTGAAGGTAAAATGAATCTGCGCATTTTTGAGCCACGATATAAGCGAATGGTAAAGGAGTGCAGCCTACAAAATGTGGGCTTTGGAGTTTGCCTAGTAGGAAGTGAAGGTGACCCTAAAGACGTGGGTAACGTTTCATCTATCGGAACTTTGGTCAGGATCGTTGATTTTGAAACACTCAGTGATGGCCTTCTTGGTATTACAGTTGCTGGTGAGCAACGCTTTGTTGTCAAACGCGTCCGTGCAGATGCGGATGGCTTACGTCATGCAGAGGTTGAATGGTTAGACAATTGGCAACATCTAGACAACTCACCAGATTTCTTCTTTTTGAGCCAGCAGTTATCCCATGTTTATGAAGAGTTTCCTCAACTTGGAAGCCTCTACCAGCATCGTTTTTACGATGACTCTGCTTGGGTTACTCAGCGTTGGCTTGAGTTACTACCCCTAGACTGCAATCTGTTCGAACAGCTAGTCGGCGCAGAGGACTGTATTCCTGCGTTGCAATTTCTGACAGAAGCCATAGAAGCCCCGACTAACAAAGAGGCAAGGATATGAAAGGATTTAATAAAGCTGCGCTAACTATTGTTGCGACATTAGGACTGGCGGCGTGTGGCTCCGACAGTGACACTATCGAGTATTCCAATTTACAAGCAGTGCACGCGTCTTCTGATGCGCCGCTTGCAAATGTGTGGATCAACGATAAACCATCATTAACGAATGTTGATTATGGTGTGGGATCTGGCTACGTTAAATTGCGAGAGGGGATGAATTCGATTCAGGTCGATGTTCAGCTCCCAGATAATGAAACCGCGACCGTAATACCTAAAACAGAACTAGACCTTGATTCCGACCTCAATTATAACGTGTTCGTTGTTGGCGATGCCGATGGTTCGCCAAACCCAGTTGAGCCTTTAGTTGTGACTCGCAGCTCCGATTCAATGGCTGATGCCAATAGTCTAGATGTTCAAGTTGTTCATGCAGCTTCAGGCGTTCCTGCTGTTGATCTTTATGTCACTGAGCCAGGTGCTGCTCTTGCTAGCGCGACTCCAATAACTAACCTTGCTTACAAAGCTTCTACCGACGTATTGAACATCCCAGCTGGTGAGTATCAAGTTCGACTTGCCGTAGGAGACAGCGTTGCTTTTGACTCGGGCACAGTATCTCTTGCGGCTAACTCCAACTTGACGATTGCCGCTATCGGCACAGGAGATTCGAATAGCACGTCACCTGTCAAACTCTTGGTGTTGGACGGTTCTGGCTCTTCTATAATTGAAGATATGGGCAGCCAAGCTGAAGTAAGAGTCGGACACCTTGTCGATGGAGCGCCAGTCGTCGATGTTAACGTTAACGGGGCGGCCTTCGCTCCTCTTGCCGACTTAGCGTTCAAAGAGATTCGTGGTTATTTGGATCTTGCTGCTGGCGCTTACGATATTGACGTTTACGTGGATGGCACAACAACCAATCCGATCATAGATGTTGACGGGTTAATGGTTGCAGGTGGAATGGATTACAGTGTTTATGCAGTCGGTGTTGTTAGCCCAGCGATTGATATCGAAGCTCTGGTTGTTGAAGATATGAGACGCGCTGTGGCGACTAGCGCGACATTGAATGTGACACACGCGGCGGCTAATCCTATAGCGGAAATGGTGGATATTTACCTCACTACGAGTGCAGGAATAGATGGAAGTGATCCAACTATTGCTAATTTTGCGTATAAAAATAGCGTACAAGGATTATATGTCGCTGAAGGTACCTATTATGTAACGGTAACAGTGGCTGGTAACCCAAGTATTGTTGCGGTTGACTCAGCACCAGTCAATGTAATGAACGGTGTTGTGTACCAAGTCGTTGCCATTGATGATGGGAACAACGGTGGTTTCAACTTGTTGGTCGATGACGTGACCGATTAGGACGAATGGGAGGAGGAGACTCCTCCCACAAATTAAGGCCGATTATGATGAGTGATAGCCCGAAAAAACTGGGGCGCAGTGATTGGAACGATTACATGGATAAAGTGAAGGCTCGAGACAAAGATGCGTTCGCTTTTGTATTCCGTTTTTACGCACCCAAGCTGAAGCAATTCGCTTACAAACATGTTGGTAATGAGCAAGTTGCTATGGAGATGGTGCAAGAGACCATGGCGACAGTTTGGCAGAAAGCGCACCTCTATGATGGTGAAAAGAGCGCGTTATCGACTTGGATATATACCATAATCCGAAACCTTTGTTTTGATTTGCTGAGAAAACAGAAAGGTAAGGAATTACACATTCATTCTGATGACATTTGGCCGTCAGAGTATTATCCACCTGATCTTGTTGATCACTATTCACCAGAACAAGATATGTTGAAAGAACAGGTGGTTAAGTTTTTAGATATTTTACCGAAAAACCAGAGAGATGTTTTACAAGCGGTATATCTTGAAGAGCTACCTCATCAACAGGTCGCGGAATTATTTGATATACCTCTCGGTACTGTAAAATCCAGGCTGAGGCTTGCAGTAGAAAAGCTAAGGCATTCAATGCATACGGAGCAACTATGAACAAACACCCAGATAACAGCTTGTTAGAAGCATACGCTTCGGGAAGCATTGATGCGGTTTCTGGTCTTGTGGTCGCAACCCATTTAGAAACATGCACCAAGTGCCGAGCTTATGTGAACCAAGTCGAAGCAAGTCAAGCGAACATCGTAAGTGACATACCTTCTGAGTATGTTTCTGAATTTGACGACATGTTTAATGACATCATCAATGCGGAGCCAGCGACTGATAATATCGTGATCCGCGACTCTGCTGCTGTTAATGTCGCAGGAAAAAGTTTCGCTCTTCCTAAAACCTTAGCGCGTTTCTCTGACCTCGTAGGGTCATGGAGAAGTTACGGAGGCAAGGTTTTTAGTGCTCAGATTGACCTAGGGGAAGACGCTCGTGTCAGCTTAATGTACATCGGGGAAGATGTGCAAATTCCTCAACATACGCACAAAGGCCTGGAGTCTACATTGATCCTGCATGGCGGATTTAGTGACGAGGATGGCCAATATGAAGAGGGCGATTTGATGATTAGAGACGCATCAGTGAAGCACAGCCCTTACACTAAGGCCGGAGAAGACTGCTTGTGTTTAACCGTATTGACTGAGCCGATGATCTTTACTCAAGGCGTGGCACGTATATTTAATATGTTTGGTAAAGGGTTATACCCATAGACCTCTTATCTTATATCTCGCAAAACAAAAACCACCGAATTCGGTGGTTTTTTATATGTTTCGTTAATGCTTGTGACGTGCTTTTTCCAATAGAGCATCAAAGTAATGTCGTAGCGAGTACAACATAATCAAGCTTGGCACGACCATGACAGCGGTAAGCACGAAGAATGTGCTCCAATCATTAAGATAATCCACTAGCTCGCCACTGAAAGAAGCAAGAGTCGTCCGTCCGAAGTTTCCTAGAGAAGCAAGCAACGCATACTGAGTTGCCGAAAATGCTTGTCCGGTTAGAATCGTCAAAAATGAAACAAAAGCGACAGTTGAGAAAGCAGTCGTAAAGTTATCGACAATAATCGTGGCTAAGTACAAGTGCTCGCTTGGGCCTACCGAAGCAATCCAAGCAAACATCAAGTTACTGGCAGACATAGCAATACCACCGATCATTAATCCACGTACAATACCAAACCTAACGTTGAACATGCTTCCGACAAAAGTAAAGAAGATGGTGGCTCCCCAACCAATCAGTTTGGAGTAATAGCCAATTTGTTCATTGCTAAAACCAATATCTTTGTAGAACGCGATCGACATCCTGCCCAAAAACGCTTCGCCAATTTTAAATAGGAAAACGAACAGCAACAGAGTAATCGCGACACGGACACCATTGCGATTAAAGAAATCAAGGAAAGGTTCCACAACAGTCACGGTAAACCAAGCTACGACTTTCGAACCAACCACTTCTTTGTGGCGTTGTTCAGCGGCAGACTGAAGTTGTTCGCGTTGAGTCTTAGGTTCACCGACTAAAATCGTAAAGACCATTAGAATGCCGACTATCACCGCCATCCCGTAATACACACCATTCCAACCGACACTGTCAGCATTAACAAACGCTAAATAACCCGGTAGTGAATAACCTGTCCACCAGCCAATGACCGCCATTGCAGAAGCTTGAGGCAGTTTAGACTCTTCTGACTTTGGGAAAGTATCAATACGAAAAGCATCAATTGCGATGTCTTGTGTCGCTGAAGCCGTTGCAATACACAAGGCGAGTAGTGACGCAAACACCAAGTTTTCCGCTGGATTAACACCGGCAATAAATAGGGTAGCGACGAGTACGATACTTTGACAAAAGAAAATCCAGCTACGTCTTTGCCCCAGCAGTCTAAAGAGGACTGGCAGCTTCACGCGGTCAACCAGAGGTGCCCACAGAAAGTTGATCGCATAGACCGCAAAAACGCTACCAAAATAGCCAATTGCGGAGAGGGTCAAGCCGGCATCTTTTAGCCAACCTGACATGTTTGAACCGATAAGAACCCACGGAAAGCCGCTAGAGCAGCCCAGCATGAAAACCCACATGAGTCGTTTATCGAGGTAACTTTTTACCGTTTCCAACCAAGTGATGGAAGGTAATGAAGACATAAATCAATCCAATAAAATGAAGCCGTTGAAAGAGAAAGCCCTTCGATTATTCAAAGGGCTTATCGTTTTGGCTATTTAAGTAGTGTAGCTTTGGTGATGACGATTTGCGTCTCTGGCACATCACGCATTCGGCCTACTGTCGTGGTCGGCTGCTGAGCCATTTTCTGGATAACGTCGAACCCCTCAGTAACCTCACCAAATACAGCATAACCTGGTGGTCGAGCGCCATAGTTGAGAAAGTCATTGTCGACTAAGTTGACGAAAAACTGACGAGTTGCAGAGTTTGGTGCATTGGTTCGTGCCATGGCGATGGTAGCACGGTCATTGTTTAGACCATTATTTCCTTCGTTTTTGATTGGCGCGTATGTTTTCACCATCTGCATATCTTGGTTAAAGCCGCCACCTTGTGCCATGAAGCCTGGGATAATACGATGAAAAATAGTACCCTCGTAGCTCCCATCTTCTACATATTTTAGAAAATTAGCGACAGTGATAGGTGCTTTCTCTTCGTTTAACTCAACCGTAAATGAACCAAGTGTCGTTTCAAACGCTACTTTTGGTCCAGCCCAAACGCTGCAGCTGAGTAGTGCTAAGGACAGAATCGCTTTGCGTAACATTAGAAACGCTCCTGCAT
Source organism: Vibrio sp. YT-19(2023) (assembly GCF_033337395.1). Lineage (NCBI taxonomy): Bacteria > Pseudomonadati > Pseudomonadota > Gammaproteobacteria > Vibrionales > Vibrionaceae > Vibrio > Vibrio sp. YT-19(2023). Next base: position 364,015 of record NZ_JAWOQN010000001.1, on the reverse strand, counting down.
GTATTGACGAAGCTCAGGGTCATTGGCAATCTCTTTAAGCGTCAATGTCACCACATCATTCAATGTCTCTTCAATATCGGCATCAGAAGCACTCAATGTGCCAGATCGCTTTGCTGTACCTGTATAAGTTTTGACTAGCTTGCCCTCAGGTGTCTCTGCTGTGATTTCCAGCACAACTTTAGCATCCATCTCATTTTCCATCACCGAATGCTTCACGTTGACCAACGCTTCTTGAACGCTCAATTCAATCGCGTTGTTGCTGTTTAGATCCGCATGGAAACCTTGAGATGAGAATTGCTTCTCTAATGCTTCTTCTAACGCAATACGTAAATTCTGTTTAGCATGAAGAGGAAGAATGTTCGAACGGCCGTTATCCACCAACGCCACGTACTGCGCTGCACGTACATCTTTGCTGGTCAAACTGTAAGTCTTGCCTTGAACAATTGGATTGGTGCTCAATGTGCTTTCTGGCATCAGGTTCAGCTGAGGTTGTTGAGGGGCTGAACACGCAGCAAGCAACGCAACCGAAGCCGCAAGTACCAATTTTCTCATTTTATTATTCCTTTTAACTATTTTGCTAAAGCTTATTTTGCGCTTAATTTAGCAGGATTTTTTGTAGCCTGTAAAATCACAAACTTATTGTTGGAAGCGATAAGTTTCACACTTTTATCGCCAAACAGACGTTTGAGTTTTGCGTCGTACCCGAGGTGACGATTTCCGATAACCAGTAAACGGCCATTTTCACTTAATACTTGTTTAGCATCGCAGAACATTTGCCAAGCAATATGATCGGTGATTGCCTGTTGTTGATGAAACGGTGGATTACACATAACCATAGAGCTGCTGCTGTGTTTAAAACCGTCCAAGCAATTGTTCGCTATGCACTGTATGTCTCTATTTTCACCAAGGTTGTCGCGTAGGTTCTGTTTTGCCGACTCAAGCGCCATAAAGCTTTCATCAACACATGTTAGCCGAGCATTTGGATTCAACTGACCAAATTTAACAGACAGAACACCATTGCCGCAGCCGAGGTCGATGACATTGTCTATTGAAGGGTCTTGAGGCAGGTGCTGCAGCATAAAGCGTGTACCTAAATCTAAACTTTCTCCTGAATAGACATTTGGCATGTTCTTGAGTTCGATATCTTCGCCATCAACGCGCCAAGTCGTGAAAGGCATTACTTCAATCGTAGGCTCAACTGTTGCTTGAGAAAACACCAATCTGTGCTTTTTCCAGGCCAAAGATGTTTTTGTTTCGCCTAAGTATTTTTCAAACAGTTTTAGCGTCGAAGTATGAATGTCTTTCGCTTTATTGACTGCAATGACGGGGCAGGAAGCCGGTAGCGCCTTTCTTAATTGGCTTAGTATCCACACTAGATGGCGGTTACTTTTGGGCAGTTGCAGCAAGACGAGATCAATATTGGCAGGAACGAGGTCCATCGTGGTGGCAAACGCTACTTTATTGCACTGGTTTTGCTCGAGATTTTGCTGTGCACCTTTATGTGAGATGAATGAATCACTCATTAGCGTTACATGGTGCTTTTCCGAAAACCAGCAGGAGAGGGCACCAAAGCTGTCATTAATCACGAGGATGTTTTGATTGTCTGGCAAAGCAAGCTCTTCAACATGATTAATAAGATACTCATCACCGGCATCCCACGCTTGTAGCGTTTCGTTACTACGTTTTGGGAAACGATGAAGTGTTAAGCTTCGCTCGTGAAGGTTCAGTTCGGTTTTCATAGCTAAATGTAAGTTGATTTAGAAATTAAGTGTTATTGTCGCAAATGATGACGTGTCGAGATACAAAAAGCTGTCAAATTTTACGAGTTCAGTGATGGCTGCTCTTTAGACATGTTCATGGAGTTAAGCGCCTTGAGACAATATGTCTACAAAGTGCGTCAATAATGAGAGTGACGTTTGAGTGATGCATGTCTGCTTTACTTAGGTATATACTTATGGAATTCGCATCAATGAGGAACGAATATGATCCAAGAAATCATAGAGAAGAAACTACACAGTGAGCTGCAACCCAGCTATCTCAAAGTCATTAATGAGAGCTACATGCATAATGTGCCACCAGGCTCAGAGAGTCATTTCAAAGTGATTGTTGTGAGTGATTCGTTCGCGGGACAGCGTTTGATTGGGCGCCATCGTCAAGTTCATCAAATTTTGGCAGATGAACTGGATAACCACATTCATGCATTAGCTATTCATACATACACTGATGAAGAGTGGAAGCGTGAACAAGATGGCGCCCCTGATAGCCCGATGTGTATGGGTGGCGGTCACTAAAAACGCAAGATATAAAGGTGCAGAGAAAGGTGGCTTAAGGCCATCTTTTTTCGTTTTACATTCTTTAGGGACGTTAACGTGGCACAAATTCTGGTTAAAAAATGTGTTAACAGTGTTTCAACAAATGAATGGAAATTGCAGAATATTTCAGGCGATGAATATCACTTTTCCATAAGATATGTATGGAATATGGCATTTGTGCGATGGGTCAAAGTTATGACTATTCTTTGACCTTTTAGACCTGATTCTACCGAAATAACCCCTCTATTCTAATGATTGATCATGGCATCAAGTTCCTAAAAAATGCTAGACTACGGCACCTGATAAATCTCGCGTATTCCTTGTGACGAGATTTTTAATAGGATGTTGCGATTTTGATGTTTAAAACAACATCAAAACCGGACACTGATGTCGTGTCTAAAAGTTACGCAATCAAAAGAATCTTTTTCCCGATAAAAGTAGTGCAAGTGCGTATGATTACAATAAAGAAGGGCTTGGATCTTCCTATCGCAGGAACTCCATCCCAGGTGATTAATGATGGTAAGACCATCAAAAAAGTCGCCTTGCTTGGCGAAGAGTACGTTGGCATGCGACCTACCATGCATGTCCGCGTTGGTGATGAAGTGAAAAAAGCGCAAGTTCTTTTTGAAGATAAAAAGAACCCAGGCGTGAAATTTACTGCACCAGCAGCCGGTAAAGTGATCGAAGTTAACCGTGGCGCTAAACGTGTCCTTCAATCTGTAGTGATTGAAGTGGCAGGTGAAGAGCAGGTGACATTTGATAAGTTCGAAGCCGCTCAACTTTCAGGTCTAGATCGTGAAGTGATCAAGACTCAGTTGGTTGACTCTGGCTTATGGACCGCTTTACGTACTCGTCCGTTTAGCAAGGTTCCTGCAATCGAGTCTTCTACTAAGGCTATTTTCGTAACTGCAATGGATACTAATCCACTAGCAGCTAAGCCTGAGTTGATCATTAATGAGCAACAAGAAGCATTCATTGCTGGTCTAGACATTCTTTCAGCCCTGACAGAAGGCAAGGTTTACGTATGTAAATCTGGCACTAGCTTGCCACGTTCTTCACAGTCTAACGTAGAAGAACACGTCTTCGATGGCCCTCACCCAGCAGGTCTTGCTGGCACCCACATGCATTTCCTATACCCAGTAAATGCAGAGAATGTGGCATGGAGCATCAACTACCAAGACGTTATCGCGTTCGGTAAGCTGTTCCTAACTGGTGAGCTATGCACAGATCGTGTTGTGTCTCTAGCTGGCCCAGTTGTGAATAACCCTCGTCTAGTTCGTACCGTAATGGGTGCAAGCTTAGATGACCTAACAGATAACGAGCTGATGCCTGGCGAAGTTCGTGTGATCTCTGGTTCAGTACTAACAGGTACACATGCAACTGGTCCACACGCATACCTTGGCCGTTACCATCAACAGGTTTCTGTATTACGTGAAGGCCGTGAAAAAGAACTATTTGGCTGGGCAATGCCTGGTAAGAATAAGTTCTCGGTAACTCGCTCTTTCCTTGGTCACGTATTCAAAGGTCAGTTGTTCAATATGACAACGACGACCAATGGTAGTGATCGTTCAATGGTTCCAATTGGCAACTACGAACGCGTAATGCCTCTAGATATGGAGCCTACTTTGCTGCTTCGTGATCTATGTGCCGGCGACACAGACAGTGCTCAAGCACTGGGTGCGCTTGAACTGGATGAAGAAGATCTAGCATTGTGTACCTTTGTATGTCCAGGTAAGTACGAGTACGGTACGTTACTTCGTGAATGCCTAGATACTATCGAGAAGGAAGGGTAATTTTCATGGCTCTTAAAAAGTTTCTTGAAGACATCGAGCATCATTTTGAGCCTGGTGGCAAACACGAAAAATGGTTTGCCCTGTACGAAGCTGTAGCAACAGTTTTTTACACACCAGGTATCGTAACAAATAAAAGCTCGCACGTTCGTGATAGCGTTGACCTAAAACGTATCATGATCATGGTTTGGTTTGCGGTATTCCCAGCAATGTTCTGGGGTATGTACAACGCAGGTGGCCAAGCTATTGCAGCACTTAACCACATGTACGCTGGTGACCAACTAGCGACAGTTATCGCAGGTAACTGGCACTACTGGCTAACAGAAATGCTTGGCGGCACTATCGGTGCGGAAGCGGGTGTTGGCAGTAAGATGCTACTAGGTGCGACTTACTTCCTGCCAATCTACGCAACAGTATTTATTGTTGGTGGTTTCTGGGAAGTGTTGTTCTGTATGGTGCGTAAGCACGAAGTTAACGAAGGTTTCTTTGTAACTTCTATCTTATTCGCACTTATCGTTCCACCAACGCTACCTCTATGGCAAGCGGCGCTAGGTATCACATTTGGTGTTGTTGTAGCAAAAGAGATCTTCGGTGGTACAGGTCGTAACTTCCTTAACCCTGCACTTGCAGGTCGTGCATTTCTATTCTTCGCTTACCCAGCGCAAATTTCGGGTGACGTAGTATGGACTGCAGCTGACGGCTTCTCTGGTGCTACTGCTCTTAGCCAATGGGCTCAAGGTGGTAACGGTGCTCTAGTTAACACAGTAACTGGCGCTCCTATCACTTGGATGGACGCGTTCATCGGTAACATCCCTGGTTCAATTGGTGAAGTATCGACTCTAGCTCTAATGATCGGTGCAGCGATGATCGTTTACATGCGAATCGCTTCATGGCGCATCATTGCGGGTGTGATGATCGGTATGATCGCAGTATCGACTCTGTTTAACGTGATCGGTTCTGACACTAATCCAATGTTTAATATGCCATGGCACTGGCACCTAGTTCTAGGTGGTTTTGCATTCGGTATGTTCTTCATGGCAACGGACCCAGTATCAGCGTCATTTACTAGCAAAGGTAAATGGTGGTACGGCATCCTGATTGGTGCAATGTGTGTGATGATCCGTGTAGTTAACCCAGCGTACCCAGAAGGTATGATGCTGGCGATTCTATTCGCGAACCTATTCGCACCTCTGTTCGACCATGCAGTGATTGAGAAGAACATCAAGCGGAGACTAGCACGCTATGGCAAGTAATAACGACAGCATTAAAAAGACGCTGGGTGTTGTTATCGGGTTGAGCCTTGTTTGTTCAATCATCGTATCAACAGCGGCAGTAGGTCTGCGTGATAAGCAAAAAGCTAACGCTGTCCTAGATAAGCAATCAAAGATCGTTGAAGTTGCAGGCATTGACGCAAACGGTAAGAAAGTACCAGAGCTATTTGCTGAGTACATCGAACCTCGTCTAGTAGACCTTGAAACAGGTAACTTTACTGAGGGTAATGCATCTACGTACGATCAACGTGAAGCATCAAAAGATGCAGAACGTTCAATCGCATTGACACCAGAAGAAGACGTCGCTGATATCCGTCGTCGCGCGAATACAGCAGTGGTGTACCTTGTAAAAGATCAAGATGAAGTCCAAAAAGTTATCCTGCCTATGCACGGTAAAGGACTATGGTCGATGATGTATGCCTTTGTAGCCGTTGAAACTGATGGTAACACTGTGTCTGCTATTACTTACTACGAGCAAGGTGAAACTCCTGGACTTGGTGGTGAAGTAGAGAACCCTTCATGGCGCGATCAATTCATTGGCAAGAAATTGTACAATGAAGATCACCAGCCAGCGATTAAGGTCGTGAAAGGCGGCGCACCGCAAGGTTCTGAGCACGGTGTTGATGGCCTATCAGGAGCGACGCTCACTAGTAATGGTGTTCAACACACATTTGACTTCTGGTTAGGTGATATGGGCTTTGGTCCTTTCCTAGCAAAAGTTCGTGACGGAGAACTTAACTAATGTCTAGTGCACAAAACGTTAAAAAGAGCATCCTAGCGCCAGTGTTGGATAACAACCCAATCGCGCTACAAGTTCTTGGTGTATGTTCTGCTCTTGCAGTAACAACTAAACTAGAAACAGCTTTTGTAATGACACTAGCGGTAACATTTGTAACTGCGTTGTCTAACTTCTCTGTTTCATTGATCCGTAACCACATTCCTAACAGTGTGCGTATCATCGTTCAGATGGCAATCATCGCATCGTTAGTAATCGTGGTAGACCAAGTGCTAAAAGCTTACCTATACGATATCTCTAAACAGCTATCTGTATTCGTTGGTCTGATTATCACTAACTGTATCGTAATGGGTCGTGCTGAAGCATTCGCAATGAAGTCTGCGCCAGTACCATCTCTTATTGACGGTATTGGTAACGGTCTAGGTTACGGCTTCGTTCTTATCACTGTAGGTTTCTTCCGTGAGCTATTTGGCTCAGGCAAACTATTTGGTCTAGAAGTTCTACCTCTAGTGAGCAACGGTGGTTGGTACCAGCCTAACGGCCTAATGCTACTAGCACCATCAGCATTCTTCCTAATCGGCTTCCTTATCTGGGTAATCCGTATTCTGAAACCAGAACAAGTAGAAGCGAAGGAGTAAGGACGTCATGGAACATTACATTAGTCTGTTAGTTAAATCGATTTTCATCGAAAACATGGCTCTGTCTTTCTTCCTAGGTATGTGTACTTTCCTTGCCGTATCTAAGAAGGTTAAGACCTCTTTCGGCCTAGGTGTTGCAGTTGTGGTAGTTCTGACTATCGCTGTTCCTGTGAACAACCTGGTATACAACCTAGTTCTGAGAGAGAACGCGTTAGTTGAGGGCGTGGACCTTAGCTTCCTAAACTTCATCACCTTTATCGGTGTAATTGCAGCACTTGTACAGATTCTAGAGATGGTCCTAGACCGTTTCTTCCCACCTTTGTACAACGCGCTAGGCATCTTCCTACCGCTGATCACAGTAAACTGTGCAATCTTCGGTGGTGTATCTTTCATGGTACAACGTGACTACAACTTTGCTGAATCGATCGTTTACGGTTTCGGCTCTGGTGTGGGCTGGATGCTAGCAATCGTTGCTCTTGCAGGTATCCGTGAGAAGATGAAGTACTCTGACGTACCTCCAGGTCTACGTGGTCTTGGTATCACATTTATCACTGTAGGTCTTATGGCGTTAGGCTTTATGTCTTTCTCTGGTGTTCAACTGTAAGTCGGGTAAACCGCAACAATTAAGGAATAGTCAATGGACATTATTCTTGGTGTAGTGATGTTTACTCTGATCGTACTAGCACTAGTACTAGTGATTCTTTTCGCTAAGTCTAAGCTTGTACCAACAGGTGACATTACAATTTCTGTGAACGATGACCCTTCTCTGGCGATCGTTACACAACCAGGTGGTAAGCTACTGAGTGCTCTAGCAGGTGCTGGCGTATTCGTATCTTCTGCTTGTGGTGGCGGTGGCTCATGTGGTCAGTGTCGCGTAAAAGTTAAATCAGGTGGTGGCGACATCCTACCAACCGAGCTTGACCATATTACTAAAGGTGAAGCGCGTGAAGGTGAGCGTCTAGCGTGTCAGGTTGCAATGAAAACTGACATGGATATCGAGCTTCCTGAAGAAATCTTCGGCGTTAAGAAGTGGGAATGTACTGTTATCTCTAACGATAACAAAGCGACATTCATCAAAGAGCTTAAGCTGCAAATTCCAGATGGCGAATCAGTACCTTTCCGTGCTGGTGGTTACATCCAGATTGAAGCTCCTGCTCACCACGTGAAATACGCAGACTACGATATTCCTGAGGAATACCGTGAAGACTGGGAGAAGTTCAACCTTTTCCGTTACGAGTCTAAAGTTAATGAAGAGACCATTCGTGCATACTCTATGGCTAACTACCCAGAAGAGCACGGTATCATCATGCTTAACGTTCGTATCGCAACTCCGCCGCCGAACAACCCAGACGTACCACCAGGCATCATGTCTTCGTACATCTGGTCTCTAAAAGAAGGCGACAAGTGTACTATTTCTGGTCCATTTGGTGAGTTCTTTGCGAAAGATACAGATGCAGAAATGGTATTCGTTGGTGGTGGTGCTGGTATGGCTCCAATGCGCTCACACATCTTCGACCAACTTAAGCGTCTGCACTCTAAGCGTAAGATGTCTTTCTGGTACGGCGCACGTTCTAAGCGTGAAATGTTCTACGTAGAAGACTTCGATATGCTACAAGCTGAGAATGACAACTTCGTATGGCACTGTGCACTGTCTGATCCACTTCCAGAAGATAACTGGGATGGTTACACTGGCTTTATTCACAACGTTCTTTACGAGAACTACCTACGTGATCACGAAGCGCCAGAAGACTGTGAATACTACATGTGTGGTCCACCTATGATGAACGCTGCTGTAATCGGCATGCTAAAAGATCTAGGTGTAGAGGATGAAAACATCCTACTAGATGACTTCGGTGGTTAATTCCTCCAAGTGATTGAATCTATGGCTAGCTCTCCAAGAGAGCTAGCCATTATTTTTTATAGACATAAAACTGATACTCAACAGTTGATATAGGTAATCGGATTGAAAGGATTGATCCTATTTCCCATATCAATTCAACAACATTGGGAGTTAACAAGTGAAAAAGTGGCTTGTTGCATTTGCTTCTCTATTGATTTTGGCTGGCTGTGAGCAGCCTGCCGATCAAATTCATTTAAGTGGCCCTACCATGGGGACTTCTTACAACATCAAGTATATCGAGCAAGATGGTATTCCAACGCCAAAAGCGATGCAGACAGAAATTGATCGCTTATTGGAAGAGGTTAATGACCAAATGTCGACCTATCGTGACGACTCAGAGTTAAGTCGTTTTAATCAGCATCAAACGAGCGAGCCATTTACAGTTTCGACACAAACTGCAACGGTAGTGAAAGAAGCAATTCGCCTTAACGGTCTTACTTTAGGTGCATTGGATGTGACGGTCGGCCCTCTAGTTAACCTGTGGGGGTTTGGTCCAGAAGCTCGTCCAGATGTAGTTCCAACCGATGAAGAACTCGCTGCTCGCAAAGCAAATACCGGTATTCACCACCTATCTGTTGATGGTAATACACTGTCCAAAGACCTTCCTAACTTGTACGTCGACCTATCGACGATTGCGAAAGGTTGGGGGGTTGACGTGGTTGCTGACTACCTTCAATCTGAAGGGGTACAGAACTTTATGGTCGAAGTTGGCGGTGAAATGCGTCTCAAAGGTGTCAATCGTGAAGGTGTGCCTTGGCGTATCGCAATTGAAAAACCGACCGTTGATGAACGTTCAATTCAAGAAATTATTGAACCAGGCGACATGGCAATTGCAACAAGTGGTGACTATCGTAATTACTTTGAGAGTAATGGTGTGAGATACTCTCATATTATTAATCCACGAACAGGCAAACCAATTCATCATAAAGTGGTGTCTGTAACGGTATTAGATAAATCGTCGATGACTGCTGATGGTCTTGCAACTGGTCTTATGGTGCTAGGTGAAGACAAAGGCATGGCAATTGCGAACGAAAATAATATTCCTGTTTTCATGATTGTGAAAACGGAAGATGGTTTTAAAGAGTTGGCTTCGGAAGCATACAAGCCATTCATGAAGAAATAACAACAGAAGTGAGCATGTTTTTATGAATACATTTCTAATTACCTTTGCTGTGTTTGTCGCGGTAATCACTGCAATGGCTGTCGGATACATTTTCCAAAAGAAAATCGTGAAAGGTAGCTGTGGTGGCTTAGGGGCAGTTGGCATCGAAAAAGTGTGTAATTGTCCAGAACCCTGCGATGCGCGTAAAAAACGTGAAGCGCGCGAGGCTGCGCGTGCTGAGAAATTGGCGGCGTGGGAAAAAGATAGAATTGCTTAGTATTGGTTAATCGTACTAAGAAAGTGATAAAGCTCAGCGTTCTGCTGAGCTTTATTTTTAGGCAGCTAACCAAAGCTCAGATGTCCGAGAAAGAGCCCAATACCGTGTTTTGTTGTTTCTTTCTCTCATGTTACAGAGCAAGACCACACTGATAGTCATTAGGACGAAGAAATGATTTGGTTACGTCCGTTCTCTTTGGCCATGTAAAGTCGCTCATCCGCCACTTTTATTTGTTGTTCCAGCTCCCCCTCGATGTTGCTTACACCAATACTCGCGGTCACAAGAATGTTTTTGTCCAAATAAGTTATTGGCGTTTTTTCTATGCGCTGTCTCATTTGTTCTAAGCGTGTTAGAAAGCCGTCATAGTCGCCACTGGCTTGAATACAAAACTCCTCGCCACCAAGCCTAGCGACAATATCATTTGGAAAATAGATTTTTAGAATATTCGCTATCATGACTAACACTGCATCGCCGCCCTCATGTCCGTGTGTATCATTTACTTGCTTAAAGAAATCGATATCAAGCATCGCGATGTTTCTTTGAGCGTTTTCTACATGGGGTTGCTCAAACAGAAAGCGGCGGTTCCATAAGCCCGTTAGCGCATCTTGATTTGCCATTTTAAACAGTTCAGATGTTGCGTCCTTGATATCTAACAGTTGGTGAATACGGCAAAAAAATTCTTCTTGATTAAATGGCTTGTATAAAAAGTCATTGGCCCCTGCTTTTAGAAACCTAGCCGTCATGGTCTTAGAGTTACTACCCGACAAGCCGAGAATGGCTAATTGATTTTTACCCCACTTCCGACGTAATTCACGCACCATAGTAATGCCATCTTTAACGGGCATATCATGGTCGGTTAAAACGAGAGTGATATCTGGATTTTGCTCGACAAGCTCTAGGGCTTTTTGCCCATTGTCAGCTTCCAACGTCTGAATATATTGATGCTCCAAAAGTTGGGCAATGTGTCTTCTTACGGTGTGTGAATCATCAACGACTAAACATTTGTGTTGTTGATTGTTGGTTAGTCGCTTGAGGAGTGGTAATAGATAGGAAACGGACGCCATGCTGTCTTTCAAAATATAGTCGAGGACACCTTTTGCAAGCATCTTTTCGCGAGTGTCTTCTTGAAATCGAGCCGTTAAAACAATGACACGATGACCATGTTCCAAAACGAGGTCAATAATCTCGCCATCTTGAGCATCCGGTAAACAATAGTCTAAAACCGCACAGAAGAGGTCCTGTGCTGAAGATAACAAGCTCTTTGCCTCCGCGTAGCTTTCCGCTGCGATGACCTCATAACCAGCTTGGCTTATTGTTTGGCAAAGAAAGTTTTTAAATGCACGACTATCTTCAACAACCAGAATCTTATTACTCAAGCGCAGTCCCCAAAATTAATTGTTTAAAATCAATGATAACTAAAATTAAACTTATCGCCATCAAAAAACACATGTCAACCAAAAGTAGAACAACTACTCAAATGTTTGACACGCATCCGTTAACATCACATCATTATTCCTGTCTTAGTTATATAATTATGTTTAGCTAACGTAGGGAGAAAGTAGTATGGAAATGCATCAACATGGTATGGCTGAGCTATTTCAACAACTGGGCCTCGGTAGCTCTCCTCAAGAAATGAAAGATTTTATTAATCAACATCGACACAAAAGAGATTCTGCGCCTTTACATGAAGCTAGCTTTTGGACGATGTCACAGGCGAACTTTCTAAAACAAGCCATCGAAGAAGATGCAGATTGGGCCGAATTAGTCGATCAATTGGACGTAATGCTTCGAGATTGACGTTCGCTTAAACACGCCCATTTCTCTTCAGGTAGATTTGATTTATACTGTTTTTTTGAACAGTGCTTTGATGGCTATGTCAGATCGAATTAGAAAAATTATTCATGTCGATATGGATTGTTTTTATGCTGCCGTAGAGATGAGAGATAACCCCAGTTACCGTGGCATTGCACTCGCTGTTGGCGGACATGAAAAGCAGCGTGGAGTGATTAGCACCTGTAATTATGATGCGCGTAAATATGGTGTTCGCAGTGCAATGTCAACGGCGCGCGCGCTGCAACTCTGTCCTCATTTGTTGGTTGTGCCCGGTAGAATGCATGTATATAAGCAAGTCTCTCAGCAGATTCGTGCTATTTTTGAGCGTTATACGCCTATCATTGAACCTCTCTCATTGGATGAAGCATACCTCGATGTCACGGACTCGACAGCTTGCCGTGGCTCCGCTACGTTGATCGCAGAGTCAATTCGCCGCGATATCTGGAGTGAACTTGGGTTGACGGCATCGGCGGGCATTGCTCCGATAAAGTTTCTTGCCAAGGTCGCGTCAGACATGAACAAGCCCAACGGTCAGTTTGTGATTCCGCCAGAGAAAGTCCAAGAGGTTATCGATAGTCTTCCGCTAGAGAACATTCCTGGTGTGGGGAAGGTGAGTCTTGAGAAGCTCCACCAAGCCGGTTTTTATCGATGTGAGGACATTAAAAACAGTGACTATCGAGAGTTGTTGAGGCAGTTTGGTCGTCAGGGTGCCTCCTTATGGCAGCGAAGCCATGGAATTGATAATCGAGAAGTCGTTGTTGAGCGCGAGAGAAAGTCCGTCGGTGTGGAAAGGACATTCAGCCAGAACATCGCAACCTATGATGAATGTTGGCAAGTGATTGAGGAGAAACTTTATCCTGAACTCGAGAAACGTTTAGAGCGTGCAAGCCCAGATAAGTCGATTATTAAACAAGGTATTAAAGTCAAATTTGCCGACTTTCAACTGACAACAATTGAGCACATCCATCCGCAATTAGAGCTTGAGGACTTCAAGATCTTGCTAAGAGATATTCTTAAACGCCAAAATGGACGGGAAATTCGCCTTTTAGGCTTGAACGTGATGCTCAAGCCCGAAGACCAAGCGCGTCAATTGAGCTTTTTTTAGGCCCTTACCGTTTCTACCTGCGTTAATACCTGCTCAAAACTTACATTTGCCATTGCACCATAACCTGCTAGCTTTGAGGCTTTTAGCTGGCTAATCAAAGGAGTGCTGATTCCGCACAAGAAGCGAGCAACGGCATCATTACTGATGGCCGATGGGGAAAGCTGAATAAACTCCCGCGCCCATATCGATACTTGAGATTGTTCAATATCTTCAGGTTCTGGTGCTGTGAATGTGGCGACGTGACCACGACACACGGAGCAGTGACCACATTGCTTTGGTGCATCGTGATCCGCAAAGTAGTTCGCCAATTGTGAGCTCAAACAGTGCTCGGACTGGAACAAGTGCAGCATGGTGTGGATTCTTTCGATATCTTTGCTTTCTTTGGATTGGAACAGTTCATACAGTTGTTGGATTAAAACATCCGAGCTCTGTTTGGTTGGCATAACTGAGTACACGTCCGTCAGTTGTTTGCTCTCTAGTTCTATCCAGCCGTTCTGGTGAAAATAGTCGAGCGCTGCGACAACTCGGCTGCGTTCCGATTGATAGTTCATCCATAGCGCTTCTAGATCAACTTGGCACCACACTTTGGCTTTTTGTGAGCAGGAAAAAATAGCCTCCACAAATTGACGTCGCTCGCCTTGAAATTGATTCACAATAAATTGCTGATCGTGCAAAAACTTAAACCGATATTCCGCAAAGTAACTGTACTTTGCTTCAATGACGTTATGTAGCTCCAAATAAACCAACAAGGTTTTGAGTGGCAATTGGCGGATATTACTTTCACGCGACAAACGCAGTGGCACTACCTCCCATTGTGGAGCATGTTCTTTCGCTTGCTCGACTACATAGTTAATTGACGTAAATTCTGGTGTGTCACCATAGACAAAATTCTCCAACACCGTTAGGCCGGACGTATTGCCTAGCAGAATGCACTCCGAGCGTTGCCCGTCCCTGCCTGCACGTCCAATCTCTTGTGCGTAGTTCTCGATTGATTTGGGTAAGTCGAAGTGAATGACGCGTCGAATATCAGATTTATCGACCCCCATACCAAATGCAATCGTTGCAACAATACAGTCAATTTGGCCATCCATGAACTGCTGTTGGATTTGTTCACGAACGTCGCTTTTCATGCCAGCGTGGTATGCGTGAGCGTTAATGCCAATATGGATTAATGACTTTGCTACTCGTTCTGCTGTTTGCTGCTGCGTCACGTATACGATGGTCGGAAGCTTAGGTGAAGAGGCGATGATCTCACTGAGCTGTTCTTGTTTCTTTGTTTCCTCACACGGGATCACCGAGATATCCAGATTAGAGCGGTAGAAGCCTGTAACGGTAATATGTTCACTGGAAATATCGAACTTTTTTTGCATGTCTTCAATAACTGCAGGCGTTGCCGTTGCGGTGAGAAGTAAAGACTGTGGGATGTTCAGTTCACGTTGATATTGCGGTAGTTTGAGATAATCTGGACGAAAGTTATGCCCCCATTCGGAAATACAGTGCGCTTCATCAATGACCATCAAAGAAATCGGTACTTGGCGAATGAATTCACGAAAACGCTCATTTTTTAGTCGCTCAACAGAAATCATCAAGATTTTGATTTGTCCATTCTTCACGCCAGCCATGACCTGTTGTGCTTCTTCTCTACTTTGACTGCTATCGATAGAAGCGGCCGCGATTCCTTTACTTTGTAAAAAGCTCAGTTGATCCTTCATTAACGCCAACAACGGAGAGATCACCAACGTAAGGTTGGGTAATATGGTTGCAGGTAGTTGATAACAGAGTGACTTCCCCGAGCCTGTAGGAAAGATTGCCGCAGCAGAGTAACCATTCATAACGGCTTCAATAACGGGTTGCTGACCTTGGCGTAATGAGTCAAAACCAAATACAGATTGAAGTGTTTGATGCAGCGAGTCACTTTGCATAATAGGGAAACCTTTCTTTGATGGTAAACTTGGCTACATTAACACACCCCGAATACTAAACGCGCGTCCTAAAAGTATGAACAAAGCTGACTTAGTCCAAATTATCATCCAACATCTGGAAGAAAAACTTCAAGTTGCCCATTCATCGGCTCAGCGAGCTATCGATGCCGCCACAGATGAAGAAACTGTTCCCGAGCACAAGTACGATACATTGGCACTTGAAGCCGCGTATCTTGCTCATGGACAAGCCATGCGAATTCAAGATAGTGAAGAGGAGTTGCGTCAATATCGTTCTTTAGTGACTCGTAACTTTAAGAATGCGCCTGTTGGTGTTGGTGCTTACGTTGTTCTCGCAGATGAGAATTTGATCGAAAAGCACTTCTTTGTAGGCCCTTGCTCTGGTGGTTTGACTGTTCAATATCAGACTCTGGAAGTCTTTGTCTTAACAGCCAAATCTCCTCTGGGTCGAGCGTTGTTCGGGAAAGAAGAGGGTGATGAGGTTGACGTGAAAATAGGAGATAAAACAACTTGTTACGAAGTCGTGACGATTTGCTGACATCTCATGTATCACTCAGTGTTATGTTTAACACGAGTAATGTTAAATAAAAGAGAATGACATGAAAAAGCTTTTTACACTCTCATTGCTGATGGTCAGTGCTACTGGTTATGCAGCGCAGTGTCGTGTGGACATCAATAATGAAGTCCGTATGGATGGGCAAAGCTTGGAAATTCGCCAAACGACAGGTGATAAAGCTGTCGTGGATGAGGATAACAACCTCTTCATCAAAGGTGAGCTAATTGAACTCAATGCCGACCAAAAAGCGGCAATTGAAGACTATCGCGAAAAAATGAACGCGTATATTCCACAAGCAAAGCAATTGGCGAGTGATGGTTTAGCGCTTGCGAATGATATTATTGATGATGTTGCGGAAAGCCTCGATGCACCTGGTGCGTTTGATAATGTAAAAGTCGCAGTAAAGGACTTTTTCGCTGATGTTGAATCACGTTACTACAAAGATGGTGATTTCATCCTGCCTGCGGAGAGTTTTGAGTCTATGACACAAGGGTGGACTGAAGACTTTGCAAAAGCACAAGAGATCTTCAATAAAGAGTTTTTAGCCAGTTCGTTGGATGCTTTATCGAAAAAAATGAAGGAAGAGGGAGGGATAAACCTCACTGCATTATCAGAGAGTATGGCTGAACTCAGCGCGAAAGTAGAAGAGCGTTTAGCCGAGCATTCGAAAGAGGTAGAACAACAAGCAGAAGACTTGTGCGATTCGCTGGATGACATGGCAGGGCAAGAAAACGATCTGTTGAAGAAAATCCCTGAGCTAAAAGATTACCGAGTATTTACGATTTAATTACTCATTAAAAAGCAAAAACTCGATGAGATAAAGAAAGAGAGCACTATTGTGCTCTCTTTGCGTTTTACTCGCTTATTCTTTGATAGCTTATTGCGCATTCATCTCGGTGAGTTTATCGCCGACAGGTTTTGAGAAGTTAAAGCCATCATGCTGATCCCAGTTGATAGACCATGTCATTACTCCTGCATAATTCGGGTAATGGTACGCTGGTTTAACGGTGCCACATGAAGTGCCTTTGGTTAAACAATCTAGTGCGTTGATAATATTCTGTGTTGGAGCCTGCCCTGAATTTGCCGAGCTAGGACCTGAAGGTAAACCGATTGCGACTTGATCATCGCGCAATGGTGCAAATTGAGTGCCGTCGGCCAACTCAAAACCTTCGATAAGCATTTTAGATTGCGCTACCATCATATCCACAGAGCCTTCTGGTGCACTGCCTGGCAGGTATGGGTTTGGCAAACCGCCGTTGTTATATAACTGGACGTGAAGCAAGTCGAGCGTGCTGCGTGTCTCGTTTATCACAGGAATGTAAGCTCCCCAAATACCGCTGTAAGCTACATAGCCGCCTTGAACATAAGGGTGCTCAGGCGCCATGGTTAGGTACATATCTCCACCCATGTTTTGCTCTATTTGAAGCAAAGCACGACCAAGGCGAGCTTGAATTTGCGAGCCATGAACTAAGTTAGAACCACTCTCTAAATCCACATCTAGACCATCAAAGCCCCACTCAGCGATAAGACCTGTTAGGCTAGAGACAAAGTTGGCTTCATCTTGGTCGGTATTCAGCGTAATCGTGCCTTCTGCGCCGCCAAGAGAGAGAACAAACTTCTTACCTTTAGCTTGAAGCGCTGCCATGTCCTGCTTGAATTGTGTTGGATCGAGTGCTGGACAATCGCTGTAAATATCGCCTGAATATAGATTAAAGTGCACAGTGCCATCACTGTTGCGATCATTTTCAGCAAAGGCAATATCAATCACATCCCAAGCATCTGCCATATCTGCTAGACGAATTGGACAGCCCGCACCATTTACAAAATTGTGCCAGTAACCGATGAGTTTATGGCGTTTCTCTACTTGCTCAACCACCGTTATTGCAGCGGCGTCAGACAGTGCATTGCTTCCCGACAAATCCACAGCTTGGGCGCTAACTGTAAAGTTACTAAGTGCAGTTGGTGTCCAGTTGGCTGTGTAAGGTGCTGTGGTATCGGTTGCAACAATAGAGCCGTTGATCATGAAATCAACGTGTTTAATGCCTGAAGTTAAAGACGTTGCATCGGCGCTTAATGCGAGACTTTCGCCTAATCCGACGGTTTGACCGCTGCTTGGTGAAGTCAGAGAGACGACCAAATCTTTATCGCTGACTTCCACACCAACCAGGGACTCTGACGTGTTGTTATCATTATCGGTTGCGACGGCTTTAAGCTGGTTAGCGCCAATAAGTGTGGCGTTCCAAGTAACGGAATATGGCGCTTGAGTGGTGACCCCTAAGCTGGTGTTGTTCGCAAAAAACTCAACTTGCGTGACTGTGCCATCAGCATCGCTTGCGTTTGCCGTGATTTCGTTATTGCTGCCAGCGAGCACGACTTGTCCATCCGTTGGTGCCGTAATGGTAACTTGCGGTGGTGTCGAACAAGCACCTAGGCCACTCCAAGCATCTTGCCAGTATAGCCCTTCACCAGGCTCGTAAGCCCATGTCGCATCCGAGGAGCACCAACCAGCAACATCACAACGATATTTTTGGTTGAAGTGAGAAATCAGGTCGCCAGCTTGATAACTTGTGCCTGCCACATAAGGTACTGCATCTGCACATCCGCCCGTTCCGGTTTCTGAATTACTAATAACCAGCGCTACTTCTTGGCTCATCGTTGCGAGGTTTGTATCATCAGTCGCTTGTGCTTTGAACGAGTATGTACCTGGACTAGCGGTCCATTGATATTCGTAAGGTGCGCTAGTATCAATGGCGACAGATTGATTGTTTACGAAGAACTCAACTTGTGTGACCACACCATCAATATCGTCAGCTTGAGCGGCTACGGTTAGGTTATCGCCTACATTAAGCACTTCTGTGCCTACTGGGCTTGTCAATGAAATGCTTGGTGGCGGTAATTCGACTTGTGGTTGAACTTGGATAGAAATCGTCGTGGTGCTAACGGCTCCCTCATTATCGGTCGCAATTGCGGTCAATTGCGAGATCCCTTCAATAGCTGTCCAAGAAGCTTCGAATGGTGCTTGAGTTACCACAGCAACGGTTTGGTTGCCTGCAACAAACTCAATTTGTGTGATTTGGCCATCTTCGTCAGTTGCGTTGGCTAACAAAGTGATCGCACTGCCTTCGGGAATTTGTGCGTTGTTTATTGGAGAGGAGAACGACACCGTTGGTGATAAATTGTTGCTTCCACCATCACATTGCCCTAACGCTTTCCATGCTTCCCAAGATCCTGAGTTGGTCACGGGATCATTGCCTTGCGTCCAATATGCAGCCTCATAAGCGGCTCCTTGCGTTTTTACTAAAGCGCCCGATGTATAAGTCGCAGTGCTGTCCCAGTCGGGTAAACTTTGACAGTTATAGGCTTGAGCTTGGTAGCTGGCGCTGAGTGCTACAACCATCGCTCCGTGAAGTAGGGTGACCTTCATTTTCCTCTCCTTGAATCATGGGTATAAATGAGAACAGAGTAATAACTAGCTGATAAATAGACATTAGGGGGAAAAAGCGAAGCACAATATTCTGCTTTTCGACACAGTATCACGAGGAACAGTTCGTCCCTTACACCAGAGCTCATTATTTTTCGGCTCACTTCACGGCAGAAGGATTGGTAAAATTCAGCCACGTAAAACGAACAACAGTCGCGAGGCTTTTGAGCGATGAATATGAGATGTACGTTAAAATTTACAAGCTGAATGACTACAAATTGTTTCAACTGTCGAGGATTTAACCGAGGTGCTCTTGTTGAATAGTGAATATTGCTATAGTGTACTAGTTAGCTAGTTCAATGATATTTTTGTGTGAGTAGTATGACACAGCAAACCTCTTCTCAGCCTCGCGAGCATTTTGGCTCTCGTCTCGGGTTCATCTTAGCTGCCGCAGGTGCCGCAGTTGGCCTTGGCAATATTTGGGGCTTCCCAACTCAAGCAGCCAGTAATGGTGGCGGTGCTTTCCTATTAGTTTATTTGGTGATGATTCTTATCGTCGCATTTCCGATGCTGGTGGTTGAAATGGCGATTGGTCGTCATGGTCAAGCCAACCCAGTAGACAGCATGCGTGCATTAACCAACCACCCGACTGGCAAAAAGCTTGGCGGTATTGTGGGCTGGATTGGTTTGAGTGTACCAAGTGCAGTCTTAGCGTTTTATTCCATTGTTGGCGGTTGGTTGATCTGCTTTTTGCTAGGTGCGGTTACCGACATCATGGGAATGGAAGCGGTGACTCAATGGTTAAAAGGTTTTAGTGTAGAGCGCAACTTGTTCGGAACCATTACATTTTATGTACTTACCATTTTGATCGTGCAAGGTGGCGTTAAACAAGGCATCGAGAAATGGTCAACACGTCTAATGCCTGCGTTGTTCGTGTTATTCGGTTTGTTGTTTGCTTACATCATGACGCAAAACGGTGCGATGGAAGGGCTAAAGCATTACTTGGTACCGGATTTCGAAAAGGTATGGGACCGCAAGTTGATTCTTGCCGCAATGGGGCAGGGCTTCTTCTCGCTTACGATCGGTGGCTGTTCAATGCTGATTTATGGCTCTTACTTGAGTAAGAAAGAGAACCTACCAAAGATGGCGATGAACGTGACCATGGTAGATACTGCCGTTGCTTTCATTGCAGGATTAGTGGTGATGCCAGCGATGTTTGTGGCAATGCAAAAGGGCGTTCAGATCTATGCAGAAGATGGCTCTCTATTAAGCTCTGATACGTTGGTATTTACCGTATTGCCATTGATGTTTGATAGCTTAGGTTTGCTTGGTCAATTGTTCTCTATTGTGTTCTTCTTATTGCTGACGATTGCGGCGCTAACGTCCTCCATTTCAATGTTAGAGTGTCCAGTGGCTTTAGTGAGTGAGCGTTTCAACACCAAGCGTAGCGCAACGAGCTGGGTTTTAGGTGGTCTCATTGCCTTGTTCAGTGTGGTGATTGTTTATAACTTTGGCGCTCTGTTTGGTATGGTCGCGACGGTTGCTACTCAGTATCTACAACCAACCGCTGCGCTCTTATTCTGCTTATTTGGTGGTTGGGTATGGAATCGCAACTCAAAAATCAAAGAGCTTGAGCAAGGTTGCCCGGAGTTTACGCAAGGTTGGTTTGGTAAGTTATGGCCTGCGTATGTGAAGTTTGTATGTCCAATTCTTGTGGCGACAGTCATCTGGGCTTCATTTGGCTAACCGAGACGCCTATCGAATAAAAGAAAAGGGCTTGATGGTAACTCATCAAGCCCTTTTTGATATTGGTTATTCTCGTTTCGGTTATCCGCCAAGAATGGTGTTGATTAACGGAATTGTCCTGCTTCTGGAAGAAAGTCAAAACCAGCAGAAGCCAGTTTTGTCTCCAGTGCTGTGCGTTCGATATCGAAGAAAGCCACCAGTTTATCTAAGTCACCACCGAAGTCGTCGCGTAGCTTCATATTCACAATGCTCATCAGCATGACAGGATCCATGGATTCAAAGTTCGCTAGATTCATTACTTATCCTCAAAATCTGAAATCAGTAGGTTTGCCGCAGCAAATGCCGCTTTTTCACGCACTTCTTTAGGCAGGGATTCATCCGCTGCTACATCGTTCAGTGCTTTAACTGCACATGAAATTGCTTGGGGGATATAAGCTTGATCGCCACTACCAATCTGAGCATAAAGCTCACGAACCAGTTCACAACAGCCGTATACTTGCATGTTTTCTTTCCACTAAATGATAACTTATCTCAATATACACACAGCGGATTTGAAACTCAAAGTACAGAGTTGTTTTGGCTCAAGTTGAAGGTTTGCTTGAGCGAGATTTAATCACTGCATTTGTGCTTCTAACTGCTGAGTGACTTCTGGTGAAAGTTGAAGTTGTATTGCTAGTTCTTGCAGATACGCTTTTTCCATAAAGTTTTGTTCATCAGCGACGATCAAAGACGCTAGGTAAATTTCTGACGCTTGTTGAGGAGAGGTCGCCTGATTAGCAATTTCAGCAGGATCAAGCGGTTTGTTTAACTCTTGCTGAACGAGGTGACGAACGTGCTCATCTGCGCCCATATCCGCGAGAGCTTGTTCAATGCGCGCCATTTCCTCTTCATCAACGTGACCATCAGCTTTTGCAGCTCCAATCATTGCTTTTAAAATTAAGACACTGTGTTTACTGTCATCGGGGTCAAAGGTTTCTTGAACACCTTGACCGGATTGCTTGGCTTGCCAGTCGTTATACACTTTGTAGGCCAAGGCTCCAAGCGCAGCTGCGCCACCGACTTTTAATGCGCTTGACCCTACTTTTTTAGTCATTTTTTTACTTTTCTTTGAGCCCATCAGCATACCGATGAGGCCTCCGCCTACAGCACCTGCTCCTAGCGTTTTTAGGCTACTTGAATTTGATGAGGATTTGATGTTGTTGGTTTGTTTGCCCAATGCATCTGCACCTTGCTTAAGTAAGTCTGATTTGAGTGCTTGGTTTAGAAGACTTTTTAAATCCATAACTGACCTCCTTTAGATGATGAAATCAGTTTAATAGCAAGAAGCTGAACCAAAGATTAACAAAGTGAATAGTTCGAAAAAGGTGGAGGGAGGATGTTGAGCTGTAATAAAAAAGGGCTGACCGAAGCCAACCCTTTTTAACTATTTGAAACTACTTCAAATGCGAACTCGTCGAGTGCTTACTTTAGTTGAGCTTTTACGTGCTCAACAATGTCAGTCATTGCGACTGCTGTTTTCTCACCAGTAGCACGGTTCTTGTATTCGAAGTTGCCTTCTTTCATTGAGCGGTCACCGATAATAATGGTATGCGGTACACCAATAAGCTCCATGTCAGAGAACATTACGCCTGGGCGTTCTTTACGGTCGTCAAATAGCACTTCGATGCCCATTGCCGTTAGCTCAGCATACAATTTCTCAGCGGCTTCTTTCACTTCTTCTGACTTGTGCATGTTCATTGGAACGATCGCTACCTGGAATGGTGCGATTGCATCTGGCCAGATGATGCCGTATTTGTCGTGGTTTTGTTCAATAGCAGCCGCTACTACGCGAGTGATACCGATACCGTAACAACCCATTTCTAGGATGACGTTCTTACCATCAGGGCCCAGTACACCACAGTTCATCGCTGCGGAGTAAGCGTTACCTAGTTGGAAGATATGGCCAACTTCGATACCACGCTTAAGCTGGATAATGCCCTTGCCACATGGGCTTGGGTCACCTTCCACAACGTTACGTAGGTCTTCAACTTGACCAAGCTCTACATCACGACCCCAGTTAATACCGAAGTAGTGTTTGCCATCGATGTTCGCGCCCGCACCGAAGTCGCTCATTACCGCAACGCTGCGGTCAACAATGAACGGCAGTTTAAGGCCAACAGGGCCTAGTGAACCAGGGCCTGCACCTATAAGCTCACGAATTTCTTCTTCAGATGCCATTTCCAATGGAGCTGCAACCTGAGGAAGGTTTTCTGCTTTCACTTCGTTCAGTTCATGATCACCACGAATAATAAGCGCGATGATTGGCGCATCAACTTCGTCAGATGCTTTCACAAACAGTGTTTTCACTGTTTTTTCAATTGGTAGTTCGAACTGCTCAACCAATTCAGCGATTGTTTTCGCGTTTGGCGTATCAACCAACGTCATTTCTTGTGTTGGTGCCGCAGCCTCAGAGGCTGGAGCTAGTGCTTCTGCTTTTTCAATGTTTGCCGCGTAATCTGACTCGCTAGAGAATGCGATGATATCCTCGCCGCTTTCAGCCAGTACGTGGAACTCTTGAGAGCCGCTACCACCGATAGCACCGCTATCTGCAAGTACAGGACGGTAATCCAGACCCATGCGATCGAATGCTTTACAGTAAGCATCATGCATTGCGTCGTATGATTTTTGTAGGCCGTCTTTATCAATGTCAAAACTGTACGCATCCATCATTGAGAATTCACGTGAACGCATTACACCGAAGCGTGGACGACGTTCGTCACGGAATTTGGTTTGGATTTGGTACAGGTTTAGCGGAAGCTGTTTGTAAGAGCTCACTTCATTGCGAACAAGGCTAGTGATCACTTCTTCAGCGGTTGGGCTAAGTACAAACGGACGAACATGACGGTCAGTAAAGCGAAGTAGCTCAGGACCCATCTTTTCGCTGCGGCCTGTCTCTTCCCATAGTTCAAACGGCTGAACAACGGGCATCAAAGTTTCGACTGCGCCTGCATTGTCGATTTCTTGACGAACGATGTTTTCGACTTTACGCAGTACACGTAGACCAGTAGGTAGCCAGGTGTATAAACCTGAAGCCAGCTTACGGATCATACCTGCACGTAGCATGAGCTGGTGGCTCACTACTTCTGCGTCGTTTGGAGTCTCCTTCAGAGTAGAAAGAAGATAATTACTGGTACGCATTAAATTTATCCGTTTATTTAAGTTAGATACTCAAGCTTGAATAAGCAGGAGTATGGGAGTTCCCTAAAGGGAAATTTGTTAGCCGTCTATAATATCAGCCAATTGCGTTTGTCAAAAGCTTTCAATAGCGGTAACCGTTATTAAGTTGCTTGTTGCTGTGAACTTTACGTTCAAGTCGAACAAATTTACCGCATATTCTTTGTCGTCCGGCTTGTTTTTCTTATATGCAGGGCGAGGATCTTGTGCCAGAACTTGTTCAATGACTGATCTTACATAGTCAGTATCGGATCGATTTTCTATCGTTGCTAATGCTTGAGCAGAAAAGGTGACTTGTGACTTTTCTGGTTCTTGGTCTGCGTATCCGCCTTGTGCTTCCGAAATAGAATCCGAATAGGGAATATAAGGCTTAATATCCACAATCGGTGTCCCATCCACTAGATCTACACTGCCTAAATCAAGATAGATTTGATCGCCTTGCTTAGTGACTCCTTTCACTTCAACGGCTGACATTCCGATTCCGTTTGGACGGAAAGTCGAGCGCGAGGCAAAGACACCAATTCGTTCATTGCCGCCTAATCGTGGCGGACGTACAGTTGGTTTCCAACCAGCTTCCAGGTTCTGATCAAATAGAAACAACAACCAAACGTGAGAGAACTGTTCTAGCCCACGCACTGCTTCAGGGCTATTTGCTGCACCTAACAGTTTTACGCGTGCTTTAGCCTCTGGTACTAAGCGTGGTTGGCGCGGAACTGCAAACTTTTCTTTGTACGGTGTCTCAATGACGCCGATGGGTTCGATGGAATACATGGTGGACATCTTTAAGAATTCATTGAGATGAAAAGTATCACAAATTTCTCTTGCTTTTCTTGTTGATAATGATTATTAATTAAAATGTTATAACATAACAATTTAATTGAAAGGAAAAGTATTATGAAACCAGGAATCCACCCTGAATATCGTCCTGTGGTGTTCCACGACACCAGTGTAGATAAGTACTTTGTCGTTGGTTCTACGTTGAAAACGGAGAGAACCATCGAATGGAAAGATGGCAAAACTTACCCTTACTTTACGTTAGATGTGTCGTCAGCTTCTCACCCGTACTACACCGGTAAACAGCGCGTTGTACAAACCGAAGGTCGCATTGCGAACTTCAACCGTCGTTTTGGTCAATTTAAGAGCGAAAAGGAATAAATCATGAAGGTAGTAAAATCATTAAAAAGTGCAAAAAGTCGTCATCCGGATTGTCAGATTGTAAAACGGAGAGGGCGTCTTTATGTCATTTGTAAAACGAACCCGAGATTCAAAGCTGTGCAAAAGTAATCAGCCTGCATATATCTAACTTATGGTTTTGTTTAATTGATAATGTTGAGTTAATTATCTTACATGGATGAAATATCTACATTTTTATTCAATGTTGGTTATAAATGCCTCTGTTCGTCACAGTTTGTAACATTTAGGGCTTTTATTTGACCTTCTACTCAAGTACCCTTCGCATGCTTTTTGACATTTTTGTCACATTTGCATAGGAATAAAAACAAGGAGGGAACAGATGAGTTCATCTGATTCAATTAAACAAAACTCGCCTAAGAAGCCGCTGTTTACGCGCTTTTTGGATACTGTCGAATATTTGGGGAACTTATTACCCCACCCGATCACACTATTTGCCATTTTCTGTTTAGCCATTCTGGTGATGTCGGGTATTGCAGGATACTTCGAAGTTTCCGTAGTTGATCCTCGTCCTGAGGGTGCAAAAGGTCGTGCCGCGGATGGCATGATTCATGTCGTTAGCTTGCTTAACGCTGATGGCCTTGAACTAATCGTTACCAATCTAGTGAAAAACTTTGTCGGCTTTGCACCTTTGGGTACGGTATTGGTTGCGATGTTGGGTGTTGCTATTGCTGAATACTCAGGCTTGCTATCTGCAGCAATGCGTGGCTTAGTAATGGGTGCATCTCAACGCATGGTAACAGTGACGGTCGTTTTCGCGGGTATCATTTCAAATACGGCATCAGAGCTTGGCTATGTGGTACTTATTCCACTGGCTGCAATGCTGTTCCATTCTTTAGGTCGTCATCCACTTGCCGGTCTTGCTGCGGCGTTCGCTGGTGTATCTGGTGGTTACTCAGCAAACCTACTTATTGGTACGGTTGACCCGCTGTTGTCAGGCATTACTGAAACGGCGGCGCAAATGATTGACCCAACTTACACTGTTGGTCCAGAAGTTAACTGGTACTTCATGTTTGTGTCGACATTCTTCATTGCAATCACAGGTGCGTTTGTTACTGAAAAAATTGTTGAGCCAAAGCTTGGCAAATACAGTGAAGAAGAAGCCTCAGAAGATTTGTCGAACGACAAAATGGGTGGCTTAACAGACATTGAGAAGAAAGGCCTAAAACTAGCAGGTGTTGCTGTACTGGTTGTTTCAGCGCTGCTTGCTTGGACGGTTGTTCCAGAAGACGGCATTCTACGTTCTGATGCAGGTACAATTGCAGGTTCACCATTCCTGAAAAGTATCGTGGCATTCATCTTTGTGTTCTTTGCTATTCCAGGCTTTGTGTTTGGTAAAGTTGTTGGCACGATGAAGACGGATCGCGATGTAATTGATGCAATGGCGAAATCTATGTCTTCTATGGGCATGTACATTGTATTAGTTTTCTTTGCGGCTCAGTTCGTTGCTTTCTTTAAATGGACTAACTTCGGTCAGGTATTCGCGGTTGCTGGCGCTAGCTTCCTGCAAGAAATTGGCTTAACTGGCCCAATGTTGTTCTTTGCCTTCATCCTGATGTGTGGATTTATCAACCTAATGATTGGTTCGGCATCGGCACAGTGGGCAGTAACGGCTCCGATTTTTGTTCCTATGTTGATGCTTGTTGGTTATGCACCGGAAACGATTCAGGCTGCTTACCGAATTGGTGACTCGACGACAAACATCATTACTCCAATGATGAGCTACTTTGGTTTGATTCTTGCCGTAGCGACTCGTTACATGAAGAACTTAGGTATCGGTACGCTGATCGCGACCATGCTACCTTACTCAATCTGCTTCATTGTAGGTTGGAGTGTGCTGTTCTACCTATGGGTATTCGTATTTGGTTTACCAGTAGGCCCTGGCGCAGCAACATACTACACACCGTAGAAAACGGTTACCTCACACAGCTCCATTATAAAAAGCCTGCGAACGTCGCAGGCTTTTTTATCGATTGAGACTGTGTACGCAGGCTTACCTGATTATAGATGTCGGTTTATAGCTGAAAACGCATCAACAAAGGGCGATAAAAGTGCTGAGTGAGCCAGCATAAGCTTTTCCAAATTATGCGTTTGTACCAAGGTAAGTGCGCAATATAAACATAGCTAAATTCAATTTCTGGCCGGGCTTTTCTGTTGCGTTTAAAAGCCGGAGCACCTGAGCTCATATTAAAGCGACGCTGGAATATCATTGCGTGGCGGATGGTATAGGCCGATATTCGACGATACAATGCGAGGCGTTGTGGCTTATTGGTATCGTAGCCAAAAATTGGGCAAGTCATATCATTATCAATTTCTACAATGCCTAACGTAGCCAGCATCTCTTCTTGATAAAACAGTCCCACTAACTGTACTAATTTGTTCTGGCTCGCCTGTTTTAAATATTGGGTTGAAAACTGTATGTTATTGAGGCTGTATTTATCAAGGTAAAGCATGTCATATAACTCTTTGGCACGCTGAAACTCTTCATCAGTGGTCAGTGGCCTAAACTGCCAATCTTTATCATTAAGCAGTTTGAAGTCTTTCGTTAAATCTCGGTTGAAGCTGAACGCTTGCCAATCATCAAGTAAATACACTTGTCGTGTTACCAAGCTTTGCCATTTTGGCTGCTTCAATCGCTGAATTAAGTGTAAATGCTGACGCTGGTTGAGGGAGCGAAGCACCAAGGGAAAGGTGGGGTATTGATCGAGTGCGACGCGACGCAGTTCATCGAGATTTAAGGCTGCCCATTGTTCGCTATACATATTGGTGGACAAGCACTGATTGTTGAGCGTTTGGACTTGATCCAATCCAGCCAGTGATAAGATTGGTTTAGTCATATTAATAAGTAACTTACATACCCATCGAACAGCCACATTTTTGACTTTGTGAAGCTCTTCTTCGGCGTAGCCACTAAGCAGTGTCATAGGGGACACGGCATAACAGTTGTTTGGTATTTTTGGTGTTACGGAGTAGGGAATGGCAACATCATCGATATAGTAGCAACCAAAGCTTGCTGTGCATTCATCAATGGGATTCGACTGCATAAGAGTGAAAAAAGTTTTATGCCATTCTTGAGAGGAAAGTGTCATGAGTTCAATGCCTCTCCATTCCACTCAATATCAACGGTAGAAGCGTCGCTCCACTTCGTCTTGTTCTGCCTAGCTAACCGGAGTAATTCAAACATACTCCGGATTTGGCTCCCGGCCGGTAAGTTATGCTGTTGCATCACATTCACTCCAGACCACCAATCTTGCCAAGTTCGAGCCTTGAACAGGGATAATCCACCTGCCGCGATGAGTGTTATTGGACCTAAATGATGCAATCGCTGCTTGGAAGGACTGGTAAACTCCATATTAGGAAGCAGTTGGTTGCATCGAGACGAGAGTAGGTGCAAACCACTGGTGGCTCTTGGGTTACATTCAATCACGTAGAGTTCATCTTGTGATTTGATGAAGTCAAACGACACTTGCCCATGATAAGTATGACGTTTACCAAAAGCTGCGATAAATGTATCTAGTCGTTCGCACGAGATCGGCTGAAAAGCACTGGCGGCCGAGCCGTTTACACAGTATTTCGGCACATAAGCTTGGTGTGCTTTAAGGTCACCATGTTCAAAAATGGCATAGTTACACACCGGAGTCCCATGGATTTTTTGTTGCTGAACCCAAGGGTAAAGGGGCGATATCGTGGCGGCAGAAATAGACTGAGTTGTCACATCTCTTATGACTTGCCCGCCAAACCGAGAGTAAACGGGCTTTAGAACGGTTCTCTTATTAATTTCAATCTCACTTTTATCAGCGACCAAACGAGTTTTTGGAAGTGTGATTTCTGGCAAACTTTGAAGCTGTTCAAAGACGGTCAACTTGTTGTGCAGGGCATTGAGTAGTCCCACATTGGGCAGAAAAAAATCTACTTCTGGGCATTGTTTGGCAACATGAGCCAAGTAATACACTTCTTCACAAGTGGGTATCACCATATCAATACGCATCTGAGTAATGATTTTTAGGATCTGCTGTTGATAGGTGGGAAACGCAAATCGAGGCGAAGCGGTGGGGATATAAGACTCGATGCCTCGCAAAAACGATCCTAGAGGTTTTTTTAGCGAATCGGTGAGAGTTACGTCATGTCCATGATGCATACACATGGTTGCCCACTCTAGTGCAACTGGTGATCGGGCTCCGGTGATTAAGACCCGCATATGTTCACCACACGTCGTTGTTTATTCATTGGCGTCCAAATAGGCGCAGGGCGGTAACTAAATCTGACAGGATCAAGCCGCAATTGGTCAAACAACTTTATCAAGGCTTGATGTATAACCCGATGGTGGTGAACATCCGCTTCAATTTGAATGGCTTGTGACCCTGTTTGGGTGATTCGGTAATCCACGCGACTTTGGGCGGATAGTGTTATAGCGCGGTAGATGAGATCTGGTAACACCGTCACTGGGACGTGGTTTGCGTTTAGCGTGAGGCGATCACCACATCGTCCGGCAATTGCGCCAAGAGGTTCAAATACGCCATTATCCTGTTTATTCTCAATAATATCGTCGAGCTGATAACGAATAATTGGCTGAGTTTTACGACGAAAATCGGTAATGATTGGGCTGTAATGAGTACGTTCGGTATTCAGCCAATGTTTTTCGATGTAAACAACATCTTGATTCCAGCGCATTTGTCCATGCTGATCCGTACATGCAAGAAAACCTTCAGTACATTGATAGACTTCATGGAGTTCGCTGTCGAACCGTTGAGAAATAAAGTGACGGTCACTCTCGGTTAGGACTTCTGCACCAGAAATGATCCGCTGTGGTTGAATTGCGGGTTGACCAAATTGACCGCTGAACTGGGCGCAGAGCTGAAGAGCTTGCGCACTACCAACCAAAAGCGTGGGTTGGAACTCACCCAGCTCTTTTATCCATTCTTGGTAAGGTTTGGTTAAATCGGCATAAAAAAATGTTACAGGCCCTTTCGCGACGGATTTATACAGTGGGCTGTTGGCGCGCAAGGCTAGAGCAATTCGGTGTTTTTGCCATAGGTTGGGCAACAGGCGAGCCAATATATTGCCAGCCCATAGTTGTGTTTCCTGTTTGTCAGCAAGAAACAACCCGCGCATGCCTGATGTGCCCGAAGAAAGCCCAACAGTAACATCGCCAACTTTCGAAGCGGCGAAGTTGCGTGACTGTTCTGCGTCGAGTGCTTGTTGCATTAGCTGTTCAGCATCTAAGCCTTTCGTATTCAACTCCGAGAGGTTCTCCATCATGGTTTGCTTATTCATGATAGGGAAATCACTGAGTGGTGCACCTTGAAGTGAGCGGTAATACGGTGAATGACGGCATACCCAATCCAAGTGTTGCGTTAAGTGTTGTTGCTGCCATGTTTCGACTTGTTCCCTTGAGCCGAAGGGGCGGTAGCGGGTTCGCCAGAATTCTGAGATAAGCGTTCTCACTTCATCCATCCTTCTTTGATTAGCTGCTGGATAGTTTCCTGACAATGTGAAGGCACGAAGCGAACAAAGTGGTGGGTTTGTTGGTAGCAACTTCTCAACTCGGAGAGGGTGTTTTTATAGGCTTTTGTATCATCGCAAAGCATGTTCGCCAGCCAATGTTGATCGATATTTTCACTCAAGCTCTCGATTAACCAGCATGCATCGGCGAGTAAGAACAGCCAACTTTGGTCTCTTTTAACTAGCAAGCCCACTTGGCCAGCTGCATGGCCTGGCAAGCTAACCATATAAATAAATCCATCGTCGAACATGTCTTTACAGAGCAAATTAACACCTTGGCACTGAGGAAGAATTTGGCTGATTGGTACAGAAAAATCACTATGAATGAATAAGTTAGGTTCAAGCTGTGGAGGAAGTAGAGCTTTTAGGTATCCTTTTCTTACGCCTCCAAGTCGACCACTTTTAGTAATTGCATCTACCCCTTTTTGTTGGCAATGCAATTGAGAGTGGGAAAACTCAGACACGGCAGCAATGTGATCAGCATGGAAGTGGGAGAGCACTAAGTGTTCAATATCATGAGGTTTGAGACTTTCTTTTGCTAACTGCGCAACAATTCCGTGTTCTTTTTTATAGCGACAAGGTGTTGTCCAAGTATAAAAACGTTCAGGGAAGGGACGAGTCGCGCTAAAAAAATGCTCGTGATATCCCGTGTCAAACAGGATGTTGCCTTGTGTTGGGTGCTGAATTAACGCAACGGCTGCCGGAAATGCTCTAGGCTTGATACCAGAACCTGGTTTGACAACAAAGCCTGGGTGTACGCAGTGTCCAGCCTCAAAGATTTTTATTTTTAGACCAGTTTGCATACTGCTGTATTCCTTCTTGAATTGAAAAAAGCGGTTGGTAATTCAGTGTTTGTTTAGCCTTGCTGATATCCAGAGTTTGATGATAGTTAAACAATCCTGCGCTGTATGAGGTGAGCCTTGGTTCTGGCTGATGTGGTAAGTGCCTTCGTATTTGCTCACTGAGCTTTAATAATGGTGATACCACACCGTATGGTAATGATTGTAACGTTACTTTTAGGTTTAACCCCTCACATAAAGCTTGCAGAACAGTCTCAATTGGCATTGGTTCGTTGTTGGAAATGTTGAACACATCACCATGCTGAAGTCGGTCTGCCTGAGTGCAAGCGAGCATCGCTGCATGGGCAACGTTGTCGACATAGGTCAGATCAACCACAGGATTTCTACCCGATGGCAGAAGCAGAGTGTTGTTTTTTATCGCCTTAAGCACTCTTGGGATAATCGCGCGATCATTGGGTCCAAAAATGCCACGCGGTCTTAAAATGATCGCTTTACTTCGACCTTTTACGGCTTCAATTTCTGATAGATATTTTGTGTGTGCGTAATCATTACACCAGTATGAAGCTATGGCGTCGGTTTCTCTAATATTCCAACGGTCTTGATGGTCAAAGTAGACGCTGGTGGACGAAATATGGATAAAACGCGAGATTCGATGCGTATTAGCCGCATTGACGAGGTTTTTGGTGGCATCTACATTGGCTTGATAAAACGCCTGCCACTTTCCCCATGGGCTTGAGAGAGCGGCACAATGGATGACTGCATCCATACCTTGGCATACCGCATGAACTGCTGAGTGGTCTCTTAAATCGACTATATGGGGGATAACATCGAATTGCTCGGCGAGTTGTTTAGCGATGACTGTATTTCGTGCTATAAAATGCAGTTCATGCTGCTGGTGAAACATTCTCAGAATTGCGCTACCCAACATCCCGCTGCCACCAGTGACCAATATCTTCATAGTTTTAGCACTCCCATCCCTAGCGACAACCCTGCGGCGGTGCCAGCTAATAACACATGTTTTCCTGCGGTTTCTGGCTGATTACGCAGCCAGTGTAAGTTAATTGGGAGTGAGGCGGCGACTTGGTTTCCCAAAGTCGAAAAGTGATTAACGGTTTTCTCTGTTGGTAGCCCGGTGAGTGAAGGCAGTTTTTTTAATCCATGCGCGCTGGCTTGATGAGGAAGAAAATAATCAATATCGCCGAGTGTTACCGGAGAGGCGTCAAACCCTTTTTTTAGAAACGCTGGTAAGGCTTTACGCACATGTTTAAAGAGTGCTTTGCCCTCCATCTCAAACTGGCAACTTTTTAAATAGGCTTGATGCTCGGAGGTATGCGGATTGATATGACTACCTCCGCCCTTAATTTGACAAAGTGAATACCCGGTATGATGCGTTTCAAAGTGACTGGTGAGCAATCCATCATCGTTGTGTTCTTCGAGCAAAAATGCGGCGGCACCGTCCGCGAATAAGGTTGCAACTTCTGGTTTGAGCGTAAAATTTCGATTCAGTGTGATGCCAGTGGCGAGTTCGCTGGTGACAATAAGAATCCGACGGTACCGTTTTGCTAAGAATAGACTCTGAGCAAGATCAAGCGCAGAGAGAAAGGATAAACAGGTGCTGTTCAAATCAAAGCTTTCTAGCCATGTTGGAGCGTCTAACGCGGCGAGAACCGCTGAAGCGTCGTAGGGTAGAGACTGGTGGTGTGTACCGCTAGCGTAGATAAGGAGATCAACGGAGCTTAAGGTATATGTGTTTCCTAAACACTGCTCTATTGCCTGCACCGCCATGTAAATAGCGGTCTCTTTTGTATTGGCTACATGACGATATTCAACGTCGAATTTATTTCGGCAGGTCCCTGGCGCTAATTTTAGGAAGTGATCCATCTCTCGATCAGACCATTGATTCGTTGGCAGGTAGCTTCCACTGGAAACGATGTTAAAGCCCATTATTCTCTATACACTTATTAAAAACGTCGTTCAAAATAAACCACGTTGCATATTGAAGCTATGGTGAGCGAGATGAAAAATAAACAGAACAAAACAAATGGGAGTAAGAGCACGCTTTGGGTGCAATGCTGAGAATGAATTTTCAGGAATGAGCCAGGCTTTTATTTGCTGGCTCAATTTGAATAGAGTGAGGGTTACTTCTTAAATTTCGCCAAAATACGATCCAAATGGTTTGCAAATTCGCGTCGATCGGTTTGAGAAAGCGCGGCGGGCCCACCTGTCTGAATTCCGCTTGA
This sequence comes from Vibrio sp. YT-19(2023), assembly GCF_033337395.1. Taxonomy (NCBI): domain Bacteria; kingdom Pseudomonadati; phylum Pseudomonadota; class Gammaproteobacteria; order Vibrionales; family Vibrionaceae; genus Vibrio; species Vibrio sp. YT-19(2023). The sequence goes on along the minus strand of NZ_JAWOQN010000001.1, from coordinate 330,442 downwards.
ACGCATGGTTTCCATAAAGTCGCGGATATTTAGGCGAGCTTTGATGGTGTCTTTTGTATAGAGCTCGCCACGAGAACTGAGGGCTTGAGCGCCTTTAGAGATAACCTCATCTGCAAGCGGAATATCTGACGTGATCACCAAATCGTTGGCTTCTACACGCTTGACGATTTCGTTGTCTGCGATGTCAAATCCCGCAGGGACTTGTAGCGAATGGATGTTGTCTCTTTTCGGCACAGGGACAACGTGGTTAGCGACAAACGTACATTCAATCCCCGTACGCTCGGCGGCACGCACAATGGTTTCGCGAATAACTTTTGGACACGCGTCTGCATCTACCCATAACTTCATGATGATTTCTCACTTAGCTTGGCTTCTAGCTCTTCAATACGAGCCACTAATTTTTTCACCGTGCTTTCTAGCGCTGCAAGACGATCATTATCGGTGTGCGCTTGTGCTGCGACTTCAACCTTGGGAACACGCTGAGCACTTTTCCAACTTTTTATTGCGGTGATTAATGCAGGCATTGGGACGGGCGTTTTCAAGCGTGCTTTCACTAACGCTACGGTTGGTTCTTTTCCTTGTTGTTGCAGTTGTTCCATTACCGCTTCTAATTCTTTAGTAACGTCTTGAGTTAACATTTTTAATCCTTAACAACGATATATCTATCATCATACGTTGAGTGCGCTAATTTGGCGAATGGCATTTTGGAGAGTGTAGTGTGAGAGATCTCTTACATAGGTTGTGAGAGAAAACGATTTCGTAAGCGGGAAAAGAGAAGATAAAGAGCTTAAGTTTATGATAAATAATGATTTAACAACTTGTTAACCAATGTGAGAGCCAAATATTTATCTTGGATAGATTGTCTATTTTTGGAAAAGGCGTAAATTGAGAGTTGTCAGCAGGAAGCAGACATGGAACAGGAAAGCACCAAGGATTTGGTTATCGTCAGGAAGACGATTTGGTTGGTCAGGATGATTAATCAAGCATGGAGCGTAGGACATTGTAAGGATACGATCATCAATAGGATGTTGATGACTAAGGATAGACAATGGACCCTCTAGGATTGAGGTTATGGACAGCATCAGGAAGATGCAAGGGACACCGCTCAAGGAACAAGTGACGTGTGCTAACGAGGAATGTTAGCAGTCAGGATGATAAGGACACCGCTAGGACGGCGACGTAAGGAATAAGCTGACGGAATCAGCCACTATTATGGATGATGCATGGAGCACTGTTAGTAGCCGGACTGCTGCGAGTAAGACCATGACCCCGATACTTATGTGTCGGGGTCTTTCTTATATAAAAACGATATCCAGTGTTCTCATTGAATTAAGCATCTCGATGTTGCTTGGGGATATCAATATCACAAAATATATAAATTCCTAATAACACTTAATAAAAAACAACTCAGATCAATATCCTTTCCAACCAGTTGGTTTAACTTTCGGCTTCTCTACAAGGTGTTATGCCCGCAATCATTGAGCATGTTCAGCTCATCGAGTTTGTGATCTGCGGATAGATTAAGTTTGTTGTAATCAAGGAACAGATGTGGCCATAGTAACCAGAAGAATGCTTCTTCTACCCTACAATGAGTCGTTGCAACTAGAATTCGTCATGCTGAATTGCTGTGCGAAAAACCGTGCTGAATTGAATGGTCCGTATACAGTTGCGTCTGCCAAACAGATGTTTGAGAAAATACTGGATGATGAGAACATTTATAGTATGGCAGTGCTAGAGAGCACCAGTCGTGACTATATGGGGCACGTGTTTATTGCTAATCTCGATTCCGAACCTGAATTAGGGTTTATTTTTGATAAATCATATTGGGGTAAAGGGTTAGCAACAGAAGCACTAAAAGCATTTTTCCCCAAAGCGTGCCCTGAATTGGGCTTGAATAAGGTGAAAGCTAACGTGAATAGCAATCATCAAGCTTCTATGGCAGTACTGAAAAAGCTGGGATTTGTTGAAACAAAAGAAAGTAAGGATATATATGGTCCTTACTTTGAAATGGAATTTACAAGCGATGCGGTGGTAGGTGAAAGTTCTGCGGCCTGAAACCGACCATGGTTAACTCTCCTTGGTAGCAATCGTCACCAAGAGATGAAAACTCAAATTGATACACCGTATGCCAACGCCAGACTCCGTCTGGCGTTTTTAGTTTATGGGCACCAAAGGCGATGCTGATTAATTGGAGATCCAATTGCTCACATTTACGCGTGATGGCTGCTTTTGCGAGTTCGGCTTGGCGACGCTGTTGCCAAAACAGGTAACAGAAAAAGCAGAGCCCTAAAATTGCTAAAAGATCACCAATCATTCCTGAACCTTTCTTAGCTTTTTGTTGTTTGTTGTAAGCTTACTAGCGCATTTGCTAGTTCCTCTGATGGGTTTGAATGCAGTAAAGGCAATAACACCATCCTTAACTCTGGCAGCATCACTAAATCGGCAAATAACTGATTAAATAGGGCTTGATTACCGGTTTGAGCTAAACGCAGCAAAAACTGTTCTGCTACCTTTTCATTGGCGAGTAAGTGCCAAGCGCGACCCGCCACACCAATCAATACCTCCTGATGGCTTAAACGAGGGCTATGCAATATCGCATCTAATACTGGAGAGGCGACTTCTGTTGGCGCACCAGCAAGGGCTCGGATAAGTGCTGAAAGTAGGAAGAGATCAGGTTCGCTACTTGCGATTTCTTGCTGTGCCTTTTCCGCGATACGTTCTGCTAAACGCTCTTGAAGCTCTACATGCTCAAGCGCACCTAATAGGGCATAAAGTGGCTCATTTGGTAGGTGGTTCAACGCTTTGCGTATCATTACCCCGTTTTGCTCTTTGTCCAAACGAGCGGCCATGTCGGTGATCCCTTGCAGACCTACAGTTTGCCAATTATCCCAGCCTAAACCTCCAGAGAAGTAATGCTGAGTGTGCTCATAATATTGGCTGGTAGGAAGATCGAGGTTCGCGCGGACCTGGCTATGAAACACGGCCATTTTGTCTTCGGAAGGTTTGAACGTATATGGGTTATTAGACAGCTTTTGCTGTTGCTCTTCAGAGATATCACCATTGAGGCGTGTTCCCATGGCTTCCACTACGTATTTAATGAAATTGCCGATATCTGATTGCTTTAACAAACCGCGCTCGTCCAATTCAAACTTTAGAAACCAAATCCAAGGTTGCTTTTGTTCATTCCAATAAGCGATGGCAAGGTGTGCTTTACGCTGCATTGGGAATGGGTACGGTGCTTGACCTTTTTCTACATCGGCAAACTCTTTCTTAGCGATGGTTTTGATACGACGACCAAGATCGAAGATTTGATAATCACAGCGGCTGTTTTTCAACAGTTGAGTGAGGGTTTGAATGTTTTCCATTAAATACGACGTCCTAACGTTCTTTTCACAAGAAATGGTATCATTCTCGGCTAATTCAAGGTTCGAGATAGAATTAATGGTAACAAATACTCAATTGGTCGACTTACTTCACCAACTTGAAACGCAGCTTAAAGAACATAAGTTGTGGCAACACACTAGGCCTTCAGAGCAAGCCTTACAAAGCGTGGAGCCATTTGCGATTGATACATTGCATCCTCATGAGTGGTTGCAGTGGATCTTTATAGACAGAATGCACGTGCTAGTGGAAAACAACCAACCATTGCCAAGAGGGTTTTCTCTCGAGCCCTATTTTTCAGAAGCGTGGAAGCAGGAACCGCAGTTCGCAGAGCTGCTTGTTACAATCCGAACCATTGACGAACTGTGTAAGTAAACGAATGCTAGAACAAGAAATAGCGCGATCTTCAGAACCAGTTGAGCTGGAGATCGTTTATCAGGATGAATATTTTGTAGCGGTCAACAAGCCTGCCGGCATGTTAGTGCATCGCAGTTGGTTAGATAAACACGAAACTCAATTTGTCATGCAAACTTTGCGCGACCAAATTGGTCAGCATGTGTTCCCATTGCATCGTCTGGATCGTCCAACATCTGGTGTGCTCGTGTTTGCTTTGTCGAGTGAAGTCGCATCACAAGTCATGCCGATGTTTGCTGAACATAAAATGGAAAAGACATACCACGCGATAGTACGCGGTTGGATTGAGGAAGAGGGCGTCTTGGATTACGCACTCAAAGTGGAGTTAGACAAGATTGCTGATAAGTTCGCTTCACAAGAAAAAGAAGCGCAAGAAGCGGTGACGGAATATAAGCCGTTGGCTAAAGTGGAGGTTCCCTATTCGACGGGTAAATTTCCTACAACGCGTTATTGCTTAGTTGAGATGAAACCTAAAACGGGGCGTAAGCACCAACTTCGTCGTCATATGGCACATCTACGCCATCCGATCGTGGGTGATACAACGCACGGGGATGGAAAGCACAACAAGCTGTATCGCACAGAGTTTGAATCTCATCGTTTGCTACTGCATGCTTCAGAGTTACGGTTTGTCCATCCATTTACCGATCAAGAGATTGTCATGACGGCCAATCTTGATGAAACTTGGCAGCAATTGTTTACTCGATTTGAGTGGGATGAACCGATAATCGGCGCAGTTAGATCTAGATAATGATTGAGTACAAATAAAAAGGGTTAGCACCAATGCTAACCCTTTTTAATATTTAAGACTTAACGTTTTACTTTAGTTTTTCAAGATCCGCTTCGATCTCTGCGATCTTGCTCGAAACGACTTTTTCTAAATGACGAAGGTCTGAAAGAATTTTCTCTTTTACATCAACCTCAGGTTGTTTCGTTGGCTTAGTGATTTTATTCAGTTCATCAATGACTAATGTGAGGTTACGGTTGATTTCCGTTACTTCTTTATATTTGTGACTGCCACTGTCCACAAGAACATTTTTGATTTGGCGCGGGTATTTGAATTTAACGCTTTTAGCGAACAGTTCGCCTTTTTGCTTGTGGAAATAGATCTTGAGTACGTCTTTGTGTGCTTCTTGGCGTAGGGAATAACGTTCAATCTGCTTAGGGTCGTGAATACCTAAACCAGTGAGGTGGGGATACATAGGCTACCTCTATTACATCGAATTGATATTGATATAACTGTAGCAGCCTATGTATGAGCTAGATAGCTGATATTTAGCCAAAATGCTTAACTTGTGGGCAAGATCGCTCTCGCCCTGAACCGAAAAGATTGGCAGGTTTGATCTAAGCTGCGACCTCATCAGATAACTTTTCGATCAATCTCTCTCTTAGCTCATCCTGTTGTTCTTCACTTAATCTTCCCCCTGCATCACTGGTTAAAATAAACAAGTCTTCTGCTCGCTCACCAATGGTGGTGATTTTTGCACCATGAAGGTTGATATTTAAATCAGCAAACGTACGGCCTACTTTGGCCAACAGCCCTGGTGTGTCTAGCGCGACAAACTCCATTAAAGTGTGTTTTTTACCTTTGGTTGGTAAGAAGTCGACTTTGGTTTTCACGTTAAAGTGCTGAAGTTTGTTCGGAGTACGGCGCGTTTTAATCTTGGTTGGTCGGCCTGCCTCCAGTACATGAGTGAGGTGTTTAATCACCGCGGCGTGACGAGACTCATCGATCGCTTCGCCATGTTGATCGAGTACCATAAAGGTATCAATCACGTGCCCATCTTTGCTGGTCATGATTTGCGCGTCGTGTACATTAAAATTACGCCTATCTAACTCCGCCACGACTGTCGCAAATAAAGCAGGCTGGTCTTTCGTATATACAAACACCTCAGTGCCGCCACGAGTGGCTTTTTTACTGATCAACACCAAAGGCTTAGTCGGATCTTCCATGCGAAGTAAGTGTTCGCAGTGCCACGCGATTTGCGTATGGGTATGACGAAGGAAGTAGTCAGCTTTGAAGCGTTGCCACAATACTTCAATTTCGCGCGCGGCAAACCCCTCTTTGCGCAGCATTGCGGAGGCCATTTGTTGATTGTGGCGAATTCGCTCACGCACATCGACAGGGTTCTCTAGGCCTCTACGTAAAGCACGTTGTGTGGAGTAATACAGCTCCGCAAGTAAAGTTCGTTTCCAAGCATTCCAAAGTTCTGGGTTGGTTGCACAAATATCTGCAACTGTCAGGCATACAAGATAATCGAGAGATTCTTCGTCTCTGACTTTTTTGGCAAACTCGGTAATGACATCAGGATCATAAATATCTCGGCGCTGTGCGGTGACAGACATTAATAGATGATGTCTTACCAACCAAGCGACAAGTTTCGCTTCGGGCTTCGATAAACCATGCTCAATGCAGAAGTCGTACGCTTCTCCTTCACCGATAATCGAGTGATCGCCGCCACGACCTTTCCCGATATCGTGGAAAATAGCGGCAATAATCAGCAGCTCTTTCTTTTGCATCCGAGGGTAGACGTCACAGCAAATAGGGTGCTTCGCATGATTTTCTGGGTCACTAAAAGTGTTGATGTGTTTAAGTAAGCGAATACTGTGTTCATCAACGGTGTAGGCATGGAATAAGTCAAACTGCATTTGACCAACAATCTGACTCCATTGCGGTAAATAGGCCGCCATAACCCCTAATCGGTGCATGAGGCTGAATGCTTTGTGAAGAGCATTAGGGTGACGACATAACGCCATGAACTTTTCACGCGCAGCAGGAATGGTGTGCAAAAACTTGTTGAGCCGACGCCGAGCGGTGCGCAGTTGACGCAGCGTTGGTGGGCTCACCCCTTCAATAGTTGAGTCGTTAGCAATATGTAAGAACATATCCAGAATAGTTTCTGGGCGAGCTTGGAACAATGCGGGTTTCCGCGCTTCAATTAAAGAACCGCGACGTTGAAAGTCCGTATCGAGAATCTCGGCACTTTCTGTCGCCCCACCATTAATGATCGCTTGGTCAAAGAGTTTGAGTAGCATTTTATTGAGCTCTGCCACACGACGAAGCGTGCGGTAGAACTCTTTCATCATCATTTCTACGCCTCGGTTGCCTTCTCCGACGTAGCCTAGATTTTCCGCAACTTGTGCTTGATGAGCAAAGGTCAAGCGGTTGTCATAGCGGCGAAGCTCCATGTGCAGAGCGAAACGTACTCGCCAAAGGAAGTCCTGACATTCAACCAATTCTCGGTATTCTGCGTCAGTTAAAAATCCGTATCGGCTCATTTCCAACAATGAAGTAGCACCAAAGTGACGTCGAGCGACCCAGCTTAATGTATGAATATCGCGCAGCCCGCCAGGGGTTGATTTAATGTCCGGTTCTAAGTTGTAGGTCGTGTCGTGGTAACGCGCATGGCGTTCGCGCTGCTCTTGAATTTTAGCGCGGTAAAACGTCTCACTTGGCCAGAAGGAGTCTGATAACACGACTTTCTTCAGTGCCTGAAAGGTGTCCTCGCTTCCACACAGCAGTCGCGCTTCTTGCAGGTTTGTCGCGACCGTTAGATCGGCTTTACCAATTTCAGCACATTCAGTAACGGTGCGAACAGCGTGTCCGACCTCGAGTTTTAAATCCCACAACAGCGTAATGAATTCGCTGATTTTTGCTTCTAATGCGGTTGGCAGTTTATTGTTCGACAGAATCAAAATATCGATATCGGAGAGCGGATGCAGCTCGCCGCGTCCGTAGCCACCAACGGCAACCAGAGAAATGTTGTAAATATCCTTGAAGCCAAAATGTTGCCACAAACGATTGAGAAGCAGATCCATATATTCAGCTCTGGCTAAAACCAAGCTTGTTACCGGATGATGATTGAGAAACTCTTGGTTTTGATTAGAGCTAAACTTCTCTAATTCTTGTTTGAGTTCACCGATATTGATTTGTTCATCGGAAAAGGTAAGAGGGGACTGAAGTGTCATATTTGCCATCCGTGCAAGCTAATCTAATAACAATCTAACAAATTTGCGGCAGATAAAAAATATCCCCGCCGAAGCAGGGATATAGTAAACAACGAGTGGTCGTCAGCTTTACGCGTTTTTCATTAGGCGAGGAATCGTATCGTCGCTACGAAGCGTCAGTACTTCACAACCTTCTTTTGTTACAACAATGGTATGTTCCCATTGCGCAGAGTTCTTGCCGTCGCCCGTGTAAACAGTCCAGTCATCTTGTGCATCAACAGAGCAACCAAATTTACCTGCGTTAATCATCGGCTCAATAGTAAAGCACATGCCTTCTTTTAATACGCGGCGGTCTTTGTTCTTGTAATGAACCACTTGTGGTTCTTCATGGAACTCATCGCCGATACCGTGACCACAGAAGTCTTTCACAATAGAAAACTTGTTGCGAGGATTGTTCTTGTTGTTCTCTTTGATGTACTTCTCGATAGCTGTACCGATGTCACCAACCGTTGAACCTGGCTTAACGGTACGCATACCAACATACAGTGCTTCTTGAGCTACCATGCACAGACGTTTGTTTGCAGGCGAAACATCACCGACTAGGAACATCTTAGAAGTGTCACCATGGTACCCCTGAGGACGCACGCTCAGATCGGCATTCTCATCATTTGGAACGATTACGGTAATATCAACGTTTAAGATGTCGCCATCTTTTAGTACCGCCGGCTTCATTTGGCCGTTGCTACCGATTTCGTCTTTTTCCGCTGGAATACCGTGGCATACGATATGGTTGATTGAAGTACAGATCGACTTAGGGAAACCATGGTAATCAAGCGGAGCAGAGTATGCACCTTTTTCTAGAGCGTACTCATGACAGATTTTGTTTAACTCTTCTGTCGTCACACCAACTTTGATGTGTGGTTCGATCATTTCTAGAATCTCTGCGGCTAGCTTGCCCGCAATGCGCATGCGTTCTATTTCTTCAGCAGTTTTAATCTTGATTGACATTGGCTTTCTCTACTTATTCCTAAGCACGTAAACGTGCGAATGGCCGCATTCTATCAGACATCGGGGCGTTAACCCAAGTTAGATAGGAATATGCATCATTCTTAATTCGATCATATGTTTAAAGTTTTGCTTATAAATAGGAGAAAGTGGCTCGGTGAAGAAATAATTTTTACTAGCCACAGTGAGCTAAAATATGGTATAAAGCGCGCCGGAATAGAGGACTGTTCTCTTCGTTTAGCAAAGTTAAGCGGCGAAGCAAGCTTCATCCGAATAACCTTTTATCTTTAAATCACACACATTCCGTCACATATTCCGGGGTGCTGAGCAGAAGCTTGGTCGGAGTTATGGGGAATGTGGAGGCCTAACCCCATAGAGGATTTTAAAATGGCAACTGTATCAATGCGCGATATGCTAAAAGCTGGTGTTCACTTCGGTCACCAGACTCGTTACTGGAACCCAAAAATGAAGCCATTCATCTTTGGCGCTCGTAACAAAGTTCATATCATCAACCTAGAAAAAACTGTACCAATGTTCAACGACGCTCTAGCTGAACTAGCTAAAGTTGGCGAGAAGAAAGGTAAGGTTCTATTCGTAGGTACTAAGCGCGCTGCATCTGAAGCTGTTAAAGAAGCTGCAATCGCAAGCAACCAGTTTTACGTAAACAACCGCTGGTTAGGCGGTATGCTTACAAACTACAAAACAGTTCGTCAGTCTATCAAGCGTCTAAAAGAACTAGAGACTCAATCTCAAGACGGTACTTTTGACAAACTAACTAAGAAAGAAGCTCTAATGCGTACTCGCGAAATGGAGAAGCTAGAGAAATCTCTTGGTGGTATCAAAGACATGGGCGGCCTACCAGACGCTCTATTCGTAATCGACGCTGATCACGAACACATTGCAATTAAAGAAGCTAACAACCTAGGTATTCCAGTATACGCTGTGGTAGATACTAACTCTAACCCAGACGGCGTTGACTACGTAATCCCAGGTAACGACGACGCGATCCGCGCTGTACAGCTATACCTGAACGCTGCTGCTTCAGCAGTATCTGAAGGTCGTAACAAAGACGTAGCTGCAGTTGCTGAAAAAGACGGTTTCATAGAAGCTGAATAATAGCGGCTCTGTGTCACACTTGGTCTATGTGAAACCTTTGTGTAGCATAAACTAAGTTATAGTTAGCAATGGGGGCCGACAATGTTAGGCCCCTGTTTTTTACCTTATTTCGAATCAAACGAGGAAGACAGAATGGCAACTGTAACTGCTGCTCTAGTTAAAGAACTTCGCGAGCGTACTGGCGCTGGCATGATGGAATGTAAGAAAGCGCTTGTAGAAGCAAACGCTGACATCGAACTAGCAATTGAAAACATGCGTAAATCTGGCGCAGCGAAAGCAGCTAAGAAAGCTGGTAACGTTGCAGCTGAAGGCGCAATCATCATCAAAGAAGAAAACGGCGTTGCTGTTCTTCTTGAAGTTAACTGCCAAACTGACTTCGTTGCTAAAGACGGTAACTTCACTGCATTCGCAGAAGAAGTTGCAGCTGCAGCTCTAGCTTCAAAAGCTTCTGTTGAAGAACTACAAGCACAATTCGAAGACGCACGTGTAGCTCTAGTAGCTAAAATCGGTGAAAACATCACTATCCGTCGCGTAGAATACGTTCAAGGCACTGCAATCGCTTCTTACCGTCACGGTGAGAAAATCGGTGTTGTTGTTGCTGGTGAAGGCGACGCAGAAACTCTTAAGCACGTTGCAATGCACGTTGCTGCTTCTAAGCCAGAGTTCGTTAACCCAGAAGACGTACCAGCTGACGTAGTAGAAAAAGAGAAAGCGGTTCAAGTTGAAATCGCAATGAACGAAGGCAAGCCTGCTGAAATCGCTGAGAAGATGGTTGTTGGCCGCATGAAGAAATTCACTGGCGAGATCTCTCTAACAGGTCAAGCTTTCATCATGGAGCCTAAGAAAACTGTAGGCGAAATGCTGAAAGAAAAAGGCGCTTCAGTTTCTACGTTCGTTCGCCTAGAAGTAGGTGAAGGTATCGAGAAGAAAGAAGAAATGAGCTTCGCTGAAGAAGTTGCAGCAGCTCAAAAAGGTTAATCCTTAGAGACTGTATAAAGATTAGACCGTAGCCAAGGCTGCGGTCTTTTTATGAGCAGTGAACGATTAGCCGTGATGAATAGCCATAACTGAAGTTGTGTCTATTCATGACTGTTAATCAACAACTCTCTTTGGAAGGTAAACTCCATGACTACGAACCCTAAACCAGCGTATCAACGTATTCTATTAAAACTGAGTGGTGAAGCTCTTCAAGGTGAAGACGGTTTTGGTATTGATCCTGCGGTCCTTGATCGTATGGCACAAGAAGTTAAAGAACTGGTTGAACTGGGTGTTCAGGTTGGTGTAGTTATCGGTGGCGGTAACTTGTTCCGTGGTGCAGGCCTAGCTGAAGCTGGTATGAACCGCGTAGTTGGTGACCACATGGGTATGCTTGCTACAGTAATGAATGGCCTAGCGATGCGTGATGCTCTTCACCGTGCATACGTAAATGCGCGCGTTATGTCTGCAATCCCTCTAAAAGGCGTATGTGACGACTATAATTGGGCTGATGCGATCCGTGAGCTTCGCCAAGGCCGAGTTGTCATCTTCTCTGCTGGTACTGGTAACCCGTTCTTTACAACGGATTCTGCTGCTTGTTTACGTGGTATCGAAATTGAAGCGGATGTCGTACTAAAAGCGACGAAAGTTGATGGTGTATTTACTGCTGACCCTGTAGCAAACCCAGACGCAGAGCTGTATGATAAGCTATCTTATGCAGAAGTTCTGGATAAAGAGCTGAAAGTTATGGACTTGGCGGCGTTTACGCTAGCTCGTGACCACAAAATGCCAATCCGCGTATTTAATATGAACAAGCCAGGCGCACTACGTCGCGTGGTTATGGGCGAAGCAGAAGGCACGCTCATCAACGAATAAGCTTGGCTTAAGGTGCCACTCCAAAGCGTTAGGGTGGTGCTTGCTTTGCTCAACCGTTTTAGGCTTTCTTCAGGAAAGATGACATTTTTAAGGTGAAACTGTGATTAACGAAATCAAAAAAGACGCGCAAGAGCGCATGGATAAAAGCGTTGAAGCGCTTAAGAACAACCTTTCTAAAATTCGTACAGGTCGTGCACACCCAAGCCTACTATCTGGTATTTCTGTAGAATACTACGGTGCAGCAACACCTCTAAACCAAGTAGCAAACGTTATTGCTGAAGATGCACGTACACTTGCAATCACGGTTTTTGATAAAGAGCTGACGCCGAAAGTAGAAAAAGCGATCATGACGTCTGACCTTGGTCTAAACCCTATGTCAGCTGGCACTATCATCCGCGTTCCACTTCCACCGCTAACGGAAGAACGTCGTAAAGACCTAGTTAAGATCGTTCGTGGTGAAGCTGAAGGTGGTCGTGTTGCTGTTCGTAACATCCGTCGTGACGCAAACAACGATCTTAAAGCGCTTCTAAAAGATAAAGAAATCTCTGAAGATGAAGACCGTAAAGCACAAGACGAAATTCAAAAGCTAACTGACGTTGCAGTTAAGAAGATCGATGAAGTTCTTGCTGCAAAAGAAAAAGAGTTGATGGAAGTTTAATACTCCCACACACATCACTGTTGGAAAACGCTGTGCTCACAGCTCAGCGTTTTTTTATGTTAGTCTATCCAACTGATGGAACTCAATTAACTCCCTATGCAAAATTCTCAAGCCTTCTCTGATTCCCTTCCTAAGCATATTGCCATCATTATGGACGGTAATGGCCGTTGGGCTAAGTCCAAAGGAAAACCTCGCGTATTTGGTCATAAAAAAGGCGTTAGTGCCGTTCGTAAGACCGTGGCTGCTGCTTCAAAACTAGGCATTAGAGCCATGACGCTGTTTGCTTTTAGTAGTGAAAACTGGCGTCGTCCGGAGGAAGAAGTGGGTCTTTTGATGGAACTGTTTATCACGGTCCTGTCTAGTGAAGTAAAAAAACTACACAAAAATAACTTACGGTTGCGCGTGATCGGTGATACCAGTCGATTTAGTGAGCGTCTACAAAATAAAATTGTAGAAGCAGAAAACCTAACGGCAGATAACACGGGTATGGTGATCAACATTGCAGCCAACTATGGCGGTAAATGGGACATCACAGAAGCTGCTAAAACGTTAGCGCTAAAAGCACGTAACGGTGAAATTCGTGTAGAGGATATCAATGAGCAGCTAATCACTGAGCATTTGACCATGGCAGACCTACCGGAAGTGGATCTTTTAATTCGCACCAGTGGAGAGTGCCGCATCAGCAACTTTATGTTGTGGCAAATGGCTTATGCAGAAATGTACTTTACACCAGAGTACTGGCCAGAATTCGATGAAGACAGTTTGGTAGAAGCTGTAACTTGGTTTATCAACCGAGAACGTCGTTTTGGCTGTACAGGTGAACAAATAAAGGCATTGATGGCAGCTCAATAAGGACTAGTTAGTTTGAAACAGAGAATAATAACAGCACTAATTTTAGCTCCCCTGGTTATTTTAGGCATTTTTAAATTACCGCTAATGGGCTTTATTGCCGCTTTAACTGCAATAACGCTATTAGGTTTTTGGGAGTGGACTCAGTTTACAGGAAGCAACTCTCGCATTGCTGCCCTTGTGCCGGCAATCATTATTACCGGACTTAGTTTTCTATACATCTCGCCTGATGCATATAGCCTCAATCACTTAACGACACCTCATTATGTCGTCTTGGGTATTGGTTTTGTTTGGTGGATTATTGCTAGCTTAATGGCGATTACTTACCCCAAAACGACGAAATCTTGGCAAAGTAATTTTGTTTTACGTCATGTATTTGGTTTTCTGACATTAATCCCATTCCTTTGGAGTGTGATTATTCTCAGAGCGTATGACATCACTGTAGATCCATACCACGGCGCAAAGCTTGTGTTGTACGTTTGTTTCTTGGTATGGGCTGCAGATAGCGGCGCCTACTTTGCAGGCAAAAGCTTAGGCAAACGTAAGATGGCTCCTCATGTAAGCCCCAATAAAACCATTGAAGGGCTAATTGGTGGCATTATCACGGCATTAATCGTAGCGTGGGCATTTGCTGATTGGTTCGATATCCAGTTCACTAGCCCTGTCCATATGGTGCTGATTACGCTGGTTACTGTCGTTATTTCAGTGCTTGGTGATCTGGTTGAAAGTATGTTCAAACGTGTCTCAGGCATTAAAGACAGCAGTAACATTATCCCAGGGCACGGTGGTGTGCTAGATCGTATCGACAGCCTAACCGCAGCATTCCCAGTTTTTGCTCTTCTTTACTACGTATTCTAATTTATCAGGAGCGGCGTCGTCGCTCCTGAGCTTTCTAACGGTCTTACAACATGCAAAAGTTAACGATTCTTGGTGCTACTGGATCAATTGGTGCAAGCACGCTTAAAGTGGTCGAACAAAACCCAGATCTGTTTTCTGTCGTTGCCTTAGCGGCAAGCACTAACGTTGAAAAGATGATCGGTCTATGTCGTCAGTGGCAACCTAAATATGCGGTCATGGCAGATAAAGCTGCGGCGTCTCAACTTCAAGCTGAGCTACACTCGGTTTCGCCAGGTACCGAAGTGCTAGGTGGTACTGATGCGCTATGTCATATAGCTTCGCTGGACGAGGTCGACAGTGTAATGGCTGCTATTGTAGGAGCCGCTGGCTTATTGCCTACCATGGCTGCCGTGAAAGCAGGTAAGCGAGTCTTGTTGGCAAATAAAGAAGCACTTGTAATGTCAGGCCAGCTATTTATTGATGCTGTAGAAGAATTTGGCGCAGAGTTACTTCCCGTCGACAGTGAACACAACGCCATTTTCCAATGTTTACCACAGCAAGTACAAACCAATCTAGGTCGTTGCAATTTACAAGAACATGGCATTTCTCATATTTTGTTGACTGGATCTGGTGGTCCTTTCCGTTACACTGACATCGCAGAACTGGAGCAGGTGACACCCGCTCAGGCGATCGCTCATCCAAACTGGTCGATGGGGCCAAAAATTTCTGTTGATTCTGCCACGATGATGAATAAAGGCCTTGAGTATATCGAAGCTAAGTGGCTATTTAATGCTGCTCGCGAACAACTGAAGGTGGTTATTCATCCTCAATCTGTGATTCATTCTATGGTTCAGTATCGTGATGGTTCGGTCTTGGCACAAATGGGAGAAGCGGATATGGCGACGCCAATTGCGCTCACCATGTCATACCCGTCAAGAGTAGAAGCTGGGGTTAAGCCGCTAGACTTCACGAAAGTTGGTGAGCTGACGTTTTTGCAGCCTGACTTTGCTCGTTACCCATGTTTAAAACTCGCAATTGATGCTTGTTATGAAGGTCAACACGCAACAACGGCATTGAATGCAGCTAATGAAGTCGCTGTTGATGCATTTTTAAATAACAGACTAGGTTTTACCGATATTGCTCGCATCAATGAGTCTGTGTTGAATAAAATCAACGCAAGCTGCAAAGCTGAGAATGCGAATAGCTTGGAAAGCTTGCTCGAGCTAGATAGAATGGCACGAACTATTGCCCTAGAAACCATACGCGAGCGTAGCTGATGACTGGTATATTGTGGAATCTCATTTCTTTTATCGTCGCACTGGGCATTCTTGTTGCCGTGCACGAATTTGGGCATTTTTGGGTTGCTCGCCGTTGCGGCGTTAAAGTTGAAAAGTTTTCAATCGGTTTCGGCAAGTCTATTTGGAGTAAAGTAGGCAAAGACGGAACGGAGTACAGCATCTCAATGATCCCTCTCGGCGGCTATGTGAAAATGGTTGATAGCCGTGTCGATGAGGTGCCAGAGCATGAGAAGCACCTAGCGTTTGATAAGAAGCCGTTATGGAAGCGAACCTCTATTGTTGCGGCTGGCCCCATCTTTAATTTTATTTTCGCAATTTTTGCCTATTGGCTGGTATTTCTAATTGGTATCCCAGCTGTTAAGCCTGTAATTGGTGAAGTTACGCCCAATTCGATTGTTGCGGAAGCTGGAATTGAATCTGGAATGGAACTTAAATCGATATCTGGTATCAAAACTCCGGATTGGGAATCAGTAAATATGGGATTGATTTCTCATATTGGCGATGATTTGATGACGGTAACACTAACGTCAGCGAATGAAGTTGGTTCAGAAGTAACGAAAACGCTCGATTTACGTGAGTGGAAGTTTGACCCAGAAACTCAGTCAGCGATGCAGTCGTTAGGTTTTGCTCCGTATACACCGGAGGTGTATCGAGTTATCGAGCAGGTCTCGCAAGGTGGAGCGGCGGAAAAAGCCGGTGTGCTTCCAGGTGATGAGGTTGTCGCAATTGGTCAACAACGAGTAACCGAATGGAAGCAAGTGGTTGAAGCGGTTCGTTCTAATCCTGATACACCGCTTGAATTGACGGTGTTACGTCAGGGTTATGAGCAAACATTGACGCTGACGCCCGGTAGCCGTGAGCTAGCTAACAAAGAAGTCGTTGGTTTTGCAGGTATTGCACCTAAAGTCGCAGAATGGCCAGAAAGTTATCGCTTCGATCTTCAGTTTGGTGTATTCGAGTCAATAGGTAAAGCAGTAGACAAAACTGGCCAAGTCATTGGTTTGACAATCAGCATGCTTAAGAAGCTGATTGTTGGAGACGTTGGTCTGAATAATCTGAGTGGACCAATATCAATAGCCAAAGGCGCAGGCGCGACAGCAGATTATGGTTTGGTCTACTTTTTAGGTTTTCTCGCTCTAATTAGTGTTAACCTAGGTATTATTAATCTCGTTCCTTTACCAATGTTGGATGGCGGTCATTTGTTGTTTTTTGCAATTGAAGCAGTCATTCGACGTCCTGTTCCTGAGAAAGTGCAGGAAATGGGCTTTAGAATTGGTGGTGCGATCATCTTCTCGCTCATGGCGTTAGCGCTATTTAATGATTTTACTCGTCTGTGATAGTTCAGAGACAAAAGCAGTAGCAAGGAATAATTAGAACAAGTATGGCGATTAAGCGAATTCTATTTGCAAGTTTACTGGCGACCAGTGTATCTGCAAATGGAGCAGAGAACTTCGTAGTTCAAGATATTGAAATCGATGGATTGCAGCGTGTAGCACTGGGTGCTGCATTGTTGAAAATGCCTGTACGTGTCGGTGATACCATTGGCCAAGGCGATGTTGCAGAAATTATCCGCGCCCTGTATGCATCTGGTAACTTTGAAGATGTGAAAGTGTTGCGTGACGGTGGTGTTCTGATGGTTCAAGTCAAAGAACGTCCTACCATTGCAAGCATCTCTTTTTCAGGTAACAAAGCAATCAAGGACGAGCAGCTACAAGAAAACCTGAACGCGTCTGGCGTTCGTGAAGGTGAAGCGCTTGACCGCACCACGCTAAGCAACATTGAAAAAGGCTTAGAAGACTTTTACTACAGCGTAGGTAAATACAACGCAACAGTAAAAGCGGTGGTGACTCCACTACCACGTAATCGTTCTGATCTTAAGTTTGTCTTTACTGAAGGTGTGTCGGCAAAAATTCAGCAAATCAACTTTATCGGTAATGAAGTGTTCAGTGATGAAGAACTGCTTTCGCGCTTTAACTTAAATGTTGATGTGCCGTGGTGGAATTTCCTTTCTGATGAAAAGTATCAAAAGCAAGTCCTTGCAGGTGATATTGAAGCACTCAAATCATTCTACCTGGATCGTGGTTACTTAAAATTTAACGTTGATTCGACACAAGTTGCAATCTCTCCTGACAAGAAAGGGGTATACATTACTCTTGGTCTAGAAGAGGGCGAGGTTTACACCGTTAAGGACGTGAAGTTCCGTGGTGATTTGATTGGTGAGGAAGCGACGTTCGAAAGACTTGTGCCATTTGAAGACAATGAGACATACAACGGCTCGTTGGTGACTTCAATGGAAGAAGGAATTAAGCGTGTGCTTGGTGAGTCCGGTTATGCTTATCCTCAAGTGAATACCATTCCAGAGTTTGACGACGAGAATCAAGAAGTTTCTTTGGTCGTTAACGTAGACCCGGGTAACCGAATTTATGTTCGTGATATTCGCTTCACGGGTAATAACTCAACCAAAGATGAAGTCCTTCGTCGTGAAATGCGTCAGATGGAAGGCAGTTGGTTGAACTCGAAATCGATTGAAACGGGTAAAACTCGTCTAAATCGTTTGGGCTACTTTGAAAATGTTGAAGTACAGACGGTTCGAGTTCCTGGTAGTGATGATCAAGTTGACCTAGTTTACTCTGTCAAAGAAGCGAACTCTGGTAGCGTTAACTTCGGTGTTGGCTACGGTACAGAATCGGGTGTGAGCTTCCAGGTTGGCCTGCAACAAGATAACTTTATTGGTAGCGGTAACCGTGTTGGTATCAACGCGATGATGAATGACTACCAGAAAAACATCAGTCTTGATTACCGTGATCCGTACTGGAACTTAGACGGTGTAAGCTTAGGTGGTAAGGTTTTCTATAACGAATTTGAAGCTAAAGAAGCCAATATCGTTGACTATACCAACGAAAGCTATGGCGCGAGCTTAACGTGGGGCTTCCCATTCGATGAGTTGAACCGTTTTGAATTCGGTGTCGGTTATACGCACAACAAGATCGGTAACTTATCGCCTTACTTGCAGGTAGAGCAGTTCTTAGAAGCGCAAAAAGATAATATAGATTCAAGTGGGGCATTGAATACGAACGACTTCGACTTCAATATCTCTTGGACACGTAATAACTTAAACCGTGGCTATTTCCCTACGGCAGGTAACCATCAGCGTGCATTCTATAAAATGACCGTACCTGGCTCTGATGTTCAATACTTCAAAATGCAGTACGATGTTCGCCAGTATGTGCCATTGACTAAAAAGCACGAGTTTACCCTCTTGTTCCGTGGCCGCTTAGGTTACGGTAATGGTTACGGTCAAACGGATGGTAACGATAACTTGTTCCCATTCTACGAAAACTACTACGCCGGTGGCTTTACATCGCTTCGTGGTTTTGGCTCAAACTCTGTTGGCCCTAAAGCGGTTTACCGCGATACATCCGGCTCTAACAATGGTACAGATATTGCGACAGATGATTCAGTGGGTGGTAACGCAGTCGCATTAGCAAGTATTGAGTTGATCGTTCCAACGCCGTTCGCATCAGAGGAAGTACAAAACCAAATTCGTACCAGTATCTTCTTTGATATGGCAAGTGTTTGGGATACCGAGTTTGATTATCGAGAAAATAGCAACATTTCGGGTGCTAACTACTACTACGATTACTCAGATCCAACCAACTACCGCTCTTCTTACGGTGCGGCGTTGCAGTGGATGTCTCCAATGGGGCCACTAGTCTTCTCACTAGCGAAACCAATTAAGAAATTTGATGGCGATGATGAAGAGTTCTTCACATTCACTATCGGTAGAACTTTCTAAAGAGGAAAATATTTTGAATAAAATGATCAAAGCGGCTGGGATTGGCCTTCTTGTACTGAGCTCTTCAATGTTTGCAAATGCGGCAGAAGCTGCACAGAAAATTGCTTACGTAAATACAGCTCAAGTTTTCCAAGCTCTTCCTCAACGTGAAGTTGTACTACAAAAAATGCAGAAAGACTTCAAAAGCAAAGCTGATGAACTGAAGTCAATCCAAGCGCAAGCTAAAACAAAGATCGAAAAGCTACAACGTGACGGTGAGCTTTTGGGTCAAGACGAAGTAGAAAAGCTACGTATCGATATCGCGAAGCTAGACAGCGAGTACAAAGTGAAAGCACAAGCACTTGAAAAAGCAAGTGCGCGTCGTGAAGCTGAAGAAAAAGCGAAGCTTTTCAAAACGATTCAAGATGCAGTTAAGAAAGTCGCAGACAAAAATGGTTACGATCTTGTGATTGATATCTCTGCTTTGCAGTACGGCAAGCCAGAATACAATATTTCTGAAGACGTAATTAAAGCTCTAAAATAAGAAGTTATGAAGACATTAACATTAGCCGAATTGGCGACAATTACCGGGGGTGAGCTGTTTGGTGACGAGTCTCTCGTTGTAAGCCGTGTTGCTCCAATGGATAAAGCACAAGAAGGTGACGTAACCTTCTTGTCTAACCCAAAATACGCAAAACACCTTTCTGAGTGCCAAGCTACCGTCGTTATGGTAAAGGCTGAGCATAAAGATCAATGCGTTGGAAATGCGCTAGTGGTTTCAGACCCTTATGTCGCATTTGCTCGTGTGGTCCAAGCGATGGATACCACACCAAAACCGGCAGACGATATTGCACCAAGTGCTGTGATTGCCGCTGACGTTAAGATGGGTGAGAACGTTACAATCGGCGCTAACGCTGTGATTGAAACGGGCGTAGAACTCGGCGATAACGTAAGCGTTGGCGCTGGTTGTTTTATCGGTAAGAACGCCAAGCTAGGGAATAACACCAAGCTTTGGGCTAATGTCACTATCTATCATGAAGTGTCATTGGGTGATGACTGTCTCGTTCAATCGGGTACCGTCATTGGCTCTGATGGCTTCGGTTATGCGAATGACAAAGGCGAGTGGATCAAAATTCCTCAGCTTGGTTCAGTGCGTATCGGTAACCGCGTTGAGATTGGTGCTTGTACTACGATTGACCGCGGTGCACTCGAAGATACTATCATTGAAGACAATGTCATTCTGGATAACCAACTTCAAATCGCGCACAACGTGCAGATCGGATATGGTACCGTGATGCCTGGTGGTACTATTGTCGCGGGCAGTACAAAAATTGGTAAGTACTGCCAGATTGGCGGCGCGTCTGTTCTGAATGGCCATATCACTATCGCAGATGGTGTGGCTATTACAGGTATGGGCATGGTAATGCGCAGTATCGAAGAAAAAGGCCTTTACTCATCAGGTATCCCACTACAAACGAACAGAGAGTGGCGTAAGACCGCGACTCGAGTTCACCGTATTGATGAGATGAATAAGCGCCTAAAAGCGGTTGAAAAACAGCTGGAACAGAAAGAAGAAATTTAGAACAAGTTATCTTTCGCTCTGTACTTAACACGAAGGCTAACAAGCTCTAGTTCCATATTCTGTAAGAAGACTCGCGAAATGCGGGTCTTTTTCTTCTATAATGACGCGCTCTAAGTAGATTTAACTCCAAGATGGTGCGTATTTTGCTAGTATATTGCAAAGCGATTCGGCTTTACGACCTGTTGCCACGTTTGCCATCTTGGCGGCAAAAAATTGATATAGGAAGACGACTTTGACTACTGAAAAGAAAACGATGAACATCTCTGAAATTCAAGAGCTACTACCTCATCGCTACCCATTCTTATTGATCGACCGAGTGATAGACTTCCAAGAAGAGAAGTACCTTCACGCGATTAAAAACGTGTCGGTTAACGAACCTCAGTTCACAGGTCACTTTCCTCAACTACCAGTATTCCCAGGTGTTTTGATTTTAGAAGCAATGGCTCAGGCAACAGGCTTACTTGCATTTAAATCATTTGGTGCACCAACAGAAAATGAACTGTACTACTTTGCAAGCGTAGACGGCGCGAAATTCCGTAAACCAGTGGTTCCGGGCGACCAATTGGTTATTGAGGTAGAATTTCTGAAAGAACGTCGCGGCATTGCTGCATTTAGCGGTGTAGCAAAAGTTGACGGTGAAGTGGTATGTTCTGCAGAACTGAAGTGTGCTCGTCGAGAGTTTTAATATGATTCATGAAACCGCTAAAATCCACCCGGCAGCGGTGGTAGAAGAGGGCGCCAAAATTGGTGCTAACGTAACAGTAGGTCCTTTTACGTACATCACCTCTACGGTTGAAATTGGTGAAGGCACAGAAGTGATGTCTCACGTTGTGATCAAAGGTCACACAACTATTGGCAAAGATAACCGTATTTTCCCACATGCTGTCATTGGTGAAGAAAACCAAGACAAAAAATACGGTGGTGAAGACACAACTGTGGTTATCGGTGACCGTAACGTCATTCGTGAAGCGGTCCAAGTTCACCGCGGCACAGTGCAAGACAAAGCAACCACGATCATTGGTGATGACAACTTATTGTGTGTGAATGCACACGTTGCGCATGATGTTGTTATTGGTAACCACACTCATATCGGTAATAACTCGATTCTTGGTGGTCACGTTACTGTTGATGACTATGCCGGTGTGATGGCACTGTCTGCGATTCATCCGTTTTGTACAGTGGGCGCTTACGCATACATTGGCGGCTGTTCAGCTGTGGTGCAAGATGTCCCAGCTTATGTACTCGCGCAAGGTAACCACGCTACTCCATTCGGCTTGAACCTTGTTGGCTTGAAGCGTAATGGCTTTGAGAAACCAGAGATTCGTGCGTTACAAAAAGCGTATAAAGAAATCTACCGTTCAGGTAAGACGCTAGAAGAAGTGAAGCCTATTCTGGCTGAAATGGCTCAAGAGTGGCCGGCTGTGAAGCGTTTCTCAGATATTCTGGAAACGACGGAACGTGGCATTATTCGTTAATTGGCGAATGAACCAATAAATAAAAAGATCGTGACCAAATTTGAGGTTACGATCTTTTTGTGTTTTATGGATAAGGCAAACCGTTATCCATAGCGCACAGGAAAAATAGCGAAGTAGATATGGAAAGACCATTACGTATTGGCATCATTGCCGGAGAATTGTCTGGCGATACGCTAGGTGAAGGCTTTATCAAAGCAGTAAAGCAACAATATCCAGACGCAGAGTTCGTAGGCATTGGTGGTCCGAAAATGATAGCCCAAGGTTGCGAGTCTCTGTTTGATATGGAAGAGCTTGCGGTGATGGGATTAGTCGAGGTTTTAGGCCGCTTACCGAGACTTCTTAAAGTGAAAGCTGAGCTCGTTCAGTATTTTACTCAGAATCCGCCTGATGTTTTCATCGGGATCGATGCTCCTGACTTCAACTTACGCCTGGAGCTTGACCTCAAGCAAGCGGGCATTAAAACCGTTCATTACGTGAGTCCGTCTGTTTGGGCTTGGCGTCAGAAGCGCATCTTTAAAATAGAAGCGGCAACGAACTTGGTGCTAGCATTTCTTCCGTTTGAGAAAGCGTTCTACGACAAATTTAATGTACCTTGCGAGTTCATTGGTCATACCTTGGCTGATGCCATCCCACTAGAATCAGAACAAGCGCCTGCACGTGAGTTGCTTGGTTTAGAACAAGATAAAAAGTGGCTTGCTGTCCTGCCAGGCAGTCGTGGTAGCGAGTTAAAAATGCTCTCAGAGCCATTTATTGAAACCTGCAAGTTACTCCATAAAAAATTTCCAGAACTGGGGTTTGTTGTCGCGCTTGTTAATCAAAAACGCCGTGAGCAGTTTGAACAAGCATGGAAAGCGCTAGCGCCAGAGTTGGACTTCAAGTTAGTTGATGACACCGCACGCAACGTCATCACCGCATCCGATGCCGTGATGTTGGCCTCCGGTACCGTAGCGTTGGAGTGTATGCTTCTCAAGCGTCCAATGGTGGTGGGTTATCGTGTGAATGCATTTACTGCTTTCTTAGCTAAACGTCTATTGAAAACGAAGTATGTGTCATTGCCGAATATCTTGGCGGATGATGAGCTCGTCAAAGAATATCTACAAGATGAGTGCACACCAGACAATTTGTTTACTGAGGTTTCTCGCTTATTGGAAAGCGACAATAAACCGATGTTAGATAAATTTACGGAAATGCATCATTGGATTCGTAAAGATGCGGACCAACAAGCCGCAAACGCAGTTCTAAAACTGATTGAGAAATAGAGATTTATCATGGCTGTTAAACCAAAAGCGACCAAAACCAAAGTTGAACTCCCTCCGTTTGAATATCCGCAAGGTTATCAGCTTGTGGCCGGAGTCGACGAGGTCGGACGTGGCCCTTTGGTGGGAGACGTCGTCACCGCTGCGGTTATCCTTGATCCTCACAATCCTATTGAAGGGTTGAACGATTCGAAAAAATTGACCGAAAAGAAACGCATGGCGTTGCTTCCTGAAATCAAAGAAAAAGCATTGGCGTGGGCGGTCGGGCGTTGTTCTCCTGAAGAAATTGATCAACTGAATATTTTACAGGCGACTATGGTTGCGATGCAGCGTGCAGTGGCGGGGTTACAGGTTCAACCTGATTTGGTGTTGATTGATGGTAACCGTTGTCCGGAGCTGCCAATGGATGCTCAAGCTGTAGTAAAAGGCGATCTACGTGTTGCCGAAATCAGTGCGGCTTCCATTATTGCCAAAGTCGTGCGTGACCAAGAGATGGAAGAGTTGGATAAACTTCATCCACAATTTGGCTTCGCGAAGCACAAAGGTTACCCAACTAAAGCGCACTTTGAAGCGATTGAGCAACACGGAGTGATCAGTGAACACCGCAAGAGTTTCAAGCCAGTAAAAAAAGCGTTAAGCATAGAATAATCAAACGATCTAATTGGTGTTATAAACCCAACCTCTTTAGGTTAGAATCCCCAACAAAATAGAGTTACACGGTACCTGTTAATGTCAGATCCCAAATTCATCCACCTGCGTGTTCATAGTGACTTCTCGATGGTGGATGGCCTCAACAAAGTTCCGCCAATCGTAAAGAAAGTTGCTGAGCTCGGTATGCCCGCAATGGCGTTGACCGACTTTACCAACCTATGTGGTTTGGTGAAGTTTTACGGTACGGCGCATGGCAGTGGTGTTAAACCGATCATTGGTGCTGACTTTAAAATGCAGTCGGACGAGTTTGGTGAAGAGCTGACACAAGTGACTTTGCTTGCGGCGGATAATGTAGGTTATAAGAACCTGACGTTATTGATATCAAAAGCGTACTTACGTGGACATGTTCAACACCACCCAGTGATTGACAAAGCCTGGTTGGCTGAAATGTCTGAAGGCCTGATTGTATTATCCGGCGGTAAAAGCGGAGAAATTGGTCGCGGCCTTTTGAAAGGCAACCGTCAAATAGTGCAAGGGTGTGTTGATTTCTATAAACAGCATTTTCCAGATCGCTTTTATCTTGAGCTACTTCGTACCGGTCGTCCAGATGAAGAAACTTATCTTCACTTTGCGGTTGAATTGGCAGAGCAGCAAGACTTGCCAGTAGTGGCGACCAATGAAGTTGTATTCCTGAGTCCAGACCTATTTGATGCTCATGAAATACGCGTAGCGATTCACGATGGTTACACATTAGAAGATCCGCGTAGGCCAAAAAACTACAGTCCGCAGCAATATCTTCGTACAGAAGAAGAAATGTGCGAGCTGTTTGCTGATATTCCTGAAGCGTTAGAAAACAGTGTCGAGATAGCGAAGCGTTGTAACGTGACTGTGCGCTTAGGGGAGTACTTCCTACCAGCTTTCCCAACCGAAGGGATGAAAGAGACTGAGTTCCTAGTCATGAAATCCCGAGAGGGGTTGGAAGAGCGTTTAGAGTTCCTATTTCCAGATGAGGAAGAGAGAAAACGTCGCCGCCCTGAATATGATGAACGTCTTCAGATAGAGCTAGATGTTATCAACCAAATGGGATTTCCTGGTTACTTCTTGATCGTAATGGAGTTCATCCAGTGGTCAAAAGATAATGGAATTCCTGTCGGTCCTGGACGTGGTTCCGGTGCTGGTTCTTTGGTGGCTTACGCACTAAAAATCACCGATCTGGATCCACTAGAATACGACTTGCTGTTCGAACGTTTCTTGAACCCAGAACGTGTTTCGATGCCCGATTTCGACGTCGATTTCTGTATGGATAAACGTGACCAGGTTATTGACCACGTTGCGGAAATGTACGGTCGTGACGCGGTGTCTCAGATCATCACGTTTGGTACCATGGCGGCAAAAGCGGTAATCCGTGACGTTGGCCGCGTATTGGGCCACCCATTTGGTTTTGTTGATCGTATTTCAAAGCTGATCCCGCCCGATCCAGGTATGACGCTAGATAAAGCGTTTAAAGCTGAACCTGCACTACCTGAATTGTATGAGGCCGATGAGGAAGTTAAAGAACTCATCGACATGTGTCATATTTTGGAAGGCTGTACGCGAAACGCCGGTAAACACGCTGGTGGTGTTGTAATATCACCTACAACAATTACCGATTTTGCGCCAATTTATGCAGACGCTGAAGGTCACTTTCCGGTTACTCAATTTGATAAAAACGATGTTGAGACCGCTGGCCTAGTTAAGTTTGACTTCTTGGGTTTACGTACCTTAACCATTATTGACTGGGCGTTAGGACTGATTAACCCACGCCTAGAGCGAGAAGGGAAAGAACCGGTTCAAATTGAATCCATACCGTTAGAAGACCCTGCCTCTTTCCGTTTGTTGCAAAACTCTGAAACGACAGCAGTATTCCAGCTTGAATCTCGAGGCATGAAAGAGCTGATTAAACGACTTCAGCCAGACTGTTTCGAAGACATCATCGCATTGGTAGCACTCTTCCGTCCGGGTCCTTTGCAATCGGGCATGGTAGATAACTTTATCGACCGTAAACATGGTCGAGAAGCGATCTCTTATCCAGATGAAAAGTGGCAACACGAGTCGCTAAAAGAGACGCTTGATCCAACCTACGGCATCATCCTGTATCAAGAGCAGGTAATGCAGATTGCGCAGATCTTAGCAGGTTACACGCTAGGTGGTGCGGACATGCTTCGTCGTGCAATGGGTAAGAAAAAGCCAGAAGAGATGGCAAAACAACGTGCTATCTTTGAAGAAGGTGCGATAAAGAACGGTATCGATGGCGAGTTGGCGATGAAAATCTTCGACTTGGTAGAGAAGTTCGCCGGTTATGGTTTTAACAAATCGCACTCTGCTGCTTATGCATTGGTTTCTTATCAAACTCTTTGGCTGAAAACACATTATCCTGCCGAATTTATGGCTGCGGTAATGACAGCCGATATGGATAACACGGAAAAAGTCGTTGGCTTGGTCGATGAGTGTTTCCGTATGAAGCTTACCGTGCTGCCACCAGACATCAACTCTGGCCTATATCGCTTTAATGTTGATGAAAATGGCGCAATTGTTTACGGTATTGGTGCGATAAAAGGGGTTGGTGAGGGCCCTATCGATGCGATTCTTGAGGCGAGAAATAAAGGTGGTCACTTTAAAGACCTATTTGATTTCTGTGCTCGAGTTGATCTAAAACGCGTCAATAAACGAGTGATAGAGAAGCTGATTTACGCGGGCGCGTTGGATCGACTAGGCCCACACCGTGCGGCGATGATGGCGTCACTCAATGATGCGGTAAAAGCAGCAAGTCAACATCACCAAGCTGAGGCGTTTGGTCAAACGGATATGTTTGGTGTGCTAACGGATGCACCTGAAGAAGTAGAGCATAAGTATACGCAAGTTCCGCCTTGGCCAGAAAAAGTGTGGTTAGAGGGCGAGCGTGATACCCTAGGTCTATATTTGACAGGGCACCCAATTAACGCCTACGTAAAGGAACTAAACAAATACACCAGTTGTCGACTAAAAGACGCAACGCCCACTCGCCGCGACCAATCTGTCACGGTGGCAGGTCTGGTTATTGCAGCTCGTGTAATGACGACTAAGCGTGGTACACGAATTGGCATTATGACACTGGATGACCGAAGTGGTCGCATGGAAGTGATGTTGTTCTCAGATGCACTGGATCGATACGCTGAACTTCTCGAAAAAGACAGAATTTTGGTCGTTTCTGGACAGGTCAGCTTTGATGACTTCAACGGTGGCCTTAAAATGTCAGCGCGTGAAGTTATGGATCTCGGCAGTGCGCGCGAGAAATACGCTCGTGGTTTGTCGGTATCGATAGATGCAACTCAGATCAACGATCAGTTTTTTGAGCAGTTCAGCCGTATTTTAGAACCGCACAAAGCCGGAACCGTACCCGTCAATGTATACTACCAGCGTGCCGACGCCAGAGCGCGGTTAACATTGGGCACCGAGTGGCGAGTAACGCCAAGTGATACATTACTCGACGATTTAAAACAGTTACTTGGCAAAAGCCAGGTAGAACTCGAATTTAACTAAAAATTCAGCGCAATATGTTAGACGCTGAGTAAACAAGGATTCATAGATGAGCCTAAACTTTCTTGAATTTGAAAAGCCAATTGCAGAACTAGAAGCGAAAATTGAAGCACTACGTGATGTCTCTCGTCACGGTGGTGATTCTGCGATTGACCTGGATAAAGAAATCGAACAGCTTGAGAAGAAAAGCTTAGAGCTGAAGAAAAAAACCTTCAGTGACCTAGGTGCATGGGAAACAGCTCAACTGGCTCGTCACCCACTACGTCCTTACACGCTGGATTACATCCAACACGCTTTTGAGGAGTTTGATGAATTAGCGGGTGACCGCGCGTTTGCAGACGACAAAGCGATTGTGGGTGGCATGGCTCGCCTTGAAGGCCGCCCTGTGATGATCATTGGTCACCAAAAAGGTCGTGAGACCAAAGAAAAGGTGAAACGTAACTTTGGTATGCCGAAACCAGAAGGCTACCGTAAGGCTCTACGCTTGATGGAAATGGCAGAGCGTTTCAACATGCCGATCATCACATTTATTGACACGGCTGGCGCGTATCCAGGTGTGGGCGCAGAAGAGCGTGGTCAATCTGAAGCTATCGCGAAAAACCTAAAAGTGATGTCTGGTCTTAAAGTGCCAGTAATCTGTAACGTTGTTGGTGAAGGCGGTTCTGGTGGTGCACTAGCAATCGGTGTAGGCGACTACGTGAACATGCTTCAGTACTCTACGTACTCAGTAATTTCTCCTGAGGGTTGTGCTTCAATCTTATGGCGTGATTCAGACAAAGCGCCACAAGCGGCAGAGGCAATGGGTCTAACTGCTCCGCGTCTTAAAGAGCTTGAACTGATCGACGAAATCATTGAAGAGCCACTAGGCGGCGCTCATCGCGATCATGTTCAAATGGCAGCGAATATGAAAGCGACACTACTTCGTCAGCTAGAAGATCTAGAACAATTGGATGAAGAGACGCTACGTGAGCGTCGTTACCAGCGTCTAATGAGCTACGGTTACTGTTAATTTCGGTGATTGCTATTAAGCGTTAGCTGATATCTCAAGTGATAACAGTTAAAATAGAAAGGGTTGGATGAGAGTCCAGCCCTTTTTTTGTACCTATCGGATCGCTTATGGAATCGCTTTACCCGCATTTTGCTCAAGTTCTCGGCCGCTACTATCAATTAGGCACTAAGGTTGTCTTGGCGTTTAGCGGAGGAGTGGATTCACGTCTTTTACTCGAATTACTCAGTCGCTACCAACAAGCGCATTCGATAGAGTGTCACGCTGTGTATGTGCACCATGGTTTAAGCTCGAATGCCGATAATTGGGCCGATAAATGCTTACTTTGGGCACAACAAGTGGGGATATCGTGCTCGATCGAGCGAGTGAGCTTAGACATCAGCAATGGTGAAAGTATTGAACTTCTTGCTCGTAAAGCTCGCTACCAAGCCTTAACTAAGTACATTCAAGAAGGTGATATACTGTTGACTGGTCAACATGCCGACGATCAAATAGAGACTTTTCTCCTTGCGCTTAAGCGCGGCAGCGGGCCTAAAGGGTTATCTTCGATGGCGGAGAGTATGCCGTTTTCTTGCGGATCTCTAGTTCGACCATTGCTTACTATCAAGCGGAAGACCATCGAAGAAGCCGCTACTAAATTAGGCTTGGAGTGGGTGGAAGACGAAAGCAATCAAGATACCCGTTATGATCGTAACTTTCTTCGTCATTGTGTTATTCCTGAATTGTCTGGTCGCTGGCCGAGTATCCATCAAGCGGTTCAGCGCAGTGCAAGTTTATGTGCTCAACAAGAAGCGCTATTGGATGAACTATTGAGCGCGGTGTTTGAACGCGCTTTACAAACGGATCTAAGTTTGAGTATTGAAGAACTGGCTAAGCACAGTGGATTAGCGCGTGCGCGCTTGATTCGTATGTGGCTGTCTAAGCTTAATACTAGTATGCCGACTCAGGTACAACTCAATCTCATCTGGAATGAAGTCGCATTAGCTCAGCAAGATGCCAACCCCAAACTACAACTTAAACAAGGTGAAGTGCGCCGTTTTCGAAATTGTCTCTATTGGGTAACGGAAACGGCTGACGTCACTGAGTGGCAAAGTACGATTCAAGTTGATGCGACTTTGTCGCTGCCAGAGCGGCTAGGGGAGCTGACCTTAACGACGAGTTCTAGCAACGCAACGATTGCGCTTCCGAGTCAGCCAGAATTGCTTCGCGTGACCTTTAATCCGGAAGGCTTATCAGCGCATCCAACCACGCGTAATCACAGTCGAAAACTGAAGAAGTTGTTCCAAGAATACAATGTGCCAAGCTGGCTGCGTCGTCAAATTCCGATTTTGATGTATCAAGACCGAGTCGTTGCTGTGGCAGATCTGTTCGTTGATCAGGCATTTAATGGTCAAGATTGTGAACTTATTTGGCGCAGGTAATGAAAATTCATGCCACAATGTCGATTATAAAATATAAAAATCCTTAAATAATAATTGATTAGGTGAAGCAATGAAGAAAACAATCATGGGTGCAATGGTGGCGTTAACCATGTTCAGTGGGCAAGCTCTAGCTGCGGGAGATGTCGCAGCAGGTCAAGCAAAGTCGGGAGTATGCGCGGCGTGTCATGGCGCTGATGGTATTGCTGTCATTCCGGGTTACCCAAATCTGAAAGGGCAAAATGAGCAATATATTATCAGTTCAATTAAAGCTTATAAAAATAAAGAGCGAACAGGTGGACTTGCTGCTGTGATGCAAGCTCAAGCTTCATTGTTGTCTGATGAAGACATCGCTAACCTAGCGGCTTACTACGCAAGTTTGAAGTAAACGTGAGCCTGAAGTAAAGCTTGGACGATTGGGCATTGAGCAGTCCTCATTGGGTTTTATCAACTCACGATATTCGCTATGTTAATTTGCTCAGCCTGGATTTTCGCTGGTGGAGCAGAGACAAACATTGAATGTTGCGAAACGCTAAACGATAATAAGCGCAATCGATTGAAGCTTAAGGGATGAACATGAAAAAAATTGAAGCGATTATCAAGCCATTTAAATTGGATGATGTTCGAGAAGCGCTAGCTGAAGTTGGCATTACAGGGATGACCGTCTCTGAAGTGAAAGGTTTTGGTCGCCAAAAGGGTCACACAGAGCTTTACCGTGGTGCAGAGTATATGGTGGACTTTCTACCTAAAGTGAAGCTCGAAATCGTTGTAACCGAAGATGTGGCTGATAAATGCGTAGAGACAATCATTGAAACCGCGCAAACTGGTAAGATTGGTGATGGTAAAATATTCGTCACTGATATTGAGCGTGTGGTTCGTATTCGTACTGGTGAAGAAGACGAAGACGCGATCTAAGGTTTCTTGTCACCTGTTTCGTATTTATTATGCTAAAAGGGAGCCAAGTGGCTCCTTTTTTGTTGTTTGCTTATTAGTGAAATCATTTAACCCGAGATTGGTTGTTCTAGATTTCGGGTGCCTACATTCAGGTTTGTCGTATGTTTAAGCGTTTTTTTCTGGCGTTAGCTTTTCTTATTATGGCGGTATTGGTCGGCTTCCAGGTTATTTTCACCGTACCAGATCAGCCGCAAATTATTACCCAAACAGGTACCGAGCTGACACAAGATATTAGGTGCATCGAATTTAGCGATTCAAAAGCTCTCGATCATGACGGCAAAATCAATGTGCTTGTCTGGAATATCTACAAACAGAACCGGGCTAATTGGCAACGTGCACTCGATGAGTTTTCTGCTGATAAGCAGTTACTGTTATTGCAAGAAGCCAGCATGACACCATCATTTAAACAGTGGTTGGTGGATGGTCGCTGGGTTAGTAATCAAGTGAGTGCTTTTAAGGCGCTGGGTAGCGGTGCCGGTGTAATTAGTATTGCTCAAGGGCAACCAGAAAAAGCCTGCGCTTACACCTCTAAAGAGCCGTGGCTTCGCTTACCTAAGTCTGCATTATATAGCCAGTATCACTTGAGTAATGGCGAGAAACTCGCAGTGGTGAATGTACATGCGATTAACTTCACCGTAGGTACAAAAGAGTATGTATCGCAGTTAACGGCGCTTGAAATGCTTTTAAAGCATCATGTGGGGCCAATTCTATTTGCTGGAGACTTCAATAGCTGGAGTGAATCTCGCGTTAATGCGATGAGGCAGGCCTTAAAGGCTGCGGACTTACAAGAGGTGATGTTCTTGCCGGATCATCGAGTCCAATTTATAACAGGGTTACCACTGGACCATGTGTTTTACCGAGGTCTGACGCTTAAGTACGCAAAAGCGCCGCAGAGCGACGCTTCCGATCATAACCCATTGTTATTGTCATTTACGTTAAATGACTAGCTTAGGTTACCACAATATAAAGTGCCCAAATAACGTAGAAGAATACCCATGGCAGGCTTGCAATCACCAAAGCTTGGCCACGTTCAAACTCCGTCCACGTCAGTACAACGCCGTAGCCGAGCACAATGTACCAAGGCAGAAGCAAAGGTAACGAGCTAGCGAAATGAGACCATTCGTTAGTAAGAGGCAGCTTTAATAGACCATTGAGGCTATTTAAATCGGCAGCGTAAGTCATTACCTGACCATGCTTGAGTAGCAAGCTCGCGTAGCTTGCTACATCGCCCAATACTGCTGGGAATAAGATAGCACACGATGCGGCAAACCATTTCCAGTAACCGTATTGTTGTTTGCTTGCCTTTGTTGCAAGAAAGAACCAAAGCGCGAGCAATAGTAAGGTGGCAAAGCGGTTGAATACATCATTGATGATCGCGCTTGCCATTAGCGTGTTTGGTTCTAATAGCTCAATCTGCTTCGGGTCGATTTGCTGAAATTGCGCAGCAAGTTGGTCACTGAGCCACGTGAAATCGACATTCGAAAAGTAAGCACCCCAGAATAAAAACGGACTAAGCATCAGGAAGATGAACGGTTGCCATCCCCATCCACCGCGTTGATAAAGCGCAAGAAAACAAGATGTTGGAGAACGAAAAATGTCCAACAGCATCACAAGTGGATTGCTTGATGGGTTCATACACTTACCTTCGTTACGTCAACGTACAACTTAAGCTTTTGACCTGGTTGTAAGTATTTTTTCTTGTGTAGCGAGTTCCATTTCACGATGTCGTTCGTTTTTACTTTGAACTTGCTTGCAATGCCGCTAATGGTGTCGCCAGAGCGAACGTTGTAGAAAACGGTACGGATCACAGAACCTTTGTCTGAATCCTTCCAAATCACTAGCTTTTGACCCACACGCAATGGATCTTTAGGGCCCATACCATTCCATTTAGCTAACGATTTATACGACACTTTATTGTTACGTGCGATTGACCACAAACTTTCTCCAGACTGAACGACATGGGTGAGCTTGAGTTGACCACGAGCACGAGATTGAGTCTTGTTTAATCGGTTTTGTGCCGTTAATGCATATTTTGCATCGTCTTTTGTTGATGTCGGAATCAATAGGTATTGACCAATACGAATGTTGTTATTCGATAGGCCGTTGGCACGTCGAATGACTTTCGTGGTTGTGCCGTATTTATTAGCTAGCACGCTTAAAGAGTCACCAGATTTCACCTTGTAGCGAGCGACCTTCATCCCTTTACCGCGATTTTTCTCCACCTTGGTGAGAAAAGTCTCTTTTTTCTCTACGGGAATCAAAAGTTGGTGCGGCCCCTCAGGCGCTGTCGACCACTGGTTGTATGCTGGGTTGTAACTCTGCAACTCTTTTACGCTAATGCCGGCATAATCTGCGGCAATAGCCAGATCTAACTGCTCTTCTGGATCAACAAGCGTTAGAACAGGCTTGTTTGGAATTGCAGGAATATTAAGTCCGTACTTGTCTTGGTTTGCGATAACGTCAGCCAAGGCCAATAGCTTAGGAACGTAACTGCTGGTCTCTTTTGGTAAGTCTAATGAGAAGAAATCGATAGGTTTACCGAGCTTTTTATTCTTACGAATTGCGCTAGAAACTCGGCCTCCACCGCTGTTATAAGCGGCGATTGCATGTTCCCAGTTACCATCAAAACGCTCGTTTAGTTGTACTAGGTAGTCCAGCGCTGCATCCGTTGCTGCTGCCACATCTCTGCGACCGTCATACCAGTAGTTTTGCTCTAATCCCATCATTTTTCCGGTGCCTGGGACAAATTGCCACAACCCAGCCGCGCTACCATGTGAGTAGGCAAAGGCATCGAATGAACTTTCCACTACAGGAAGTAATGCAAGCTCCATTGGGAGTCCGCGCTCTTCGATACGTTTTGTGATCATGTATAGAAAAGGAGTCGCACGCTTAGATACCGTGTAAAGGTGATTTGGGTGCTTTAAATACCACGTACGGTAGTAGTCCACTTTCTTGTGGTTTGGGATATCCATGTCCAGCTGCATGGCGATACGTTGCCACACATCTTCTTGTTCTTGGGGGGAGAGAACTTTAGGCGCGTCGTTAGCGGGTTTTTTTGCTAGTGACGATTTATTGCCCGGTTGAGCTTTTACTGCATTTTGCTTTGCAGTCTGCTCAGATTTATTGGTTTCTGGTGTAGAAGACGTTGAATCTGACTGAGTCAATTGACAGCCAGATAATAACAACGCCAACGCCCAAGTATACTTCAAACGCATGGATTCAGCCTATTTAGGGCCTGTTTATCTTCACCTGCCTGTCGCGCAACGTAATGTGCGTGGCAGTCGCAAGATAATAGACATCTTTTAAACACTAACTAATTTATAGAGGCAAAGAGCTTCTAATTATGCAATGGGGAGAAATTCAAATAGATTTATATCAACCCCAAACGTAAGAGAAGCGCCAGTGGCGCTTCTCGAAAAATCAGTCCCTGATAATACTGGGGTCTTGCAAACTTACAAGCAGAAAATGGTTAAAATTCGTTCTTCCACTCGCGTAAAGCAGTAAAAACCGAGCATGGATCGCTATTTTTAATGCGACTAGCAACAGATTGAACCACGTCAGGGTTAGAGGTTCGCAAGAACGGATTAATCCACTTTTCTTTGCGTATTGTTGTTGGAAGTGTCGGAATGTTGAGTGCTCGCAGTCGGTTTACATCGTCGCGATATTGGCGAAGTTGCTCATTGTCAGGTTCAACCGCTAGAGCAAACGCCACGTTACTCGCCGTGTATTCATGTGCGCAGAAGACTTGAGTTTCTTCTGGTAGAGACGTTAGTTTGCTCAGTGATTCAAACATTTGCTCAGGCGTACCTTCAAAAATACGACCGCAGCCAGCAGAAAAGAGCACATCACCGCAAAACAGTTTTCCGTCCCCAACGTAACCGATATGGCCCAAAGTATGGCCGGGTAACCCAAGTACTAAGAAAATCTCACCAAACAACTCCAGCTTGTCGCCTTCTTCCATTGGTGTCGTTAGGGTTGGAATTGGCTCTGATTTTGGGCCCACAACGGCGACGTCAGGAAATGCACGCACTAAGTCTGGAACGCCACCAATGTGATCGTTGTGGTGGTGCGTAATTAAAATCGCTTCTAAAGTTAATTCGTTAGCCTGCAGAAATTCTAATACTGGCTTCGCATCGCCCGGATCAACGACTGCGCAGCGCTTATCGCTATTTTGTATCAGCCAGATGTAATTATCATTAAATGCGGGTATGCTTTTGATCTCTAACACGATTCGTTCTCCGTCACCCATTTTAGTCAGGTGGTTAATGAAACCAGCACTCAGCAACAAAACTATACCACACCCGTCGACTTGGTCAGCAATGAACAACGGTCCGTGGGTGCTTGAGTCAATCCAGACCCGACTTGATGAATGGTGTCCGAAACTCTTCGGCTACCATATGCTCAAACTGGGCGGGTTGAGCTGTGAGCTAACCAGCTGTAATTGTAACATTCAACACCAAGTCAACGTAGATATCCAGAACCCGTTGCATAATGTGATTGCAGATGGTTACGAATTACCCTTTTTGGAAAAAAGCTTTGATGTTGTGATACTCGCTCATCAGCTCGACTATGCAAGCGATCCACACCGTTTGTTGCGTGAAGTCGATAGAGTGATGATGGATGATGGCTATGTAATTATTACTGGATTCAACCCATTAAGCTTGACTGGATTAGCGAGTTTACTTCCATGGCGTAAACATAATTTGCCTTGGAGTGGACGAATGTTTACGTCGAACCGCATCAAAGATTGGTTAGGGTTACTTAATTATCAAGTGATTCATTGTGATCGTTATGCGCTGTTTCCGATGAAACGTTACCGTACGATGTGGACATGGTTGGAAAATAGTCTTGGTGATTGGGCATCACCCGCTGGGAGTTTGTATTACATAGTCGCGCGGAAACGGACATACCCTCTCAAGCCTATCAAACCGCATTGGCGCTTGAAGAAAAAGCTCACACCACTTGGGGTGATGAATCGAGAGGGTAACACTATGAGGAAAGAATCTCGCTAAGAGGGTTGGTAACCTGTATCTTCCTCAGTTGGGTTTTCTGCAGCAGTCCGGGCTAGCTCATCACACATTTCGTTCTCACGATGGCCTGCGTGGCCTTTTACCCAATGCCATTCAACTTGATGGCGTGCGGTTTCTTTGTCTAGAGCTTGCCATAAATCGGCATTCTTCACGGGTTTTTTATCCGCTGTTTTCCAACCACGCTTCTTCCAGTTATGGATCCACTGAGTAATACCTTGGCGCACATATTGGCTGTCAGTCGTTAAAGTGACTTTACAAGGTTGTTTTAACGTCTGTAGCGCGACGACAGCCGCCAACATTTCCATGCGGTTGTTGGTAGTTAACGTATAGCCTTTGGAAAGTGTCTTTTCTACGTCTTTGTAACGCAATACTATGCCGTAACCACCTGGTCCTGGGTTACCTAAACAAGAACCGTCAGTGAAAATCTCAACGTGTTTGGTCATATTTTTTGGTACTATTAGCCGAAACATTTAATAAAGCATAGTCTGACATACATAACCTTATGAATACCAGCAGCAATTCTGAATATAACCGCATTGTCGTTCTCGATACCGAAACCACAGGTATGAACCGCGAGGGTGGTCCTCACTACATGGGACACCGCATTATTGAAATCGGTGCCGTGGAGATCATCAACCGTAAGCTGACTGGTCGTCACTTCCACGTTTATTTAAAACCCGATCGTGAAATCCAACCAGAAGCGGTTGAAGTTCACGGTATTACGGATGAATTCTTGGTTGATAAACCGGAATACGCGAGCGTGCACCAAGAGTTTCTTGAGTTTATTAAAGGCGCAGAACTTGTTGCCCACAACGCGCCCTTCGATACCGGCTTTATGGATTACGAGTTTGGCATGCTCGATCCTAACATCGGCAAAACTGACGACTACTGCAAGGTGACCGACACCCTTGCAATGGCGAAGAAAATCTTCCCTGGTAAGCGAAACAACCTTGATATCTTATGTGAACGTTACGGTATTGATAACTCGCACCGTACACTCCACGGAGCTTTGCTCGATGCGGAGATTCTAGCCGACGTTTACCTCTTTATGACGGGTGGTCAAACGAGTCTAGAATTTAACGCGAATAAACAAGAGGGTGGAGTAGAAACCATTCGTCGTATTGAAGGAAGAAAAGCGCTAAAGGTTTTGCGCGCAAGTGCCGATGAACTAGAAGCTCACCAAAAAAGATTAGAGTTGGTGAACGACTGTATTTGGCATCAATAGGAGAAGCTATGTTGAGGGCTTTGTTGGTCGCGTTTTTAGCGATATGGAGTAGTCTCTCGAGTGCTGCGAGTGAATCTACAATGTCTTTGTTAGACAATCGCTTTCGAGTTGATCCAACCATCGAGCAGATCACGTTTTTGGTTTATCGTGAGCAAAGTTCTCAGCCAGTTGTTTTAGTCCGTCCTGACGGTAAAAAATACTATGCTTGGGGCTCTTACGACAATGTACGTTGGTATCAAGAAGCCTCACTCGATATTATTTCCGTTGATAACCCTATGCCAGGTCCATGGCAGGCTGTGGGGAAAGTTACGCCTAAAAATAACATCCGCTTAATTTCTCACCTAAAGCTCAGTACGGATCTGTTCCCAAACCGATTATATAATGGGGAAGCGCTTAAGTTTACAGCTCGCCTGACCTCCGACGGCAAACCTCTTGTACTGCGCGACTTCCTTGATCGCGTGAATCTGCGCGTGACATTTACCAAGTTTGTCGAAAATGAAGATGAGCTGATCAAAGAAGCACGTCCAGTGCCGATGGTTGTGGGTGAGTTTTCTGATGACGGCCGCGGCTTGGATGAAAAAGCAGGGGATGGTGTGTTTACGGTTCAGCTCCCAATAGACGTTGAGCCTGGTAAGTACCGCGCGCGCATCACGTCTGGCAATGGCGTATTCTTACGAGCGCAAGAACAAGTCATCTTGGTTTATCCGAACCCAATCTCTCGTACTTTTATTCAGGCTCGTAATCCCGATAAGCCACACCAATTAGTGGTGAGTGGCGAGCAAGGTATGATTGCACCAGGCTCTATAGCAGTCACAGTGAAAAAGGACGCTCCCGATGGTTTCATTAGTTACAGCCAAGGACAGGTCTCTAAAGATGGAATGAGAGTTACGTTGAACCTCAATAACGATGCTGAGCTTGGTAAGTACGCATGGCGCGGCGAGATCTTTGCCACTGATTTTGCAACTCAGCGTCCGTTGGTGTTTCCTATTCCAGAGCAAACTTTCAGTGTTGTTGATGAAGTTGATCTAGAAGCTGCTCGAATTGCAAAAGAAGCTGAATTAGCCGAGCAGCGCCGTATTGAAATGGAAAAGCAAATTATCGCTGAGCGGGAGGCTGAGCGTAAGCGCAGCATGATTATTATCGCGGTAGGTAACTTGATAATGCTGCTGATTGTGAACATTGCATGGATAGTCTGGCGCAAAATTAAAGCGAAGCGCGATGCCATGCCAGAGATGCAATTAGAAGTACCAAAGAAATAGTAGTAACACATAAAGCGAGAAACGGAGCCAATCGGCTCCGTTTTTTTATCAAGTTACCAAGTTGGAAGAAGAAAAATGGATAAATTATGAATATTTAAGTTTACTGTACTCAAATATATGTTTGGGATTTTATATAAATAATATATCATTTTTACTTTCTAAATTGGTTGCATTTTTAATGTGACTAACTTTCAAAACAATCAATTAAAGATAAAAGAAATAATGAATAAAATTTTAGCTTTTTTTTGTGCAGTGATAATTGTAGGTTGTTCTTCTATTGATAATGGTGTTAATAATCCAGATTCGGGAAGTAATAATTTAAAATCACTTGATACCTTCACTTTCGATCCCTTAAGTAAAATCCAAAAAGTAGAAATACCAACTTATTATGATGGCTTGTTTGATACAGCAAGACCCTATTTAGATGAAAAGTACCCTTACACCTATGTCAGTAAACCTCAAGCATACATAATTGATGACGAGATTATTTCTTTTGCTCCTTGGTTTCCTGTCGAAGGAAGGTTTACGGTTTTTCCAACCGCTCACTATATAGTTATAACTCAAGAAACCGAGAGTGGCTTAGTCTCCGCACGATTTAATCATGAACAAGTAATTAAGCTGTTAAGTGAAGAGTATAAAATTACTGAGCATACAAGTCCGTTTTTTCATTATGTTCTAGAGGTTTCTCCAAGTGAACAAGCCAATTTTGTAGAAGATATCCATAAAAAATTGAGTAGACTTCCTTCAGAATAAGGATTGTTGGTTAAATTTTGGTCAATAAAGTCAGGGGTTCTGGCTTTATTGATTGCATGGAGTTCTATTTATATTGATTTGGGCTTTGTAATAGGTAGTACGCCATAATAACAAGAGCCGATCTTGTAGGGTTTCTGGATAAATATTCAGCTGTGCGTGATAAATAAGAATAAGTAAACGCGAGGTCTCTGATGAAATACAAAAAGCGTCAGAAGTATAAATACACTCTCCATTCTGAAGAAAAGATTGAGACGCACATTTCAGTGAGTCAGGCGTATGACAGCCCTTTTCTTAGTTTGTCCAAACAAGGCGTGTTAACGATTAAAAAGGGCTATGCATGGGATGGAGCGAGTGGGCCAGCGTTAGACACAAAAAACATTATGAAAGCTTCTTTAGTGCATGATGCTCTTTACCAACTCATGAGGGAAGAGGTGTTGCCTCAAAGTGCTCGAAAGCATGCGGATGCGTTGTTGAGAGAAACGTGTTTAGAAAAAGGAATGTCTAGCTTCAGAGCGGCTTATATCTATTATGGCGTCAGAGTTGTCGGCGGCTTCTTTTCTAGACCCGATACTTTGTGTGCTTAATGGGAACATCTTTCCAACGTTTAACTGTTTATTTATACAGTTTAGTTATGTAAGCTCCAAGGTGATACAAAGGAGTAGTACATAATGACAATAAGATATGAAGAGCATGTGCCAAGCCCGAAAGAATACTGTGATATGCGTATCAAAGCCGGGCTATCACCCAAATCGTTGAAAGCTGCTGAAATTGGCCTACCCAATTCGTTATATGGCGTATCTGTTCGGGATGAAGGAAAGCTCATTGCAATGGGTCGGGTTGTTGGTGACGGGGCGTGTAACTTCGAAATTGTCGACGTTGCCGTTGATTCTGATTATCAAGGTAACGGTTTAGGTAGAAAAGTCATGGAATACATCGACGGTTATCTTTCTTCTGTTGCACTTGAAGGCTCTTACGTTTCTATGATTGCTGATGAACCGGTCTTTTACGAAAAGCTTGGTTATAGGCTGGTGGCTCCTAAAAGCCAAGGGATGACAAAAAAGTTTAAGCCAAAGGCGTAACACGTATTCAGCTGTGAAGATAAGCACTAGAAAACAGGAGTTTAATTTCCTGTTTTCTATATTAAATTTGTATTTAAGCCACTTCTGGAATTGGTTTGGGTAGCTGCTCTAAATCAGGCTCTTTTTGAACAGTAGGAATTTGTCCCTCACCCACAGCACTGATGTAACAGCCACTAAGTTTAATGGCAAGGTACATATCAGCTCGCAGTAAGATGCCTCCTTCACTGGTGCTGATACCAGTAAGCTCACACCATTGACGAAGACGTCGTTTCCTTCCTGCGAGGATTAAGCGTACACCTCTCTTTTTCAAAGTATTGTGAATATCTGCCAGTGTTGCCATCACACTGAGATCCAAGTGAGTAAAGCTCGATACGGCGTCGATGACAACGCAACTTGCGTCTTTGTGATGCTCTGCCTGCTCTAACACTCTACGTTTAAAGTAAGGAGCATTGAAGTAAGTTAGCGGTGAGTTAAAGCGGTAAATCACCATTCCAGGAATAGGCGAAGCTTTTCCTGAGTCGTCGATGGTCCGAATGGTACCTTTTTCATCCAAGCCAAGTAGCTGATCACTCGGCCGCATGACAATACGTAAAAATTGAAACAGCCCTAGCAATACCGCCAAAGTGATCCCCGGTATTACACCCACGATCAACACAGAAATAAAAGTAATGATGGCCAGATAAAATGCATCTTTGTCACGAGATTTTAATTTCCAAATTGCTTTAAGATCGAGCAGCGATAGGGACGCAATGATCAATACAACACCAAGTGAAGCGATAGGGATGAACTGCAAAGGCTCGTAAATAAATACCGCAATAATGGCGATGGTGATTGCGGCGACAATCGAAACTAATTGAGATTTACCGCCATTTGCATCATTGACGGCTGTGCGTGAGTCAGCGCCGCTTATCGCGAAACCTTGTGAAAACGCTGAGGCAATGTTGGCAAAACCCAACGCCTGAAACTCTTTATTTGCATCAATATCATAACCGTTTTTAGCCGCGAAACTGCGGGCGGTGAGCATCATGCTAACAAAACTGACAATCGCAAGGTTGAGCGCTGGGACTACTAGTTCACGAACTTCACCTAGCTCAAATTCTGGTGTTTGAAACTGAGGGAAGCCACCTTGAGTGAGTCCGACAACCGATACGCCCATCTCTTGTAAATGGAAAAACCAAACTGACGCAGTAGTTACGAGGATCGCCAGCATGGCAGCAGGCCAAGTTGGTCGGTAGCGTTTGGTGAGCAAATAAACGACAACCGTCACGATACTCAGAGTTACAGTAGGCCAATGAAGATCGGTTAATCGTTGTGGAGCTTCCCATAAACGTTCCAGTAAATAACGTTGCTCGTATTTCAAACCGACTACTTTCGCAAACTGACCAACGATAATTGTGAGAGCAACACCGTTGAGTAGACCCAAAAGAATCGGACGAGAAAGGAAATCTGCAAACACTCCTAGCTTGAAACGACTTGCCAGTACACACCAAATCCCCGTCATCGCTGTCATGGTCATAACCAACTGCCAATGTTTTGTGGGGTCACCTGCGGCAAGTGGTGTCACAACAGCAGCGATCACTGCACAGGTTGCTGCATCG
This sequence comes from Vibrio sp. YT-19(2023), assembly GCF_033337395.1. NCBI lineage: Bacteria > Pseudomonadati > Pseudomonadota > Gammaproteobacteria > Vibrionales > Vibrionaceae > Vibrio > Vibrio sp. YT-19(2023). The sequence continues at coordinate 288,472 of NZ_JAWOQN010000001.1, read as the reverse complement.
GGTCCGACAATGAGTTGTCGAGATGTGCCCATCATGGCGTAAACCAACATTGGCAGTACACACGAATACAGACCGACAATTGCGGATACACCAGTTAACTGTGCATAAGCTATGGCAACTGGCAGTGCAACCGCGACAACAGAAAAGGCGGCTCTAAAGTCGTTAACAAACCATTCTTTTTGATAATGCTTAAGCTGAACAAGCCCTGGGAACCACTGTGCGAGTAATATTTTAGCCAACGGATTTACCATATATGTGAGTGAGTTACTTAAAGTATACACCGCTTAGTTGGAACGTCTGTGAGTTAGTTATCACTGGAAATCGGGGGAAAGATTGGAGTGCGTGGCTTTTATTGCGATTGCGCAGGGGCTTCGTGGTGTGAGGTGTTATGAATGCGATTCTGGAAGCAATAAAAACGGGAGCTGATACTCCCGTTTGTGGTCTCAGATACTAGAGTTACGCGACACTATCCATCTGAGGGTATAGCGGCTTTGCGGCAAGCAGTTCCGGCTCAAAATCGTCAACGTTGATTGTATCTAGACGATGCTGTTCCGCTTCTCTGAGTAGATCGGCTTCTTCTTGCGTGATAAAGCCTTGCTCTAGCCCTTCCTGAGCAATCATATCCAAACGTAAGAATGGGCGACGCTTACCCTGCGCTTTACATACTTTGTCAAACACAGGCTCAGCTTGAAGAATGACTGATAGTGCAAGTTCAATCTTACCTGCTGCGTTGTGCTCGGTTGGTTCAAGGTATTGACCGCGACCAATGCGTGAGCGCGTTGCACTTGGCGTTTGTAGAATGCGCGCCACTTTACTGTCTAGTTTATCGCTTGGTGCTTTGCGTACGCGACCAAATGGCATGATTAATACGCGTAGCGCACGGCCAATTACTTTGTTCGGGAAGTTTGCTAAGAATTCATCTACTGCCACTTCCGCTTGTTTCAAACTGTCTTGTAGACCCCAGTGTACTAATGGTAAATCTTCGACTGGACGGCCATCTTGCTCAAAACGTTTCAACGTCGCAGAGCTCAAATATAGCTGGCTTAGAATGTCACCAAGACGTGCTGATAGACGCTCTTTACGCTTCAAAGAGCCACCTAGCACTGCCATTGAGATATCCGATAGCAGAGCAAGGTTTGCACTGTAACGGTTCAATTGTTGGTAGTAACGCTTGGTTGCATCTTTGGTTGGTGATGAAGAGCCCAGACCGTCGCTCAAACCAAACCAGATACTGCGCACTAGGTTACTCATTGTAAAGCTCACGTGACCAGCAAGCGCTTTATCAAATTTCTCGACAGCATTACTTGCTTCAGAATACGCCGCGTTCATTTCTTCAAGAACGTACGGATGGCAACGGATTGCGCCTTGGCCAAAGATGATCATTGAGCGTGTTAGAATGTTAGCACCCTCAACCGTTACCGCGATTGGCGCACCTTGGTAACCACGAGCTAGGAAGTTAGAAGGTCCCATACAGATACCTTTACCGCCTACGATGTCCATTGCATCGATGATGCTTTGCTGGCCGCGGTGCGTACAGTGATACTTCACGATAGCTGAGATTACTGAAGGCTTTTCACCTAAGTCGATACCCGCAACGGTTAAGTTGCTTGCTGCATCCATCACGTAAGCATTACCACCCAAGCGTGCTAATGGTTCTTCAACCCCTTCCATATGGCCGATAGGCTGTTTGAACTGACGGCGAATACGTGAGTAAGCACCGGTTGCCATTGCCGCAGTTTTGATGCCACCTGTTGAGTTTGAAGGTAGCGTGATACCACGTCCAACCGACAGACACTCAACCAGCATACGCCAACCTTGGCCCGCCATTTTTTCGCCACCGATAATGAAATCGATAGGAACAAAGATGTCTTTACCGCGCGTTGGACCATTTTGGAATGGCACATTGAGTGGGAAGTGTCGGTTACCAATCTCAACACCTTTGACATCAGTTGGGATAAGCGCACAAGTGATGCCAAGATCTTCTTTGTCGCCTAGCAAACCTTCAGGGTCGCGAAGTTTAAATGCTAAGCCTAGTACCGTTGCGACTGGCGCTAGGGTGATGTAGCGCTTGTTCCAAGTCAGGCGCATACCCAGTACTTCTTTTCCTTCCCATTCGCCTTTACAGACCACACCGTAATCTGGAATAGATCCAGCGTCAGAACCCGCTTCTGGACTTGTTAGGGCGAAACAAGGGATTTCCTTACCTTCAGCTAGACGCGGTAAGTAATGATTTTTTTGATCTTCAGTACCGTAGTGTTGCAGTAGCTCACCTGGGCCCAAAGAGTTAGGAACACCAACGGTAGACGATAGAACGCCAGAAACACCCGTTAGTTTTTGTAGTACTAGTGATTGCGCGTATGCTGAGAACTCAAGACCACCGTACTTTTTCTTAATGATCATGGCGAAGAACTTATGATCTTTCAGGTATTGCCAAACTTCTGGCGGTAAGTCCGCGAGTTCATGGGTCACTTGGAAATCACTCACCATGGCGCACACTTCATTCACAGGGCCGTCTAAAAAGGCTTGTTCTTCCGCACTTAACTTAGGTGCTTGAATTGCGTGTAGCTTTTGCCACTCTGGTTTGCCTTTAAATAGTTCGGCTTCCCACCAGACGGTACCTGCGTCTAACGCTTCTTTTTCGGTTTGAGACATAGCTGGCAGCACTTTCTTGAAAAGCACTAACGCTTTGCGGCTAATTAAAGACTGACGTACGCCAGGAACCGCGAGCACAGCTGCGGCGAGAACGTAAATCGCCCAACCAATAACGCCGACAGTACCAGCTACTGTAAGAGCCAGCATGGCTGCGGTGAGTAAGCTAATAGATTTCACGAGAGACATGCGGTGGTAGAGCGTAATGCCTAGCACGATCGCCATCGTGATGATTGAGAGCAAGATGTCCATATATATTTTCCTTTTCAGACTTTATAAGTTTTGTACGTCTGCATGTTAGGTAAGAGGTCTAACCAGTTGGTTTAAGTGTAATCAAAATATTAAGGAAATGTAAAACATAAGATTGGATAAAAAGTGATCTAAGTAGAGTTAAAATTCTAAAGTTGAGATTTGAGTGATGGTTTCATGAGCAAGTTGACAAGTTTATTACCATCACTAATCTAAATCTGTTGGTTCACTATCGACACTAATTCTCGTTTGTGGGTAAACTCAGAGTAATCAAACCCGAGTTCCGGTTTATGAAATGTCCGATACCAAATTGGTATCAGAACAATTTGCTCAGTGAGTCAAGAGCTGACTGAAGCCGAAATAATAAAGAGAACGTCTTATGTACCATGATCTGATTAGAAGTGAATTAAACGAAGCTGCTGAAGTGCTCAACAAATTTTTAAGCGATGACCATAACATTGCGCAAATCGAAGCAGCGGCGAAAATGATTGCTGACTCATTCAAGCAAGATGGTAAAGTATTGTCGTGTGGTAACGGTGGTTCTCACTGTGATTCAATGCACTTTGCCGAAGAGCTAACAGGCCGTTACCGAGAAAATCGTCCTGGCTATGCTGGTATTGCTATTTCAGATCCAAGCCACCTTTCTTGTGTGAGTAATGACTTTGGTTATGACTTCGTGTTTTCACGTTATGTAGAAGCGGTTGGTCGAAAAGGTGACGTACTGTTTGGTCTGTCGACTTCAGGTAACTCAGGTAACATCCTGAAAGCGATTGAAGCAGCACAAGCGAAAGGCATGAAGACGATTGCGCTAACAGGTAAAGATGGCGGCAAAATGGCAGGCCTTGCAGATATTGAAATCCGCGTGCCACACTTTGGTTATGCAGACCGCATTCAGGAAATTCATATTAAGATTATTCATATCATCATTCAGTTGATCGAAAAAGAGATGGAATAATCGTTTACGGCCACCGTTTCGAGCTGTGTTGTTAGGGAGTTTTTTAAACCATGTGTGAATTGCTCGGTATGAGCGCTAATGTTCCAACGGATATTTGTTTCAGTTTTACTGGGCTCATGCAGCGTGGAGGTCGAACCGGCCCACACCGTGACGGATGGGGGATCACCTTCTACGAAGGGAAGGGCTTTCGAACCTTCAAAGATCCCAAGCCAAGTTGTGAGTCTAAAATTGCAGAGTTGGTACAAAATTATCCCATCAAAAGTCGTGCGGTCGTTAGTCATATCCGACAGGCGAATCGTGGTGGTGTTAATTTAGAAAATACTCATCCCTTTACACGTGAGCTGTGGGGTAGGTATTGGACGTTTGCGCATAACGGTCAGCTCTCTGGCTATCAAGACTTGCATACAGGTCGACATCGACCTGTCGGTGAAACAGATAGTGAACTGGCATTTTGCTGGTTATTGAAGCAAATGGAAGATCGATATCCTGAGCCACCAAAGGATATGGAGTCGGTATTCTTATATGTTGCTAAATGTTGTGATGAGCTAAGAGAGAAGGGTGTATTTAACATGCTTCTGAGTGATGGTGAGTATGTAATGACGTATTGCACCAATCATTTGTATTGGATCACAAGACGCGCACCGTTTGGAAAAGCTGCTTTGCTTGATGAAGATGTGGAAATTAACTTCCAAGAAGAAACCACGCCACATGACATCGTTTCTGTGATCGCAACTCAACCTTTGACGGGCAATGAAGCTTGGCAGCGTATGAAACCTAGCGAATACGGCTTGTTTCACCTAGGTGAACTAGTCAAAAATAATGCCTCTGAACTGGTAAATGTGCCGTTTGCGGCGGCTAAGCCGGGCAATCAAGCGCCAACCGAACCGTTGGAATGATGGTCTCTTACTCTGAATATAAAAATAAAGCTCGCTTAATCGCGAGCTTTATTTTTATGCGTTTTAAACCGAGGGCGGATACGGATGAGCATTCTTACTTTCTAGAGTGCTGGTAGTAGAGTCCTAGTCTCGCTAAGGCTTGCTGTAAAGACGTAACTGATAGAAGTTTCTCATAAAACACCTCGTCAGTCTGAACGGTGAAGAACGAACCAGATTCAGAATCTACTTTCCGAGTGTTATGTTACTCAAGTGGTTATGGGATTTTTTAGAATGTTGGGTTTTAGGTTTCTAGTCTCACCATGGTTTTCTTGAATCAAGTTTATAAGTATTAAAACAACCAAGAGCAGCCCTCAGGCTGCTCTTTTGTGCTTGGAGTTTATTATTCAGGGCTACTCATCTGAGGCGTACCCATGTACGCCAAGCTCTGCGCCATCTAAATAGGCTTTACCATCCTTCATGATCAACCGCTCGTCTACCAGCCACTTAGCCACCATAGGGTAGATTCGGTGCTCCTGCGCCTGAACACGTGCCGCAAGTACACTAGCATCATCGTCTTCGAACACAGGAACTTTTGCTTGCAGTATGACAGGGCCACCATCAAGCTCTTCCGTTACAAAGTGCACACTCGTACCATGTTCTTTATCGCCAGCATCAATTGCTCTCTGGTGTGTGTGTAGCCCAGGATATTTTGGTAGAAGAGAAGGGTGGATATTGATCATCTTACCCATGTAATGAGAAACAAATGCGCTGCTCAGAATGCGCATGTAACCAGCAAGAATAATCACGTCTGGTTGGTATTCATCTATTTGACTCATTAGCTCTGCATCAAAGCTTTCACGCGAGCTGAATGCTTTAGGGTCGACAAAGTGACCGTCTACATCAAACTTTTTTGCACGTTCTAAACCAAAAGCATCTGCTTTGTTAGAGAACACGGCTGCCACTCGTGCGTTTGGCATGCTGTCTTCGCAAGCTTCCAAGATAGCTTGCAGGTTACTTCCGTTACCCGAGATGAGGACCACAATGTTTTTTAGGGTATGGTTTTTCATGATGTCGAGAGCGCCTTGGTATTGTAGGTTGGAGTTATGTAGCTTCTAAACTACCTACTAATAGAATGGTTTTTAGTGTTCTAGATAGCAAAATGAGGACCTAGTCATCTAGTGTCCTCATTCTTCTTATCTTTTGAGCTCGATTTGCAAATTATTGGATTTCAACTTGCTCTTCGTTCGCGTCTGCTTGTGCGATTTGACCAATCACCCACGCGTTTTCGCCTTCTTCTTTAAGAAGAGCAACTGCTGCATCTGCCTGGTCTTTCGGTAGTGCGACGATTAGACCTACACCACAGTTGAATGTGCGGTACATTTCGTGTGTGTCGACGTTGCCTTTCTCTTGTAGCCACTTGAAGATAACTGGCCATTCCCAACTGTTACCATCGATAACTGCTTTCGTGCCTTCAGGCAGTACGCGTGGGATGTTTTCCCAGAAACCACCACCAGTGATATGAGAAATCGCATGGATGTCGTGTTTCTCAATCATCTTAAGTGCTGACTTGATGTAAATTTTTGTTGGTTCTAGTAGGTGCTCACCAATAGTGCGGCCTGCTAGCTCTTCGCTCTTATCTGCACCAGATACTTCTAGGATCTTACGGATAAGGGAGTAACCGTTTGAGTGTGGGCCGCTTGAGCCAACAGCGATAAGTGCATCACCAGCAGCGACTTTCGTGCCGTCAATCACGTCTTCTTTTTCTACTACGCCAACACAGAAACCAGCTACGTCGTAGTCTTCGCCTTCATACATGCCCGGCATCTCCGCAGTTTCGCCACCAATTAGGGCACAACCTGCTTGAACACACCCTTCTGCGATACCTGAAACAACATCCGCTGCGGTATCAACGTCTAGTTTGCCTGTTGCGTAGTAATCTAGGAAAAACAGTGGCTCTGCGCCTTGCACGATAAGATCATTTACACACATTGCCACTAGGTCGATGCCAATCGTATCGTGCTTGTTCATATCCAGTGCTAGGCGAAGTTTTGTGCCAACGCCATCAGTACCAGAAACCAGTACAGGTTGTTTGTATTTAGTTGGCAATTCGCATAGCGCGCCAAAACCACCGATACCACCCATAACTTCAGGGCGACGAGTGCGTTTTACCGCACCCTTAATACGATCCACAAGCGCGTTGCCTGCATCAATATCTACACCAGCGTCTTTATAGCTAAGAGAAGAGTTGTTACCACTCACAGGGAAGTCCTCGGTATTAAGTTGGATATGAAAACGGCGCTATTCTAACAGTGCTTAAACATAGATAGCAAACGTTTGCGTCTGTTTTTTTCTTTAGTGATTTATCCTGATATCCCTGTGAAAATCATGTATAATCTGAAGGTTTGTTTAAATATTGCCAACTATAGCCGGAGATGGACATGAAAGTTGTTGAAGTAAAGCACCCTCTAGTAAAACATAAAATTGGTCTAATGAGAGAAGGTGACATCAGCACAAAACGTTTTCGTGAGTTAGCGACTGAGGTCGGTAGCCTACTTACTTACGAAGCAACGTCAGACTTTGAAACAGAAAAAGTGACCATTGATGGTTGGAACGGTCCGGTAGAAGTAGACCAGATTAAAGGTAAAAAAGTAACCGTAGTGCCAATCCTACGTGCAGGTCTAGGCATGATGGATGGAGTTCTTGAGCACATGCCAAGCGCACGTATCAGTGTTGTGGGTATTTACCGTGATGAAGAAACGCTTGAGCCAGTTCCTTACTTCAACAAGCTTGCTTCAAACATCGAGGAGCGTATTGCGCTTGTTGTTGACCCAATGCTTGCAACAGGTGGTTCTATGATTGCTACGATCGATCTCCTAAAAGAGAAAGGTTGTAACCAAATCAAAGTGCTGGTACTTGTTGCTGCACCAGAAGGTATTGAAGCGCTAGAAAAAGCACACCCAGATGTTGAGCTATACACTGCGGCAATCGATGAGAAGCTTAATGACAAAGGCTACATCGTTCCGGGTCTAGGCGATGCAGGTGATAAGATCTTCGGTACTAAGTAATTCTTTGATGTATTACTATGACTGAACAGAAAAAGGCTTGGTGAAAACCAAGCCTTTTTTGTATCTACAAGAGGAGAAGAGTAAGACACGCCACCTAATAAAGCGGCGAAGACGTACTATTTCGCGCTTTCTTCTTCCATTTGTGCGTTATCCACAACGTGGTTTTCACCTAAATCGTTTGGTAGCACAAGGTTAAGAATAATTGCCACGATACCGCATAGGCTCACACCTTGTAGACTGAACTCACCAATACCGAAAGCCATACCACCAATACCAAACACAAGTGTTACGGCAACAATCACTAGGTTACGAGACTTATGCAAATCAACGTTATTCTTGATCAGTGTGTTGAGGCCTACCGTTGCGATGGAGCCGAACAGCAGAATCATGATGCCGCCCATGACAGGAACTGGAATCGTTTGAAGAACCGCACCTAGCTTACCTACCAATGCAAGTACGATTGCGGTGATTGCTGCCCAAGTCATGATCACAGGGTTAAATGCTTTGGTTAGCATTACCGCTCCTGTTACTTCACTGTAAGTGGTGTTTGGTGGAGCACCCACCATCGAAGCTGCGATAGTTGCCACCCCGTCACCTGCGATTGTGCGGTGAAGGCCTGGTTTTTTCAGGTAGTTTTTACCTGTAACGTTTGAGATAGCAAGCATGTCACCTACGTGTTCAACCGCAGGTGCGATAGCGACAGGAATCATGAACAAAATTGCGTTGATATTGAACTCTGGCGCGGTGAAGTTTGGCATGGCTAGCCAAGCTGCTTGCTCTACGGGAGTGAAATCAACCACACCGTAGAATAGAGAAACAGAGTAACCAGCAAGAATACCACCAACAATAGGAACGAGCTTCAAAAAGCCTTTTGCAAAAACGCTGAGTACAATGGTTGTGAGCAGTGAGACCGCCGAGATAATGATCGCAGCATCACCATTAACTAGCTGTGCAGCTCCATCACCAGTTTTACCTACCGCCATGTTCACTGCTGTTGGGGCAAGGCCAAGGCCGATAACCATGATCACAGGGCCAACGACAACAGGCGGGAGAATTTTATGGATAAATCCAACACCGCGCACTTTGATCATCGCCCCTAGAGCCACATAAACTAAGCCCGCTGCCATCAAGCCGCCCATCGTTGCACCGATACCCCAAGTTTGGATACCGAACATAATAGGAGCAATAAACGCAAAAGAAGAGGCAAGGAAGATGGGAACAGAACGTTTAGTCATTAATTGGAAGAGGAGAGTACCGACACCGGCACCAAAGAGGGCTACGTTTGGATCAAGGCCAGTTAGGAGCGGCACAAGCACCAAAGCACCAAAAGCGACAAAGAGCATTTGAGCGCCTTGTAACGCGTTTTTCATAATAATTCCCTATTTTCAAGATACGCAGACAAATCCGGCGAATACTATCATCCTGCAATCGTTTGCAATGTTGCATAGATCAAACTTTCGATTGAATTCTTCCCATAAATAGCACTTTTGAGAGTTGCTTGCTTGCAAATTGTCCTCTTTTACGTGTCTTGCGTGAAGATGAAAAATGGACAGCCTAACTTGTTGAGATAGCTTAATAAGCAATGAGTTTATTATAAAAAATAGCACTGAAGCGCTGGTTGAGGCCCGAGTTAACAAAGATGGTCATAATACAGACAATTTACTCAGTACTTGCCTTGCTCAAGATTTGATAGTTGCTTATTATTCGGGTTCTTGTTCAGAGGATTATAAAAACTATGCGCTATTTAGCTCTCTTACTGATAGGTTGGTTGTCCCTACCAGTATATGCATTAACTCAGGTGGATATCTATCGTGCCGAAGTGGTTATCGACAGTGAGCAGAACGACGGTGAGTCTTTGGCTCGTCAACAAGGTATGCAGGATGTGATTGTTCGAGCGACCGGTTCTCAATCCTCTTTAAGCAATCCAGTGATTAAAAAGGCACTTAGCTCAAGTGCGCGTTACATTTCTCAACTGAGCTATGGGCAGGTTGATGGAAAAGCGAGCCTAAAAATGTTGTTTAACAACGACCAAATCAGCTCTCTTTTAACACAAGCACAATTGCCATCTTGGTCGCCAAATCGTGCCAATATTTTAGTTTGGATGGTTGAAGAACAGGGTTACGATCGTAACATTGCGTGGGAGCATTCTGAATCTTCAAATGTTGCAGCACTTCGTAGCGCAGCGAAATTAAGAGGCCTGCCAATCACTATCCCGGTTGGGGATTTTGATGATGTAACCGGTGTTAATGTCTCTGATCTTTGGGGCGGCTTTATTGAGCCAATTGGTCAAGCCAGCCAGCGCTACCCAGCTGACGCCGTTTTGGTTGTACGAGCTCAAGGTGAACAAATTCGTTGGACACTCTACGACCAGTCGCCAACGAGAATTGTAGAAGCGCAACGTTCTCCGCGTAGCGGGTCTGTATCAGGTGCTAATGCTATTGCAGAAATGGTGGATGGCATCGCAGACTACTATGCAAGTAAGAGTGCAGTTGTGGTTTCAGGAAAGTCTTCAAAAGCGCTAGCAGTGAAAGTCCTTAATGTAACCTCTGCCACGGACTTCTTCCGTTTAGAGAATGCGTTAAAACAACTTAATTCGGTTGCGGGTACAGAGATTAAGCGTGTTCAAGGGGAAGAGTTAACGCTCAACATCCACCTTTTGGCATCACAACAAGCTTTTGAGAAAGAAGCTTCTTCTATTTCTCAATTAATGGTTTTTGAAGATCCTTTAGGTGAAGTTGATGCCCCAGCTTCAACTCAAGAAGAAGAGCCATTGGTTCAGAGTAATGAAGCAAAAGACGCCGCGACGCCAAAAGAAGCGCAGCCTGAAGTACCAGTAGATATTGTGGCAGAAGCAAGTGACGAAACACAGCCAACTCAGCCAATGATTGTGGAGCCTGCCCGAGAACAGTATGACTTGATCTACGAGTGGCGCTCGGCATCGTAATCTCCTTGGTAGCGTTCCAGGCGTGAAACGCAAGGATCAAAGACCAATGTGGTAAGCATAAAAAAGAGTCGCAATAGCGACTCTTTTTGTTTTCTAAATTCGTATTCGAACCAATGATCAGTGATTGACTGCAATTGGCGTTATTTATTGAATTTCGCTTTTTCTTCTTTTTCTACTTGAGAGAGGCGTTTCAACTTAAGACCTAGCTCTTTGCCTCTCGCTCTAGCAAACAAAATATTGCCAGCGAAACCGAGTGAAGTCAGTATCAGTTCCACTGCCGCAAGCCAGCGTTCACCCCCATCCACATAAAGGATGGTCAGCGCATGCAAGAAATACAGCATAAGAACAAAGTTAGCCCAAGCATGAGTGTAAGGCTTACCAGCTAAAATACCAGGCAACGGAAGTAGTAGCGGAATACACCAAGCAATAGCAAGTGTTGTGCTGCTGAGGTGGGGATGAGGGGATAACGCAAGCTGCCAAATAGCGACCCAGGCTAATAAGGCTAAGTTGCCAAATAAAGCCAGGTAACGATACGTTTTAGCCTGTGTACCGAGTGGTGTTTGGTCTAAAGAGTCAGACATCGATTAACTATCCTTGATTTTACTAACAGACTTTTAGTTTTAACGCTGCAGTTGCCAGCCTTTTGCCTAATTGTTGTGCCAGGCGAATCTCTTCACTGCTTAGGGTTGCCTCATGGCCTACACTGCTGGCGCCATACGGAGTGCCTCCGGACTGCGTAGTGTGTAACTCTGGCTCGGAATAAGGAATGCCCAAAACCATCATCCCGTGATGCAATAAAGGGGTCATCATGCTTTGTAACGTTGTTTCTTGACCACCATGCATCGAGGACGAAGAGGTAAAGACACAAGCAGGCTTATCGATTAAGTCACCACTGACCCATAAAGATGTAGTCTGATCCCAGAAGTGCTTTAAAGGCGCAGCCATGTTGCCAAACCAGACGGGACTGCCAAACGCTAGACCGTCGCACGTTTTTAGTTCCTCTAGAGTAACAATTGGATCAGAAGGGGAGTGTGAGTGAGGTGACAATTCTTCAACTGTACGCAAAATTGCTTGGCATTGAGGAGTCGATTCGACTCCTCTTGCTATTTGTCTTGCCAGTTGTTTTGTCGAGCCATGACGGCTGAAATACAAAATAAGGATCTGGCAATCCATTTATAAAATATCCAACACTTGCTCTGGTGGGCGACCAATTTTTGCTTTGCCGTTAGCAACGACAACCGGACGCTCAAACAACTTTGGATTTTTCGCCATTGCTTCGAATAATTGCTCATCGCGGACGGAGTCTTCGCCTAAGCCAAGCTCTTTATATTCACTTTCTTTAGTGCGCATCATTTCACGTACAGATGAAAAGCCAAGCTGGGCGTACAGCGCTTTTAGTTCATCCACGTTAAGTGGTGTGTCTAGGTATTTGACGACTTCCGGTGTAACACCATTTTGCTCAAGCAGTTCAAGTGTTTGACGGCTCTTTGAGCAACGAGGGTTGTGATAAATCACGACTGACATGGTTTTCTCCATTTCGTTATTGTAATGCCATGAATCGATCTCTTTGGATCATGAGTTGGTCGATACGGGCATCGTATCGCGCTTGCTCTAAGCTGCCCAACTTGGCCATTTTACTTGCTTCACTATAATATTGAATCGCTTTATTCCAATTTGCTCGCAATGCCAAAATTTCTGCTCGAGCAGCCAACTCTTCATCGCTACGCCCCAGCGCGTGGTAGCTCTTCGATATTAGGTGCCAGCCATTTGTATCTTCAGGATAGTCATGAGTGTATCTTTGAAGAACTCGCGTGGCTTGATCGTTTTTATTGTCCTCAAGTAGCGCATTGGCGTAGTTAATGGTCAATACTTTATTTTGAGGGTTACGAGATAACGCTTTGCGGAGCATCTCGGTTGCTTTTTCTGGCTGCTTCTTCTCGATGTATAAATCCGTCATAGCGTCCAAGTAAAACGGGTTACTTGGGTCTTGTTCCAGTAACTTTTTCAAAATTGGTTCCGCTTGAGATAAGCGTTTATTGTCTAAATGCACGAGTACTCGACCATAATCAAAAGCAGGTGTAATGTCCGCAGAGGCTTTCTTTTGGGTTCTCTCAAACCAGCTCAGGGCGGCTTGTCCATCAATGCCAGCGTAACGAGCCACAATGCGCGCGCGAGCTAGATGATAGTCTATTGAAGGCACAACACGCATTGGAGGATAGGTTCTTGCTCGCGCACGGCTATCGGTAATTCGATCTTCAGGCAGAGGGTGAGTCAGGAGCATTGGTGGCGGTTTACTCGCATAACGATACTCATCAGCAAGACGGCCAAAAAACCTTGGCATTGCTTGAACATCAAAACCGGCTTTTGCTAGTGTCGAAATACCAAAGCGATCCGCTTCTTTTTCATTCGCGCGAGTGTAGTTGATTTGACTTTGCATGTTGCCCGCGGTTGCTGCTGTAATTGCAGCCATCCCCGCTTCGGGTGAGGCAATTGAAAGCAGTAGTGCCCCCGCAAGTGCGGCTAATGTGGCCGGAGAGCGGCGTGCTTGTTCTTCCATACTCCGAGCAAGGTGACGTTGTGTGACGTGCGCTATCTCGTGAGCGACAACAGAGGCCAGCTCACTTTCTGAACGAGCATGAAGAAACAACCCAGAATGCAGCGCTACATAGCCACCAAAAAACGCGAATGCGTTGATATTACGGTCGCGAATCATAAAGAAGTGGAACGGCGTTTTTACATCATTCGCATTGGCCACTAATTTGTGCCCAAGAGAGTCAATATATTCATTGATGACAGGGTCATTAACGATAGGTTTACTGGCTCTGAGCATACGCATATAGGCGTCGCCATAAATCAACTCTTGGTCTATTGAAAGCGTACCACCAGCAGCTGTGCCAATGTCTGGCAAGTCAATGCTATTGGCATAAGTTGTCGGCGAACTGATGGCAGCAGCAAGACATAAGCAAACTAGCGAGCGAGTGCGTTTTAACATACGTTTAAAAGGTTCTCCAAAATACATAAGCATGTGGTTACAGGTCGAGAGCCTATTAACAGCGCCACATACGTTTTGGTTATCCGTGAGGATATAAGCTAACAGTAAGACCGGAAATAAATGAATTGGTTTCGTAAATTATTTTATATCCGAGCTATTTCAGCATGTGGTTAAATCATGTCAGAAGTGCTAGCACCAGCTCAAAAAGCCGTTACAATACAACCCTATCATAAGTGCAGAGCAATACAATGGAATCCATGTTACTTGATTTGCGTGAGCAACGTTGTCCTATGGCACTGTTACTTGCAAAGCGTCATGCTGCTGAGGTCTTTCAAGGAGAAGCAAAGCAGTATCATCAACTTGTCATTCAAGTGGTGGACAACAGCTCTAAACGAGACATTGTGAACTATCTTAGTGCCCAAGGGTACTCAGTTGATTGCCAATCTACATCAGAGCACTACACATTGACTGTCTTCAATAAGGAATCCGCATAAGATGTTTGAAATGGTTAGTCGTTGGTATAAACGACGTTTCTCTGACCCTCACGCAGTAAGTCTCGTCGCGATCTTGCTGTTTGGCTTTATCACCATTTACTTCTTTGGACACTTGATTGCGCCATTACTTGTCGCGATCGTTTTGGCTTATCTACTTGAATGGCCAGTTGTCAAAATGTGTCGTATGGGCGTGCCGCGCACTTTGTCGGTTATTATCGTGATCTTGGTCTTTGTCGGGTTAATGTTAATTGCGTTGTTTGGCTTGGTTCCGACGATTTGGACTCAGGTCGGTAATCTAATTAACGATATTCCGAACATGTACAACGGGCTACAAAAGTTTATTGTCACATTGCCAGAGCGCCATCCTGAACTAGCCAATTTAGAAATAGTAGAAACCGTGGTGACGAACGCCAAAAACCAAGCACTGGGGCTGGGTGAAAGTGTCGTCAAAGGGTCGCTTGCTTCATTAGTTAGCATTGCAACGCTAGCGGTATATTTGATCTTAGTGCCACTCCTTATCTTCTTTTTGCTTAAAGACAAAGAAGAAATGCTGCGAATCGCAAGCGGTATTCTGCCGAAAAACCGTAAATTGGCGAATAAAGTTTGGCATGAAATGAACGAGCAGATATCAAATTACATTCGCGGTAAAGTGTTAGAGATTTTAATCGTGGGCGGTGTGAGCTACGTGACTTTTGCCCTTTTAGATCTTCGTTACTCGGCGTTGCTTGCCGTAGCCGTTGGTCTGTCGGTTTTGATTCCTTATATCGGTGCGGCGGCTGTTACTGTACCTGTTGCTATCGTTGGTTTGTTCCAATGGGGTTTAACGCCTCCGTTTTATTGGTTGTTGCTTGCTTACGGTATTATCCAGGCGCTGGATGGTAATGTGTTGGTTCCTGTTCTGTTTTCCGAGGCAGTAAACTTACACCCAGTTGCTATCATTGTGGCTGTATTAGTCTTTGGTGGGCTGTGGGGTTTTTGGGGGGTGTTCTTCGCCATTCCTTTAGCGACATTAGTCAAAGCCGTATGGCATGCATTACCAAGCACGGAAGAAAACGAACCTGTCGAACAAGAGTAGTTGTTACCAAAGGTACGATGGTTAAAAGAAAGCCCAGCAGTTTGCTGGGCTTTTTGTTTGTAGAAAAACAATAGCGTTTAAGCGTTTTCGTTTAAGTAGTTTAATACGACTTCGTGGTGATCTTTGGTTTTGAACTTGTTGAACACATGTTCGATCACGCCTTCTTCATTGATCAGAAAGCTAATGCGGTGAAGACCGTCGTATACTTTGCCCATGAATTTCTTTTCGCCCCAAACGCCGAACTGGTCAGCAACGGCATGGTCTTCATCAGAAAGCAGAGTGAAGTTTAAATCATCGCGCTCGATGAACTTGCCTAGGCGCTTTACAGGGTCGATGCTTACGCCGAGTACCACCACGTTATGTGCATCGAGTTCAGCTTTGATGTCACGAAGGCCTTTTGCTTGTGTAGTACAACCCGGCGTCATCGCCTTAGGGTAAAAGTAGAAAAGTACTTTCTTGCCTTTAAAGTCTTCAAGAGAAACGGTATTTCCGTCTTGGTCGAGCAAAGAGAAGGCTGGCGCTGGCGAGCCTGCTGTCAGCGTATTCATTTTGATTTCCTTTACTTTATAGTGTGTTTTTAATGAAATTCAGAGAACCTTGTACGTTGAGCGACTTACAAAGTTCATCGAAGTCTTCTTGTAACTGCATCAAATTAAAATCCGCGCTTACAGATGCAGTAATCGCAATGTGAAACTGGTCAGAATCGAGTTGAATTTTCGACTTGCTGATGGTTTGCGCGCTAAGAGAGTCTAAACCAATCTGCTGATCAGCGAAGAACTTAGTAAATTTTTCAGTTAACCCAGGGCGGTCTTCAGACTCAATAAACACTTCCATGGTGTAGCTGTTATCGAGCAGTTCGTGCGCCGCTGTGCGTTTCATGATCGTAATAAGGTCATGTTCTTGGCCAAGCAGGGGCAATTGCGTTTCAACTCGAGTCACGCTGCTGGCGTTCCCAGTCAGGAGCATGATCAGCGTAAATTCGCTGCCAAAGATAGCGATACGGCTATCGACTATGTTACAACCAGCTTGAGTAACGAGCTGTACGACTTGGTTACAAATGCCTGGACGGTCCGTTCCAACTGCTGTAAGTACCAGATGTTGCTTCATAAATGAGCTTCTTGTCCTTTCTTCAATAGAGAGATGTTAGCACAGATATTGCGAAGAAATATCGAGCCAGTTCTTTTTAGTCTATAAAAAGCAGGAGGATGTTGAGGGGAGTGGTGGGAAATAAACAGTAAATGCAGGCTGTAGGATAAACAAAACGTTTGCATGATGTGCTTGCCTATTGTCTGGCCGTTTTATTCACTTAGATCTGACTTGGCTAACAAGACCAAAGAGTATATTTTCCTTGCTTGTGCTCTTCAGTATTTTCCAAATCACTGATAGATTCTAAAGTCACTCGAAAGCCCAACACGATTATTAATATTGCCGTTAATCAAACCAAATAGAGCAATTAAGTTGCTAGACCTCTAACAACTGGTAATTATTCATTCATTTGTACTTTGTAAGCGAGTTTACGCTCTTGTGTTTTTCAATCGCATTACAGTACCATGCAGAAAGAGTTAAATGAGGGAGATAAACATGTTTTCAGGAAGTATCGTAGCGCTGATTACGCCATTCAAAGCAGATGGCGAAGTAGACTTTGATGGTCTGCAAAAGCTAGTAGAGTACCACGTTGAAGCGGGTACAGACGGTATTGTGGCAGTAGGCACAACAGGTGAGTCAGCGACACTGACCATTGAAGAGCATGTAAAGGTCGTTAATAAAACTGTTGAGTTTGCCGACGGTCGCATCCCTGTGATTGCTGGCACGGGTGCAAATGCTACCCATGAGGCAGTAACATTTAGCAAATTACTGGCTGATTCTGGTATTGCTGGCTTCCTGAGTGTGACACCGTATTACAACAAACCAACTCAAGAGGGTTTGTTTCTACATTACAAGGCAATTGCCGAAGCGAGTGATGTGCCTCTAATTTTGTACAACGTACCAGGCCGTACTGCTGTTGATATGCAGCCAGAAACAGTGGCACGCTTGTCAAAGCTTGATAATATCGTGGCTCTAAAAGATGCAACGGGCGATTTGGAACGAATTGCAATTCATCGTGAACTTTGTGGCGAAGATTTTATCTTACTAAGTGGCGATGATGCGACAGGGCTGGATTTTGTGAAACTTGGCGGCAATGGTGTTATCTCGGTAACGAACAATATTGCAGCTAAAGACATGGCAGACATGTTCCATTTGGCAAGTGAAGGTAAGTACGAAGAAGCAGAAGCGATTAACCAACGCTTGATGACTCTACACAAAAACCTTTTCATCGAAGCAAGCCCTATCCCAGTAAAATGGGCAGCGCAAAAGCTTGGTTTGATTGAAGAAGGTGGTTTGCGTCTTCCTTTAACTACGCTTTCTGAAAAATCGCAGCCGATCGTCGAGCAGGCGCTAACAGACGCCCATATTTATTAAGATTGAGCTATTAAGATTGAGTTACTAGGATTGAAGTTCATACTGGGGGCCAAAGCGCCCTCGGTGTTTTAGGAGTATAGATGAAGCTTTCAAGCCAGTTAGTGTTAAGTTCATTAGCTGTATTCGTATTGACTGCCTGTTCAGGTGGTGCCAATCAACGTCGTCAAGCAAAAGATGACTTCGAGTATTTGAACTCCCCCAATTTGGGTGAGTGGAATGTCCCACAGGGTGCACAGCCTCAGTTTTACCCTAACTACGAGATCCCTCAGGGTAACTACGCTGGTGGTGTCGGTAAAGATGTCGACATTCGTCCACCTCAACAAGTCCTAGAGCTTATTCCCGGTGCACGTCTAGACCGCAGTAGTGATGGTGAAGTGACACTTTGGCTACTTCGTAAAGATGAACTAGATAAAGTTTGGCAAACGGTGCAAAACATGGTCGCGGCCAACGAGATTCCAGTTGAAAGCCAAACAGACTCTCGCATCGAGACAGGATGGGTGACTTGGGATTCGCCAGATGAAGAGCTAGAAATTGGCAGCCGATATGAAATCGTACGCGCTGAAGCAAATGGTCGACACGGCTTTAAGGTGAGCCTTATTGACTGGCGTGAAGGCAATCAAGTGAAAGAAGTAACGGCGACCAACCGTGAGCGCTACAATGTGTTCATGACGAACTTGGTCACCGCTCGCTACGATCAAGAAGTGCGTGAAGAAGCACAGCGTAAAGCGCAAGAGTTGGTTAAACAGATCCCAATCACAATGGGTAAAGACCGCAGCGGACTTCCAGTGATTATCGCGCGTGCGCAATACAACATGCTTTGGCAGCGTCTGCCTAATATTCTACCTAAGATGGGCTTTAAGATTGAAGAGCGTAGCCAGTCTCAGGGCACAATCACTGCGAAATATGCGTCTCCGGATGATGAATTCTGGAACGATATCGGCGTTAAACCAGTGGAGTTAGCCGCTGGTAAGTACACATTCTTACTTGGTGATTTAGGCAACCGTACGTCTATCAATATCACCGACTCCTCTGGCAAGCCAGTAGAAGAAGAGTTTTTGAAATCACTAGCGCCTGTATTGGCTGCAACAGTGAAGCAGTAAACAAAGCGAGCTTAACGCGGCGTGTTTACTTAATGATAGAAAAGGGACCTAGTGGTCCCTTTTTTGATGTTTAGATTAAATGTGTCGAGATGAAGCTGGTGAGTAACTAACGAGGCTCGTTTTTGTTTTTATCTTCTTCAGCGTAGCGCTGTTTATCCAATGTGTTCAGCTTATCTAAATCGTTCTTACGGCTTTTATCCATCTGACCAAACTTCATTTTTGCGGTATATTTGAGTGCGGCAATATTACCAATGACCACGCTCAACACTACAATAATAATGACCCAAGGATTGGTTAGTATTTCTATCATAGAGCCTCCGGCGGCGTGATATTGTGAATAAATTTGGCAACGACGTTATCCAAATTATTCAGTATGACGTCAATCCCTGCAATGTTGTCGGTCTGATTTTGTTTAATCAACTGGCTTCTGAGTACATCAAGCGTCAACTGCTCGAGGCATTGCTGCCCGACAGCGCGGTGACTAATGTGCCAAGGCTCAATCGAAACGCCACCTAAATCATGCTGATAAGGAAAGAAGAAACCGAACCGACCAAGGTTGGCTTTTAACCATTGGTAGAACGCCTGCTGGTGGCCTTCAAGATACTCCCAAGGTTCCAACTTGAGTTTGGTGTCAGCAGGCAATAAATTGCGCGCATAGACATCAAAATCACAACCCCAATGATGACGACTTCCTCCGGGCAATGCCGACCAGCGCAAAATGGCCATCAATTTCTCTTCGTCATTTAACTCTGCTTTATTCAAAGGGCGGGAGTTGATGTCGAGAATTGGCAACTCACCAGAAAACTTCCCGTTCCAGATGGCTTTTTGGCGATTAAAGTCACGAAAACCACTGGCGATTTCCATTTTGAAACCTGCTTCTGTTGCCGCTTCAATCATCTTTAGCAGATCGTCAGCCACTTCAGGGTGGAGTAGAAACGCTTTTTGCCCCACTAGTGTGGATTGAAGATGAGAATCAGTGATTCCGGTGAGTT
This sequence comes from Vibrio sp. YT-19(2023), assembly GCF_033337395.1. Lineage (NCBI taxonomy): Bacteria > Pseudomonadati > Pseudomonadota > Gammaproteobacteria > Vibrionales > Vibrionaceae > Vibrio > Vibrio sp. YT-19(2023). The sequence goes on along the minus strand of NZ_JAWOQN010000001.1, from coordinate 268,622 downwards.
GCTCTGGTGTCATTGTGTTCTCGCTGATTATTTCGCCAATAGGTGTTTCAACGTGTTTTCGTACATGTCCGTCAACTTTTCAAGATCGTCGACTTTCACACACTCGTTCACTTTATGAATCGTAGCGTTAACAGGACCTAACTCTACGACTTGACCTCCCATTCGAGCAATAAAACGACCATCAGACGTACCGCCAGTTGTAAGTAGCGCTGGCTTCGTATCATTGACTTCGGCCACTGCAGCTACAACCGCGTCTAGCAGTGCGCCCGTATCGGTCAGGAATGGGTCACCGTTGAATGTCCATTTTAGGTCGTAGTCCAGCTCATGCTTGTCCAATGTTTCGGTAACACGCTGAACAATTGCGTCATTGTTAAGCTCAGTACTAAAACGTAGGTTGAACTGAACATGGAACTCGCCAGGAATAACGTTAGACGCACCAGTGCCAGCCGATACATTCGGGATCTGGAAACTGGTCGGTGGGAAGTAATCATTCCCTTTGTCCCATTCTGTCGTCGCGAGTTCATGAATCGCGAGTAGAGACTCATGCACTGGATTGCTGGCTAGGTGAGGGTAGGCCACGTGGCCTTGTGTTCCTTTTACCGTTAAATCACCAGTGATGGATCCACGGCGTCCATTTTTCACTACATCGCCAACCACTTCGGTGCTGGATGGTTCACCAACAATACACATATCGATGTTCTCACCACGTTCCATCAACGTTTCTACAACACGAACGGTACCGTTGATAAATGGCCCTTCTTCATCCGACGTAATTAAGAAGCCAATTGAGCCTTTGTGATCTGGGTTTTCGGCGATAAAGCGTTCAACTGCAACAACCATAGCGGCGAGTGACCCTTTCATGTCAGCTGCGCCGCGGCCATGCAAGTAACCATCAATAATGGTCGGTTCAAACGGATGTGTATTCCAGTGTTCCAATTTGCCAGCTGGTACCACATCGGTGTGGCCAGCAAACGCAAATAGCGGCGCTTCTGAACCACGTCGAGCCCAGAAGTTCGTGGTGTCTTCAAATACCATCACTTCAATTTCAAACCCGAGTGCTTTTAAGCGCTCGATCATCAAATCCTGACAACCTGCGTCTTCCGGCGTTACGGACTGTCTACTGATCAGATCTTTAGCAAGTGCCAATACTGGACTGTCTGTCATCCTTGAGTATTCCTTTATTTAAGAGTTGAAAATGCTAGCGTATTGATCAGCTTTAAAACCGATATGAAGTTGATCATTCACTTTTAAAATTGGGCGTTTAATCATCGCAGGGTTTTCTACCAAAAGAGCGATGGCGTTTTCCTCGTTAAGTGTGTCTTTCTGCTCTTGCGCTAATTGGCGGTAGGTTGTGCCACGTTTATTGAGCACCTGTTCCCAACCTAAAGCGCGACAAAATTCACTTACCATTTCTGCATCAATGCCTTGCTTACGGTAGTCATGGAAGTCGTAAGCAATATCCTCGGCTTCTAACCATTTCTTGGCTTTTTTGATCGTATCGCAGTTGGGAATACCAAACATGGTAATCGACATAGTGTTTCCTTTTTCTTTGTTCTATTTTTCACTGGCGCGGTTAAGACGCACTTAAGTGATTTGGGCTGTTAAAGCATCCTATCAAGAAGCAATCAAACTGACAAAATGCGGTGGAAAATATTTTCAGATAGATTGAGATAACTAATGTCACATAACTTATTTACGATGAATGCGCTATAAATCGAATAAAAATTCGTCTAAATCAAATGGAAAAGTCGAGTTATTGATCAAACGCAACACCTCGCTGAGCAAAAACGAAATAATGAATCAGCACAATTTTAGGAGGTGTCAATGGAATTGAGTCCTGTTTTTGCAAGGCGGCTATATTTGGCCTTGTTGGTGGAAAACCTAGAAAGGCCGAATGTGCCAAAGTTGATCGAAAAAACGGGGTGGCCTCGTCGTACTATTCAAGATGTACTCAAGGCGTTACCTGGGATCGGCATTGAACTCATATTCGTTCAAGATGGCCGACGTCATAATGACGGCTATTATCAACTTTCAGATTGGGGGCCTTTTGATAGCCAATGGGTTCTAGAGCGGGAGAGAGATATCGCTAGCAGTCTTGGATTTCGTGCATAAGCCAGCAATTGCTGGCTTTTTTCATATTCAGGCCTCATCCATTGCAGCGGTAGGCGGAACCCAGTACGCTAAATGAAGTGATAAAATCTTGTGGGGAAACCATAAAAACGGTGTCCGCATCAATAGCCGCTGCATTGTTTTTTAAATCGTTCATCGCGCCTTGCATCATCGCGTCATTAGTCATGAAAATGTAGTTATACCAATGGCCTTCACTTCCGGTGACTTCGCCTTTGTATTCGCATCGCTCAGGGTCGAATTGCGCGTCAATGCGAATATGAACATCTTGACTTTGAGCATGAGTAAGGTGAGATGGCATCGTGCAACCCGTTAGAAGCACGACAAAAAGTCCAAGTAACAGGCGTTTCATTAGCTATTTCCCCAATACTATGTAAGCAGCAAAGCCAATCCAGCTCAGGACAAGTAGTGTCCAAGGCAGTTTGCTTGATGAATGGTTTGGCGCATCGTTGGTGATATTGTCTTGTTCGATAATCTCTTCATGCTGACGTTGTTTTTCACGTTGCTGTTTTTTCTTCGCTTTATCGGCTTGGCGGTTGCGCTCTTTTTGTTGTTTCTTATATTGCGCGATGCCTTTTTCGATACCTTGAGCGATGAGCTTGGTTTGCTCTTTGGTTTGGCCGGGCTTTTGCGTGGATTTAGCAATTCTCATCGCTTCGGCTTGTGTTTCTTGAGAAGGCACAGGGGTGGCAGGAGTTCTTTTTTTCATGTTTCTCATCAACGTCGCTGTAAATCTTTGTTTAGTTTACCTGTGTAAGGTGCTGAAATGAACTTCAGTTCTCATCTTTGTTGGCTTGCAACTCTGAAACGATAGGTTAAAGTGACGTTTTTATCACATAAAGAAGAAGATGTTGTGCGCTATTCGTTTGACCAATATGACGCTCATGGATTTTTAAAGGCGCCGATCATTTTATGGGTGGGATGGATGTTTCTTGTGCGTTCATGGGTGGTGTTTGCCATGGCTGGTGTAAGTCGTGATAGTGGCAGCAAGCTACTCGCTATTGTTTACCCAGATTCAAGTACGTTGTATTTAGGTTTGGCGATGGGCATTCCAAGTTTGCTTCTTATGTGGTTAATGGGGCTTCGTCATCCCGACAGAGGATGGGTAAACAGAATTACTCGCTATGGTCGCGAGATCACTTTGATCTTGTGCGGTATTCAACTTGCTCAGACCATGTATCATGTGTACCTAGAACATGGAGTGTTTAATTGGGCAAACGCCCTTACCATTACCTTATTAGCTTGGTTTATGATCTATCTTCTAAATGGAATATGGGTAAAAGACTGTTTTCATGTGCCACAATTGGCGCACGATGAACAGCAGCATTCAAAGAATTAAAAACAATAACTTCCCACTCTGGGGCAAAGTAATAGAGGAAACCTCAATGTCACAAGCTCAAACGGCGATCGTGCCAGAAGCCGGGCCATTTGCACTGTACACTCAACTCAAAGTGAACCAAAACCGTGAAAACGTATTAGAAAAACTGAAAGCACTGCCAAAGTTGGTGGAAGAGTTAAACATTACCCAGCCAGGTGCTGCGCTGACGCTTTCTATCGCATTCACAAAATCGTTTTGGGAACACCTTAATGTAGACGCGCCAGAAGAGCTTATTGATTTTACTCAACTTGGCGAAGGTGACATCGTTGCTCCTGCAACAGACGTAGATGTGCTGATTCACTGTCACTCGACTCGTCACGACTTGCATTTTTACGTGTTGCGTAAGTTCCTAGAAGAGACGGCACAAGATGTCACCATTGTGGACGAAACATATGGGTACCGTTACCTTGATGCTCGTGATATGACAGACTTCATTGATGGCACAGAAAACCCGAAAGGGGAGGCTCGCGCTGATGTGGCTCTAGTAAAAGAGGGCCCATTTGCTGGAGGCAGTTATGTTATGGCTCAGCGCTTTGAACATAACCTTGCCGCTTGGAATCGATTGAATGTCAAAGCGCAAGAAAAAGTGATTGGTCGTACCAAGTCAGACTCTATCGAGCTAGAAGACGTTCCTGCTGCATCACACGTTGGTCGCGTTGATATCAAAGAAGAAGGTAAAGGTTTGAAGATTGTTCGCCACAGCTTACCATACGGGACGGTGACAGGGCCTCATGGCCTGCTGTTTATTTCTTACTGCAATACACTTCATAACATTAAAGTGATGCTAGAAAGTATGTACGGCGTGACAGATGGTAAAACAGACCAAATGCTTCGTTTCACAACAGCGGTAACTGGTGCGTACTTCTTCGCTCCTTCGCAAGAAATGCTCGCGGAGCTAGCCATCAAGTAAGTTCTCAGACTTCATTTCTTAAGCCCTCCAATGGAGGGCTTTTGTTTTCTATTTCTATTCCAATCTCTTTTCAAAAAACACTAAACTTTTCTGTTACTTGGTCGATAAGTATCCAAAGCCTTAATTTATTTGGAGTCTGTGTCTCGTGGCGATCACCGTTAATACCAATGTGGCAGCACTCGTCGCACAGCGTCATTTGACCAGTGCAACTGACATGCTGAACCAATCCATGGAGCGTTTGTCTTCAGGGAAGCGTATTAACAGCGCAAAGGATGACGCTGCGGGTCTGCAAATCTCCAACCGCTTGCAATCGCAAATGCGTGGTTTAGATGTTGCGGTTCGCAACGCGAATGACGGCATTTCCATCATGCAAACTGCGGAAGGCGCGATGAATGAGGTGACCAATATCATGCAACGTATGCGTGATTTGTCGCTACAGTCAGCCAATGGTTCAAACAGCAAAGCGGAGCGCACTGCACTGCAAGAAGAAGTCTCTGCTTTAAATGATGAGTTAAGTCGTATTGCAGAAACCACATCTTTTGGTGGACGTAAATTGCTGAACGGCACATTCGGTACATCGTCTTTTCAAATCGGTGCAACGGCTGGTGAAGCGGTACAAATTGGCCTGCGGACCATGCAGCCGGAATCTTTAGGTAGCTTTTCAATGAGCTCATATCAAAGAGTCAGTTCAGATTGGACGGTTCAAAACGGAAATAATGAAATTGTTATCAGCTACCGTGATAACAATTTTGAAGAGCAGGAGATCCGTATTGAAGCTAAAGCTGGCGACGATATAGAAGAACTCGCGACTTACATTAACGGGCAGACCGATAAAGTGAAAGCGTCTGTTAATGAAGAGGGGCAACTGCAGTTACTCATGTCCCACAAGGACGCCATAAAATACCCTGGACCAACCTTCAGTGGTGGCCTGGCTGATGAGTTAGAACTTGGCAAGTATGTCACCGTAAATAGAACGGTAGATAGTATTGATATTAGCACGGTCGGTGGCGCTCAGATGGCGGTCGGCATTTTAGATGATGCTTTGAAAACGGTAGATGGCAGTCGTGCGGAGTTAGGCGCGTATCAAAACCGCTTTAATCACGCGATCAATAATCTCGATAACATCCACGAAAACTTAGCCGCTTCCAACAGTCGTATCCAAGACACTGACTATGCCAAAGAAACTACGCAAATGGTGAAGCAACAGATTTTACAACAGGTCAGTACTTCTATTCTGGCGCAAGCAAAACAAGCGCCAAACCTAGCATTGACCTTGCTTGGCTGATGAACGGCCTTGCCCGAATTTAACGCAAAACCTGCCTGTATCGACAATTCGAAAAGAAGCTTTAGCGAAAAATGAAAGTTTTTTTGCTTTTTTATCCGCTTTGTCACGATTACCCCTCCAAACGAATTATTTTCAAAAAAATCTAAAATTTTCTCTAAAGAAAACAGGGCATGCGCCGTTAATAAAAGTAACTTTGAGAGAACTACTTGGTTTTCCGAGACGTCGGAAACCGCTACACCGGAAAATCAATTGGAGAAATCACCATGGCAGTGAATGTAAACACTAACGTATCAGCGATGACCGCTCAGCGTTACCTAAACAACGCAAACTCAGCTCAACAAACTTCTATGGAGCGTTTGTCTTCGGGTTTTAAAATCAACAGCGCAAAAGATGACGCTGCGGGTCTACAAATCTCGAACCGTTTGAACGTACAAAGCCGTGGTTTGGATGTAGCGGTTCGCAACGCGAACGACGGTATCTCGATTGCACAAACTGCTGAAGGTGCAATGAATGAGACCACTAACATTCTTCAACGTATGCGTGACTTGTCTCTGCAATCAGCAAACGGTTCAAACTCGAAAGCAGAGCGCGTTGCGATTCAAGAAGAAGTGACCGCGCTAAACGACGAACTAAACCGAATCGCAGAAACCACTTCTTTCGGTGGTAACAAGCTACTAAACGGCACACACGGTGCGAAATCGTTCCAAATCGGTGCAGATAACGGTGAAGCAGTGATGCTTGAGCTAAAAGACATGCGTTCAGACAACAAAATGATGGGCGGTGTGAGCTACCAAGCTGAAAGTGGTAAAGGTAAAGACTGGAACGTTGCTGAAGGTAAGAACGACCTAAAAATCAACCTAACGGACAGCTACGGCCAAGAGCAAGAAATCAACATCAGCGCAAAAGCGGGTGACGATATCGAAGAGCTTGCGACTTACATTAACGGTCAAACTGACCTAGTGAAAGCCTCTGTAGACCAAGACGGTAAACTGCAAATCTTTGCTGGCAACAACAAAGTCGAAGGCGAAGTCGAGTTTTCAGGCGGCCTATCTGGTGAGCTAGGTTTGGGCGAAGGTAAAAAAGTGACGGTAGATACTATTGACGTAACCTCAGTCGGTGGCGCACAAGAATCTGTTGCTATCATCGATGCGGCACTGAAATATGTAGACAGCCACCGCGCAGAGCTGGGTGCATTCCAGAACCGTTTCAACCACGCAATCAGCAATTTGGACAACATTAACGAGAACGTGAATGCGTCGAAGAGCCGTATCAAAGATACTGACTTCGCCAAAGAAACGACGGCAATGACCAAATCACAAATTCTATCGCAAGCGTCAAGCTCAATCCTTGCGCAAGCGAAACAAGCGCCAAACTCAGCGCTAAGTCTGCTAGGTTAATTTCAAACCTAAGACGAGAACCTCATTGGCTCGTGGTGAGAGATGAGCGAGTAAACCCAGCTTCGGCTGGGTTTTTTTTCTGTCTTTTGGGGACTCAGGATTTCTGCGAATCACGGCATTAGAGCTTCATCACATTTCAGTAAACCAAAGAAAATAATCGCAAAAAATTGAAAATTTCTTCTAAAGGATATTCATTGGTCGCCGTTAAAGGGACTGAGAGAAATGAGATGTACCTAAGTGAGGTGAGAGACACGACGGTACATTCACTAAAGCCTTAAGGAGATCAATTATGGCGATTAACGTTAATACTAACGTTTCTGCGATGACTGCACAGCGTTACCTAAACCAGGCAGCTGACGGTCAACAAAAATCAATGGAGCGTTTGTCTTCGGGTTATAAAATCAATAGCGCGAAAGACGATGCTGCAGGTCTACAGATTTCAAACCGCTTGAATGCACAAAGCCGTGGCCTAGACATGGCAGTGAAAAACGCAAACGACGGTATTTCTATTGCACAGGTTGCTGAAGGTGCAATGAATGAATCTACCAACATCCTACAACGTATGCGTGATCTTTCGCTTCAATCGGCGAACGGCTCTAACTCAAAAGCAGAACGTGTAGCGATCCAAGAAGAAGTAACAGCGCTAAACGATGAGCTAAACCGTATTGCTGAAACTACCTCTTTCGGTGGTAACAAGCTTCTAAACGGTACTTACGGTACTCAATCTTTCCAAATCGGTGCGGACTCAGGTGAAGCAGTGATGCTTTCTATGGGTAACCTACGCTCAGACACTTCAGCAATGGGTGGTAAGAGCTACGCAGCAGAAGAGGGTAAAGACGCATCTTGGACTGTTGGTGAGAAAACAGAGTTCAAAATGAGCTATACCAACAAGCAGGGTGAAGAGAAAGAGCTATCAATCAGCGCTAAGCAAGGCGATGATATTGAACAGCTAGCGACATACATCAACGGTCAAAACGATGATGTAAAAGCCTCTGTTGGCGAAGATGGCAAACTACAAGTATTTGCTTCTTCTCAAAAAGTTGAAGGTGATGTTGAGTTTTCTGGCAACCTAGCAGACGAGATCGGCTTTGGTGGCCCGAAAGACGTAACAGTGAAAGACATCGACGTAACCACAGTAGCTGGCTCTCAAGAAGCAGTAGCGGTTATCGACGGTGCTCTTAAGTCCGTAGACAGCCAACGAGCTTCACTTGGTGCTTTCCAAAACCGCTTCAACCACGCAATCAGCAACCTAGACAACATTAACGAGAACGTTAACGCGTCTAAAAGCCGTATTAAAGATACTGATTACGCGAAGGAAGCCACTGCGATGACTAAGTCGCAAATTCTTCAGCAAGCAAGTACTTCAATCCTGGCTCAAGCGAAGCAGTCTCCATCTGCAGCGCTAAGCTTGTTGGGCTAAGTGGTAAACCCAGCCTGAGGTCAACACCTTAGTGCTGGGGCACCAAAGCGATAGATTCTATCGTTAGCCCATAAGGTGGAAGGGAGATTGTAATGGATATATCCTCCTACGCATCGAACATCCAGCCTTACGGCACGCCAAATGGCACAAAGTTTGCAAATAAAAATGGCAATGATATAGGCACGTCTAGCCCAGCAAATTCAAATGGTGAGATTTCGCCGCAAAAAGCGAAAAACACCGAATACGACTTCTCTGTTCAAGCTGCGATCGAGATGGCTGAAAGCCGTCAAGAACTGAACAAAGAAGAACGTGAAAAATTGGTCGCACAAATGAATGAATTTGTAACGTCCATAAACAAAGGAGTCGCATTTCGAGTGGATGAAGAATCCGGACGAGATGTGGTGACGATTTATGAAGCCAATACCGGTGACGTGATTCGTCAAATTCCTGATGAAGAAATGCTAGTGGTATTGCGTCGCCTAGCTGAGCACACAGCCAACAGCGGGTTGTTGACTGAAAAAGTGTAAGTCGTTTTTAGAGGTGATTTGATGAGTTTAGGCCCTTTGGGGATGTCTGGCGGCATGGATATTAATTCCATGGTCAGCAAAATTGTGGATGCCGAACGCGTACCAAAGCAGCAACGCATCGACAACGAACGCACGACAATTAATGCCAGTATCAGTGCTTACGGACGACTCAGAGAATCATTGGATACGATGAAAAATCTCATGGCGAACTTTCGCCAGGAGAAAGCATTTGCCGTTCGCACTGTCGAAACGACCGATGACAATATCGTATCTGCCACGGCAACCACAGATGCTATCGCTGGCAAATATGCTATCGATGTGTTGCAGCTTGCTCAGAGCCATAAAGTCGCTTCTGACGTATTGCCAGAAGACGCAAAATTTGGCCCTGGTAAGCTGCAGATTTCGCTTGGTGATGAGCGTTTTAATATCGATGTTCGTTCCCGATCTAAGCTCATCGATGTCGTACGTGGCATCAATGGCGCTAAAGATAACCCTGGCGTTCGTGCATCTCTTATTAACGACGTCGAAGGTCCACGCCTTATCCTTGCTTCTAACCTCTCTGGTAAGGATCATCAAATCAGAGTCAGTGTGGAGGCAGAAAAAGGCAACCCTCTTAAATATTTCGAATACCAAACACTTGAAGACCGCGTCAACGCGCTTGAAGAAGCTCGTTCAGCGGCGGAAGATGTCTTAGGTCCTCTTAAATTTCCGGAACAACCAGCAGAAGATCTGGATGTAAACGGCAATCCTCTACCTCCAGAAGAGCAAAAAGCGGCAGACGATGTACAAGATGATGCATCGCAGGCGCCAATCTCTGCGGCGGGTGCAGAAGCAGCCAAAGCTGGTCAAGAAGCCATTGATGAAGCCAATCGACGCGCGAGTTTACGCCCTGAAGACAGAATTCCAGGGTGGACAGAAACTGCGTCAGGTACTTTGTTGGACTCTTATGAAGAACCAGAGCTCGAACTCGACGAAAAGGCAATAGAGAAGGCACCAGATGTACCAGGCTGGAATAATGCCGCATCGGGCACCCTAACCGATTCTTACGTTACGACGAAAGAGGCTAAGCAGCTTCTTGAGCAAGAAAAAGCGGAAATCGAGCAAAAAATTGCGAGTGAAAAGCAAGCGTTAGACGAAAAAGTGGCACGTGGTGAACTTTCCGAAGCGCAAGCTAAGCAAATTCATCGCGCTAAACTTGATCCTCAAGAACGTGAGCGTCTGGAAAAAATTGATGAAGCAGAAGCGAAAATCGCAAAGGCACAATCTGCTTTTGAAGAATACCTTGGAATGACAGAAGTACAAGCAGGGCAAGATTCAGAAGTTCTGCTTGATGGCGTGGCAAAGCTATCTAGCCACAACAATGTGATTGAAGATGCGATCGAAGGTGTTGATTTAACACTAAAAGGCAAATCAGAACCGAATAAACCGCCTGCTGAAATTGGTGTCGAGTACGACCGTCAAAGTGTACGCAACGATATCGAAAACTTTGTGGCAGCGTATAACTCGTTTTATCAAACCTCCCAAGCGTTGGCGAGTGTGGATCCGGTAACTGGTCAAAAAGGGCCGTTGTCAGGTGACAGCACCGTACGCAGTGCAGATTCACGATTAAAATCGGTCTTTTCTACTCGAATCGATAAGGCGCCTGAAAACCTAAAGTCCTTAACAGAATTTGGCATTACGACGACACGTCAAGGCACCCTAGAAATCAACTATGACATGCTAGATCGCCAGTTGAACAATAACTTCAACGAGTTAGAAAAGTTCTTCGGTGGCAACACAGGTTTTGCTAAACGAGTAGAAGATGCGATTCACGGTATCACAGGTATTACAGGCAGTATTCGTACTCGAGAAAAAAGTCTCACAGAACAAAACTACCGTTTGAGTGACGATCAAGCGGCATTAGATCGCCGCATGGAAAGCCTAGAGAAGCGTACTCATGCGAAGTTTACCGCGATGCAAGATGCGACCGGTAAAATGCAGGGCCAGTTAGGCGCTTTGATGAGTGCGTTGGGTTAATAAATGCAAAAAGAACTCATGGAAATTAGTGATATAGATCAACTAATTACGCAAGAATTAGAAAAAATTGATTTTAATGCTGAAGAAATTCTTCGCTTGGTCGATATCAGGGAACGGTTATTGCAAAACCTGTTACCAATTATTCATCAAAATCCTTTGGTTAAGCAGGATGCAGAGTGGCAAGCATTGCTAACTCGTACCAAAAGAATTGTCGAGCTGATGCAATCGGAAACGTCAAAGGTCGGAAAAGAGCTCCATAAGTTTCGTTATGGCCAGCGTTCACTTCAGCAGTACAAAAAATTTATTTAAAAGAGGATTACTATGCGCGGTTCTTTGCAAGCATACAAAAAGGTATCAGTCGACAGCCAGCTTAGCGCGGCTTCTCCGCACAAAGTCATTCAAATGCTTATGGCTGGTGCGATTGAGCGCCTTATTCAAGGTAAAGCAGCCATGCAAGCAGGCAATATTCCAGCAAAAGGTGAGCGCTTAGGTAAAGCGTTAGACATCATTATCGCGCTACGCAGCTGTCTATCTATGGATGACGGTGGTGATATTGCTTCAAACTTAGATTCACTGTATGAGTTTATGATCACGCAAATTTCTGCTGCTAACCATCAAAATGAGCCTCAGCTGATCGACGACGTTATCGACATTATCCGTGAGATCAAGTCCGCTTGGGACCAAATCCCAACAGAGTTTCATAATCTTACCGCTGCTGAAGTTGGTATTTAATAGTCAAAACAATGCGTTAAGATACTAGACGAATATATTTGTCAATTGCGCAACGAGTTGTGTAGCAAAGTTTCTATCAAGCTCACACCTCTCCATTGCTTGGTTGCCTTATTTTTATATTCAAATAAAATAGAAGCCATTAGTAGCCCTAATGGCTTTTTTGTTGCTGATTTTCCTATTTTGTCTATCGTAAATTGAGTGTGGTGGTTCTGCCTTCTTTAGCACCCAATTGCGCAAATCAAGGTTTGGCCGCAACGCACCTAAAATAAAGGCAATCATTCTTACTTATGCATGGTTTGGCAAAGCTGCTTGTAATTGATGATGACGCATCAAGTCGTTTAAATTTAAGCAATATATTGGAATTTGTTGGAGAAAATTGCGAAGCGGTCAGTTCTGATCAGCTCAGCGATGTTGATTGGTCTAGCGTATGGTCGTGCTGTATTGTTGGTAATATTCCAGCAGGTCAAGCGGCGAGTACGGTTATCTCTCATTTAAACAGCGCTTACCACATCCCTCTTCTAGTCATGGGCCGTTTTCCTTTGCCTGTTGATGATCTTCCAAACTTTGTTGGTGAACTAGAGCTGCCGCTTAATTACCCACAGCTTAGTGAAGCGTTACGCCACTGCAAAGATTTTCTGGGGCGAAAAGGAGTGAATGTTGTTGCTAGTGCACGCAAAAACACGCTTTTTCGCAGCTTAGTTGGTCAAAGTAGAGGTATTCAAGAAGTTCGACACCTGATTGAGCAAGTATCAAACACGGAAGCAAACGTGTTGATCTTAGGTGAGTCCGGTACGGGTAAAGAAGTTGTTGCGCGTAACATCCACTATCATTCTTCATACCGCGATGGCGCATTTGTACCTATTAACTGTGGTGCAATACCGCCTGAGCTCCTAGAAAGCGAATTATTTGGTCACGAAAAAGGCGCGTTTACTGGTGCGTTAACTGCCCGTAAAGGTCGATTTGAGCTCGCAGACGGTGGCACGATCTTTCTTGATGAGATTGGCGATATGCCAATGTCGATGCAAGTAAAGTTGCTTCGTGTATTGCAAGAACGCTGCTTTGAACGTGTAGGTGGCAATAGTACCATCAAGGTAAATGTTCGAGTGGTGGCGGCGACACACCGTAATCTAGAAAATATGATTGAAGAAGGCACGTTCCGAGAAGACTTGTTCTATCGCCTGAACGTGTTTCCAATTGAGATGCCAGCGCTGAAAGAGCGCAAACAAGATATACCATTGCTGCTGCAAGAACTGATGACACGTTTAGAGGCGGAAGGCGGACAACCTATCTGCTTTACACCTCGTGCAATCAACTCACTTATGGAGCATAACTGGCCGGGCAACGTACGCGAGTTGGCTAATCTTGTTGAGCGAATGATTATTCTGTATCCAAATAGCTTGGTGGATGTAAACCATCTACCAACCAAATATCGCTACAGTGACATCCCAGAGTTCCAACCAGAGAGCAATCCATTTGTTTCGGTGGAAGAGCAAGAGCGTGATGTATTCCAAGATATCTTCTCTGAAGATTTTAGCTTTGAAGATCAAGACGACCTTGATCACAGCATGAACGCCCCGCAAGCGCTGCCACCGGAAGGGGTTAATTTGAAAGAACTGCTGGCTGATTTAGAAGTTAATATGATCAGCCAAGCATTAGAAGCGCAGGGTGGCGTTGTAGCAAGAGCGGCCGACATGCTGGGTATGCGACGTACTACGCTGGTGGAAAAAATGCGTAAGTACAACTTACAGCGCTAGGTAAAGTGAAGTTTTAAGACGATATCTGAATTATCACTTGTGCTAGTTAACATCGTTTTTCTGGCATCCAAAACCGTTATCTCTGAGTGTCAACTTATTGTCGATAGCTTAACGTCCTGATAAATATAGAAAATAGCTTGGTACGCTAATTGCTTACCAAGCTATTTTAGTTTTAGCGGCGATATTTCGACAGGCAGTAATGGATAACAACACCAATCAATCCCATTTAGATTCCGTAGAGAATCAGGTTGAGCGCTACAAACAGGTGCTCGATGTGATGCCTGCTGGAGTGATTTTGCTCGATACGTACGGAGTAGTGCGTGAAGCAAATCCAGAAGCGCACCGAATTCTTGAGATTCCACTGGTTAACGAAAAATGGTTCAACGTTATCCAGGCGGTGTTTGACCCACGTGAAGATGATGGCCATGAAGTTTCCCTGCGGAATGGCCGTAAAGTTCGACTCGCCATCTCGGCGTCCACAACAGGTCAATTGATCCTGATTACCGATTTAACCGAAACCCGTTTACTTCAAGCTCGTGTCAGTGATTTACAGCGCTTATCGTCGTTAGGACGTATGGTTGCGTCGCTTGCTCACCAAGTAAGAACGCCGCTGTCGAGCGCTATGTTATATGCATCCAATTTGGGAGCGCCAAATCTTCCTCCAGCGACAAAAGATCGCTTCCAAACCAAATTAATGGATCGACTGCACGATTTGGAAAAGCAGGTTAATGATATGCTGCTTTTTGCTAAAGGTGGTGATAATAAAGTCATTAAGCCATTTACGATTGCCCAGTTGGTAGCGGAATATCAGCCGATGGTCGAAACCGCGCTAAAAAACAACAGTATTGATTACTGCCTAGAAGTGGAAGAAGAACAAACTGAACTACTAGGCAATGCGAACGCCATTGCATCCGCATTGAGTAATCTGGTCATGAATGCGATTCAAATGTCTGGTAAAGAATCGCAAGTCGATATTTTTTTCCGCCCGGTAAATGGTGAGTTACGCATTTCTGTGCAAGACAGCGGACCGGGAGTGCCCGAAGAACTGCAAGCCAAAATCATGGAGCCATTTTTTACCACACGTTCTCAAGGAACTGGATTAGGGTTGGCAGTTGTTCAAATGGTTTGCCGTGCCCATGACGGTCGATTGGAACTTATTTCAGAGCAGGGTGATGGAGCCTGCTTCACCATGTGCATTCCGCTAGAGCGAGTGCAAACAGAAGCGCAATAAGCGGCTTTTGGTAATAACAATTTCTGGAGAATCATAATGGCGCAAAGCAAAGTGCTGATCGTAGAAGACGATGAAGGTCTTCGTGAAGCCCTAGTCGATACTCTGGCTCTGGCTGGGTATGAGTGGTTGGAAGCGGACTGTGCTGAAGATGCACTGTTAAAGCTGAAATCGAATACGGTTGATATCGTCGTTTCTGATGTGCAAATGGCGGGTATGGGTGGCTTAGCTCTGCTCAAAAGCATCAAGCAGAATTGGCCTAACTTACCAGTATTGCTAATGACGGCGTACGCCAATATTGAAGATGCCGTGTCGGCAATGAAAGACGGCGCGATTGACTACATGGCGAAACCATTTGCACCAGAAGTGTTGCTAAATATGGTCAGTTGTTATGCACCGATAAAAAGTGATGACAACGGTGACGCTATCGTTGCTGATGAGAAAAGTCTGAGCTTACTCGCGTTGGCCGATAAAGTGGCGCGTACAGATGCGAATGTTATGGTGCTAGGTCCGAGTGGCTCAGGTAAAGAAGTGATGTCGCGTTATATTCACAACGCGTCAAATCGTAAAAATGGTCCTTTTGTCGCAATTAACTGTGCCGCGATTCCTGACAATATGCTCGAAGCAACACTGTTTGGCTATGAAAAGGGCGCATTTACTGGTGCTGTTCAGGCATGCCCAGGAAAGTTTGAACAAGCGCAAGGTGGCACAATCTTGCTTGATGAAATCAGCGAAATGGACTTGAACCTGCAAGCGAAGTTGTTGCGTGTTTTGCAAGAGCGAGAAGTAGAGCGCCTAGGCAGTCGCAAAAGCATCAAGTTAGATGTTCGTGTGTTAGCGACTAGTAACCGTGATCTTAAGCAATACGTGTCAGAAGGAAACTTCAGAGAGGACTTATATTACCGCCTGAATGTATTCCCAATTGCGTGGCCTGCACTTAAAGAACGTAAAGGCGATATTGCACCGCTTGCCAAGCATCTTGCTGAGCGTCATTGCAGCAAAATGGGCATGCCAGTGCCTCAATTCTCGACCGTTGCGTTAGAAAAACTATTGCAATACCCTTGGCCGGGTAATGTTCGTGAGTTGGATAACGTGGTTCAACGAGCGCTGATATTAAGTGAAAATGGCGACATCGATGCTGAGCACATTTTGCTTGAGGGCGTAGATTGGCAAGATGCCAATAGCTTACAACACGTGGTGCAAAATGCAGATATGGTCGTGCCCAATGTTAAGCCAGTTGCTCAAGCTGAGAGTGTCAGCCGCCCAGTAACTGGTGGAGAAGGCTTAGGCAGCGAGCTGCGCGATCAAGAATACGCCATTATTTTAGAGACTTTGGTTGAGTGTAATGGTCGACGCAAAGAAATGGCGGAGAAACTGGGTATAAGCCCTCGAACCTTGCGCTATAAGCTTGCCAAAATGCGTGATGCTGGTATAGATATCCCGAATTAACACAGACAACGGCCATAAGACGAAAAGTGTAAGTAAATTGATTGCTAATGTCTTATGGCACGTTAATTGCTGTGTCAATAATCAGTTTTGTTAATAGTCAATCTTTTGGCTTAGAGGTGCTAATGAAAATTGATGGTATTCAGGCAGAAATGCGCGCCATGATGGTAGAAGCAACCAATACGGCTCCTACTGCAAGTGGGGCGAAAGTTGGAGCGGATTTTAACGATCTCCTAACTAAAGCCATCAATAACGTGAACACACTTCAAAAAGCATCTGGTGATTTACAAACCCGTTTTGATCGTGGTGATGCCGATGTATCCCTTTCTGACGTTATGATCGCTCGTAACAAGTCTAGTGTCGCTTTTGATGCGACGGTTCAAATTCGCAATAAACTCGTTGAGGCATATAAAGATCTCATGAACATGCCAGTGTAATTTAGGTAATAAGTGTGGCAGACAAGTCTACAGATTTAACCGTCACTGAAGGCGGCTCAGATGGTGCACTGGTAGCAAGTTCCGATGTGGATGTGGAGAGTCAAAATCCAGATCTAGAAGAGCGCAGTGCGTCAAAATTCGATATGGCAGTGGGCGACCTCGATTTACTTCGTCAGGTTGTGCTTGTGCTGTCGATATCCATCTGTGTTGCATTGATCGTGATGCTGTTCTTTTGGGTCAAAGAACCGGAGATGCGCCCACTTGGTGCGTATGAGACCGAAGAATTGATCCCCGTTCTGGATTATCTGGACCAGCAGAAAATCAATTATAAGCTTGATGGCAATACTGTTTCTGTTGAATCGAGTGAGTACAACTCGATCAAACTTGGCATGGTTCGTTCCGGCGTTAACCAAGCTACAGAAGCAGGCGATGATATTTTGCTGCAAGACATGGGTTTTGGTGTTTCACAACGTCTCGAGCAAGAGCGTCTCAAACTCAGTCGAGAGCGCCAATTGGCTCAAGCAATTGAAGAAATGAAGCAAGTTCGCAAAGCACGAGTGTTATTGGCACTGCCAAAGCACAGCGTGTTTGTGCGTCATAACCAAGAAGCGTCTGCGTCGGTATTTTTGACATTGTCGACAGGCACGAACCTTAAGCAGCAAGAAGTGGATTCTATTGTCGACATGGTAGCGAGTGCCGTGCCGGGAATGAAAACTTCTCGAATTACCGTCACAGATCAGCATGGCCGCTTACTCAGCTCAGGCTCCCAAGATCCCGCTTCTGCGGCGCGACGCAAAGAACAAGAATTAGAACGCAGCCAAGAGCAAGCGCTGCGCGAAAAAATTGATTCCGTACTATTACCGATTTTAGGTTATGGCAACTATACGGCGCAGGTTGATATCCAAATGGATTTCAGTGCGGTTGAACAAACTCGCAAACGCTTTGATCCGAACACCCCTGCGACCCGCAGTGAGTACGCACTCGAAGATTACAATAACGGTAACATGGTAGCGGGTATTCCGGGTGCGTTGAGTAATCAGCCTCCAGCGGATGCCTCAATTCCGCAAGATGTGGCTCAAATGAAAGATGGTTCTGTCATGGGGCAGGGGTCAGTTCGTAAAGAGTCCACGCGTAACTTTGAGCTAGATACCACCATCAGCCACGAGCGAAAGCAGACCGGGACGGTGGCTCGTCAGACCGTTTCTGTTGCGATTAAAGACCGTCGTCAAGTTAACCCTGATACGGGTGAAGTGACTTATACCCCAATGTCCGAATCTGAAATCAATGCCATTCGCCAAGTATTAATTGGTACCGTTGGCTTTGATCAAGGTCGTGGCGATTTACTGAATGTATTGAGTGTAAAGTTTGCTGAGCCAGAGGCTGAGCAGCTAGAAGAACCACCAATTTGGGAGCACCCTAACTTCAGTGATTGGGTTCGTTGGTTCGCAAGTGCATTAGTGATTATTGTGGTTGTGTTGGTTCTGGTTCGCCCAGCAATGAAGAAATTGCTTAACCCTACCAGCGATGATGAAGACGAAATGTACGGACCAGACGGCTTGCCGATTGGTGCGGATGGTGAAACTAGCTTGATTGGCAGTGACATCGAAAGCAGCGAACTGTTCGAGTTTGGCTCAAGTATTGATTTGCCAAACCTTCATAAAGATGAAGATGTATTGAAAGCGGTTCGCGCTCTGGTTGCGAATGAACCTGAACTGGCTGCTCAAGTAGTGAAAAACTGGATGAATGACAATGGCTAACGATATCGTACCTCAAGATGACAACGCCGCGGGAATGCCAGTAGAGCTGGATGTTTCAACCATTACTGGCGAAGAAAAAGCGGCAATTTTGCTACTGAGCCTTAATGAACAAGATGCAGCTGGCATTATCCGTCACCTAGAACCAAAACAGGTTCAGCGTGTTGGTAGTGCGATGGCTCGCGCGAAGGATCTCAGCCAAGACAAGGTATCTGCTGTTCATCGTGCGTTTTTGGAGGATATCCAGAAATACACCAACATTGGTATGGGCAGCGAAGACTTTATGCGTAATGCACTGGTTGCCGCTCTTGGTGAAGACAAAGCCAACAACTTAGTTGACCAGATCCTACTTGGTACGGGCTCAAAAGGCTTGGATTCTTTGAAATGGATGGACCCACGCCAAGTGGCGAGCATTATCGTCAATGAACACCCACAGATTCAAACTATCGTACTGTCTTATTTAGAAGCAGACCAATCTGCAGAGATTTTGTCTCAGTTACCTGAGCGCGTGCGTTTGGATCTGATGATGCGTATTGCCAACCTTGAAGAAGTTCAGCCATCAGCATTGGCAGAGTTGAACGAAATCATGGAGAAACAGTTCGCGGGTCAAGCGGGTGCACAAGCAGCCAAAATTGGCGGCCTGAAAGCAGCAGCGGAGATCATGAACTACCTAGACAACAACGTCGAAGGTTTGTTAATGGAACAAATTCGCGATCAGGACGAAGACATGGCGACGCAAATCCAAGACCTAATGTTTGTCTTCGAAAACTTAGTCGAAGTGGACGACCAAGGTATTCAGAAGTTGCTGCGTGACGTACCACAAGACGTGTTGCAAAAAGCACTCAAAGGTGCAGATGACTCGTTACGTGAGAAAGTCTTCAAGAACATGTCTAAACGTGCTGCTGATATGATGCGTGATGATATAGAAGCGATGCCGCCAGTACGAGTGGCAGATGTAGAAGCCGCTCAGAAAGAAATCTTAGCAATTGCCCGTCGAATGGCGGATGCTGGTGAGCTCATGTTGTCTGGCGGTGCTGACGAATTCTTATAATTTCTATTGCTTCGCAATTATCCTATTGCGGAGCACCCTCACTTCTTAATCGAACACACAATAGGTAACCCATGGCTGGCGATAGAAAACGTGGATTTATCCGTCCTGATGAAGATGATTCGATGATCGAACCTCAACGTTGGGGGCTGCCTGATTATGGCGAGCCTAAAGCCAAACAAGCAAAACAAACCGCGTTCAACTATGACCCGGGATGGGTGCCGAATTTTGATGAGCCTGAAGAAGAGCAGCCACTTGCGCTAACCGAAGAGCAAATTGAACTGATTAAGCAAGGTGCTTATCAAGAAGGCTTACATCAAGGTCAGGAAGCTGGCTTTAAGCAAGGTTACGACAAAGGTAAAGAAGAAGGGTTGCAAGCCGGCCATGCTGAAGGTCTCGAGCTCGGAAAAGCTGAAGGGGTAACTGCAGGGCAAGAATACATTCAGCAGCAAGTTGAAACCTTCATGAACTTGGCCAATCAGTTTGCTCAACCTTTGGAGTTGATGAATGCTCAGGTTGAAAAGCAGCTAGTGGATATGGTGCTCTGTTTAGTCAAAGAAGTGGTGCACGTTGAAGTACAAACCAACCCTCAAATTATTTTAGATACAGTGAAGCAGTCGGTCGAGGCGCTACCAATATCAGGCCACCCTATTACCTTGCACCTGAATCCAGAAGATGTCGCGATTATTCGTTCAGCTTATGGTGAAGAAGACCTTGATTGTCGCAACTGGACGTTAGTTGCTGAGCCATCGCTCAATCGAGGTGACGTCCAGATTGAAGCAGGTGAATCAAGCATTAATTATCGCATGGAAGAACGCGTCAAAAGCGTATTGCACAGCTTTTGTGGCGCAAACCGTCATCAAGAGGGTGAGTAATCCATGCAAGCACTCGCTGACCGATTAAAAAGCTACAAAGTTGAAGGCCTTACGACGCGCCCTGTCGCCTCTGGCAAACTGGTGCGTGTGGTTGGGTTAACGTTGGAAGCGACCGGCTGTCGCGCACCAATTGGCAGTTTATGCTTAGTGGAAACCATGTCAGGTCAGATGGAAGCTGAGGTTGTCGGCTTTTCAGGTGACAACCTATTTTTAATGCCAAGCGAACAAATTACGGGCATTTTACCTGGCGCGAGAGTCACCCCTTTAACCAGTGACGCTGGTTTGCCTGTCGGCATGGAGTTACTTGGGCGCGTGATAGACGGGGTTGGGAATCCACTTGATGGACTTGGCCCTTTGTATACCGATCACCGTGCCTCTTTTAATGCCGAGCCGATCAACCCGTTGGCTCGAAAACCAATTTCTGAACCGCTCGATGTTGGCCTAAAAGCCATCAATGGTTTGTTGACGGTTGGTAAAGGTCAGCGTATCGGTCTGTTTGCAGGTTCTGGTGTGGGTAAATCGGTCACGCTTGGCATGATGACGCGAGGCACCACCGCACAGGTTGTGGTCGTCGGCCTGATAGGTGAGCGTGGACGTGAAGTTAAAGAGTTCATCGAAGAGATCTTGGGTGAGGACGGTCGTCGCCGCTCAGTGGTGGTCGCGGCGCCTGCCGATGCTTCACCTCTAATGCGCTTAAAGGGGTGCCAAACGGCATTAACGATTGCTGAATACTTCAGGGACCAAGGGTTAGATGTTCTGCTATTGATGGACTCGTTGACTCGTTTTGCACAAGCACAGCGTGAAATCGCACTTTCTGTTGGTGAGCCGCCAGCGACGAAAGGCTACCCGCCTTCTGTATTTGCCAAGCTGCCAGCGCTGGTTGAGCGAGCGGGTAATGGAAGTGCCGAGCAAGGCTCGATTACGGCGTTCTTTACCGTGTTGACCGAAGGGGATGATTTGCAAGATCCGATAGCGGATGCATCGCGAGCCATTCTTGATGGCCATATTGTTCTTTCTCGTGAAATGGCGGATGCAGGCCATTATCCGGCGATTGATGTCGAGAAGTCGGTGAGCCGTGTTATGCCGCAAATCACGACCGAAGAGCACGTTCTGATGTCAAAAGCGGTGCGACAGGTCTTGTCTATTTGTCGCAAGAATCAAGATTTGGTCTCGATTGGAGCGTACAAACCGGGTACCGATCCTGCTATTGATGGCGCATTTACTTTGAAACCGAAGTTAGACGAATACTTGCAGCAGAGCATGAAAGAATCGGTGCCATACGATATGTGCGTCAATATGCTTAGAAACATTTTGGGTGGGGTGATAGCGCATGAATAATGCGATGGAGTTTCTACTTGAGCAAACTAAGGATCGTGAAGACCAAGCTGTGCTTGCACTGAACAAAGCGCGTTCTGAACTCGAAGATTATTACCGTCAGGTTGAACAAATTGAAAAGTATCGGCTTGATTATTGCCAGCAGCTCGTCGACCGTGGTCAGGCGGGCCTAACGGCAAGTCAATATGGACACTTAAATCGATTCCTTACCCAGCTAGATGAAACTTTATCTAAGCAAAAGCAAGCAGAAAGTCATTTCAAAGAGCAGGTTGAAAACTGTAAAGAATATTGGTTAACCGTGCGTAAAGAACGCAAATCCTATGAGTGGATGATAGACAAACGCGAAAAAGAGAAACAACTTGCTGAAGCTAAGCGCGAACAAAAGCAAATGGACGAGTTTTCCACCTTACTTTACAGTCGAAAACCACATCGTTTCTAAAGGTTATCGGTTCGATATTGCATTACGGTGTTGCAGTTGACTACATCTCTACCGATTCAAGTAAGGTAACTTTGATTGAGTCTTGTTCAATTAGCTCAAATACCTTCGGTCGAATCTCGCGAACCCACCACTCGTTGTATGTTTTTTCGTAGAGAACCTGGCGTGCTTGTTCATTGTCGAACTCTCTAAGCCAAACAAAATAGTCATGTCCATCATCACCAGTGTGGACGTAAGTATTCAGTACACGCATGCCTTGTGAGCGTTGATAGGGCAACAGTTCTTCCTTCATCCAACTTAGCCACTGTTCTGTTTTGCCTGCTCTGATTCTATATTGGCGTAATTCTGTGATCTTCAAAGTGATTCCTTAATTGTTAAGCCAAGTGTCTGTTTACGCTTATCGTTTTTCAAAGTCAATCAAGTAGCTGTACATCATGTTAGGAACCAGGTTATCGGATAGTATTGTTGATGTTTGTTCCATAAACATGCCATCTATTAGCTTGCCGAGAATTGGCTCAATATTGTGGTGTGATTTTTGCATTTTAGCTGTCAGTGTCGGGTCTTTTTGACCTTAGTTTGCCGCCAGTATTGCTGCCTGCCAGCGATATACTCAGAGCCACGAGAACGAGAGTTTCTAAATGAGTGTGAATTTGTCCCATGTATCTGCGACTACCAAGACGCCAGTTTCTGATGTGTCCGCTAAAGCGTCCGCAGAGAGCACTGAGAGCAAGGGATTTTTAGAAACGTTAACCGATGCGTTTGCTGGTAAACAAAAGCCCGAAAAAGTAGCAACAGAATCGACAGTGGTTGAAGAAAAAGAAAGAGCGGATGTAGGCAGTACTTCTTCTGCTAACGTCTCGGACGAATTGTTGGCGCAAGAAAGCCAAGAATCCGTCAGTGACGAGACCCATGGTTTTGATGAAATATCAGCAAACAAACCGAATGCAACCTTAAGTGAAGAAGCAAGTTTACAAAAGGCGAGTAACAGCACACCTTTGGAGAATGATGTTGAAGCTATTGAAAAAGTGAAATCAACATCAGTCGATACGAGCAACCCATCAAATACAATGGACGTAAAAAGCACGATGGGCGAAGGACAACAGCTTCTTGGTCGAATTGAACAAGCGAATCAAACCCTGAATGCGAGTAATGCATCCATCGATAGTGGCAAAGTTTTGCCTCAGAGAGCGAATTTAGTGCATTCGTTCCACGAGCAAGCAACCGTTTCGACAAACCTTGATGAGCTGGCTTTGAATGAAACGCCATTAGTTCATTCGCTTGAACAAGCACAGATGATCCCAGGGCAAGACTTAGAGCCAATTTTAGATAAGAATGGTCAACCTATCGATGTCGACAAACTCTCGTCTGAGTTTGCTGCTTGGCAAGAGCTAGCGAAACAAGCCAGCCATCCGACGACTAAGAGCGCAGTCAGTGGTGAAGTAGCTAATGATCTGTCGCCGTTGTTAACAGACGTTGATGGTTCCAACATCGACGCGCTTCCACGAGTCTCCTTGGATGAACTTGAAGTTATAGATACTAAGTTGGCGCAAGGAAAACCACTGACTCAGCAAGAAGCTCAGATCATTGAAGGGTTGAAACAAGGAAGGATCACGGCGGATATTCCTGATCAAGACCTTGCCCAATTTGTTGCGCTCCCTAATGACATTAAACAGATTCTCGCAGAGCAACAAGTACAACATAATTTAACTCGCCAGGCTGGACCTATGGCAGTGTCTCAGCAAATCCAGCTTACAGCGGCTCAAGTACCCCAGCCACAAACTGCTCATAGTGGAGAAAAAGTCGCATTATCTCCAACGCCCGATATGTTGATAGCCGCCCAAGTGCCGACGTCGCTTCAAGGTGTGAAAGACGGAGAGATTAGCCAGAAAGTGATGAACGCAGCATTGGCGACTGGTGCGCTAAAGGCGACTGCGGATAAACAAGATAAGCCGGACCTCCAACATGGCTTCGCTGGACAGCTTCAGGCTATGGCAGGTCAGCAAGGAATTAATGTGCAGCAACAAGCGCGTATTGATGCTGCACAACAAGCTCAGCTTCCGTTGCAACTAACTAAAGAGCTCGCTAACGAGCAAGTTGCGGAAAAAGTGCAAATGATGATGTCGAAGAATCTGAAAAATCTCGATATTCGTCTTGATCCACCAGAGTTAGGTCGTATGCAAATTCGTATGACCATGAATAACGACGTTGCCAATGTACATTTTACAGTGAACAACCCGCAAGCTCGTGACATTATTGAACAGACGCTCCCTCGTTTGAGAGAAATGCTAGCGCAACAAGGTATGCAGATGGCTGATTCTTCCGTCCAGCAACAAAACAGCGGGCAACAGCAAGGTAGGTATACTGCTGAACAACATGGTCAAAGCGCGCAAAGTGGCGGTTTTTCTGGACAGTCCGAAGAGGGTTTTGAATCTGATGTCAATCTGGATTTGAATGTCGCTTCAAAGCGTGATGGAATTAGTTTTTACGCATAAAAGGCCGTTTAACGGCAATAGCATACGGTTACCAAGCAACTCACTAAAACGTCTTGGTAACTCAAAAGAATAATAAGAGACAAGAATGGCAGAAGAACAGTTACAAGGGGCCGATGCGCCGAAAGGAAAAAGCAAGTTACTTATCATCATCATCGCTGTTGTAGTATTACTACTTGGTGGCGGGGCAGCGGCATTTTTTCTAATGGGCTCTGATGAACCTGCTCAGGCTGAATCGTCTCAACAGGCTCAAGTGAAGGCATCGGATGCTGCGCCCATCGCGTATGTGAATCTTCCTCAGGCATTTGTATTTAACGTTACTGGGGATAGCCGCGATAGGCTGGTTCAAATTAAAGCGCAGTTAATGGTTCGCGGTGCAGAAAATGAAGAGTTGGCGCGGTATCATTCGCCACTGATTGAAAGCTCTATGCTATCAACGTTTGCTTCCGCGACGGTTGATCAATTGCGCTCTCCTACAGGACGAGTGGAATTGCGCGATCGAGCTTCCGAAGATATCAAAGCAGCGCTGAATGCTGCGGTCGGTAAGCCAGTGATTGAAAAAGTACTGTTTACAGATTTTGTTATTCAATAGGTAAAACGTGACCGATCTATTAAGCCAAGACGAAATTGATGCGCTATTGCATGGGGTTGACGATGTTGATGACGTCGATGAACCGATAGAAAACGACACTGAGGGTGCCGTCAATTTTGATTTCTCGTCGCAAGACAGAATCGTACGTGGCCGAATGCCGACGCTCGAACTTATCAACGAGCGCTTTGCACGGCACATGCGTATTAGTCTGTTTAATATGCTGCGTAAAACGGCAGAGGTGTCGATCAATGGCGTGCAGATGATGAAGTTTGGTGAATACCAGAACACATTGTACGTGCCAACCAGTTTGAACATGGTGCGTTTTCGTCCGTTAAAAGGCACTGCGTTGATCACCATGGAGGCTCGTTTAGTCTTTATTCTGGTAGAAAACTTCTTTGGCGGTGATGGTCGATTCCACGCCAAAATCGAAGGCCGCGAATTTACCCCAACGGAACGCCGCATCATTCAGTTGTTACTGAAAATTGTATTTGAAGATTATAAAGAAGCGTGGTCGCCAGTGATGGGGGTAGAGTTCGAATATCTCGACTCTGAAGTAAACCCAAGCATGGCAAACATTGTCAGCCCGACAGAAGTGATTGTCGTGAGTTCATTCCATATAGAAGTTGACGGCGGTGGCGGCGATTTTCATGTCGTTATGCCTTACTCCATGGTTGAGCCTATCCGTGAACTATTGGATGCAGGTGTTCAGTCCGACAAGATGGAAACGGACGTTCGCTGGAGCTCAGCACTACGTGAAGAGATCATGGATTGTCCGGTTAACTTCCGCGTGAACTTGCTCGAAAAAGACATTTCTTTGCGTGATCTCATGGAGCTGCAACCGGGCGACATCATCCCGATTGAAATGCCAGAACATGCGACGATGTTTGTAGAAGACCTACCGACCTATCGCGTAAAAATGGGTCGTTCGGAAGACAAATTAGCGGTGCAAATTTCTGAGGAAATTGAGCGCCCACATGTCGTCAAAACAGATTTAGCTTTCTTAGGTAAAGACATCATGTCCGAGCTTGAGAGTGAAGACGATATAGACCATTAAGATACCTTATTAAACAGACATGCTATGGCATGAGTAAGGCGTAACACAGGATAGAAAAATGGAACCAAGTGACGATCAAAAGCTAGCAGACGAATGGGCAGCCGCTCTTGGCGAAGACCCGTCCGCCCCTTCTGTAGACGTAGATGAAGTATTGGCTGCGCCACTGGAAGAGCTAAAAGACACTTCAAGCCCAATTAGCGAAGATGAGCGTCGTAAACTCGACACTATTATGGATATCCCGGTGACGATTTCGATGGAAGTCGGTCGTTCTCAAATTAGCATTCGGAACCTGTTGCAGCTTAACCAAGGTTCGGTTGTTGAGTTGGATCGTCTAGCCGGTGAGTCGCTCGACGTATTGGTTAACGGTACTTTGATTGCTCACGGCGAAGTTGTGGTCGTCAACGATAAGTTTGGTATCCGTTTGACGGATGTGATCAGCCAAACTGAACGAATTAAGAAGCTGCGTTAAGATGAGTCGTTCAATCAAAATGCGATTGAAGCAAATCACTGGAGCACTGAGCTTAATGCTAAGTGCTCCTTATGCATTTGCTGCCGCACCAAATAATCTGGATCTTGCGACGACACTTGGCTCGCTTGTGCTTGTAATCGGCGTGATTCTTTTGCTGGCTTGGTTGCTGAAACGTATGCAAGTGCCAGCGATGGGACAACAAAAGGGCTTGCGTATAGTGAGTCAGTTGCCAGTGGGTACAAAAGAAAGAATCGCAGTAGTTCAAGTGGGTGAAGAACAGTTTTTGGTTGGGATTACTAGCCAATCGATCCAAACTTTAGCCAAGTTAGATAAGCCACTGAAAGAGGAAGAGTTGGCGACCAATGCTTTTGCGACTCAATTTAGCCAGCTGATCAAAAAACATGACAAAGGGTAATCCAATTCGTTTGCTCCTGAGTAAGTTGTTACTTTTTGTCGGCATGCTGTTTTCTTCATTTACCTTTGCTGAAGCAGAGGAGTCAGCGCTGCCAGATAACTTAGCCGATGGAAGTAGTGTTACAGTTCAGGCTATGCAAAGTGATACTGGTGCTAGCCGTTCTATGTCCGTTTCTAGTGGCGGTGGTATTCCAGCATTCACCATGACCACGAACCCTGATGGCAGTGAAGACTACTCAGTTACACTACAAATTTTAGCGTTAATGACCATGCTTGGCTTCTTGCCTGCCATGGTGATTCTGATGACCTCGTTCACTCGAATTGTGGTGGTAATGTCGATATTGCGTCAGGCAATGGGTTTGCAACAAACGCCTTCTAATCAGGTTATTATTGGTATTGCGCTGTTTTTGACCTTTTTTGTTATGTCTCCTGTCCTGAACGAAATCAACGACAAAGCTGTTCAGCCTTATTTGAACGAGCAAGTCACGGCGCGAGAAGCGTTTGATGCTGCACAAGCGCCAATGAAAGCATTCATGCTTAAACAGACGCGAATCAAAGATTTGGAGACGTTTGTAACCATGTCAGGAGAGCAAGTCGAGAATCCAGAAGATGTATCGATGGCGGTATTGATTCCGGCTTTTATCACCTCAGAGCTAAAAACTGCATTCCAAATTGGCTTTATGCTCTTCTTGCCGTTTTTGATTATTGACCTTGTAGTCGCTTCGGTACTGATGGCAATGGGTATGATGATGTTGTCACCAATGATTGTTTCGTTGCCGTTCAAGTTGATGTTGTTCGTATTGGTCGATGGTTGGAACTTGATACTCTCGACACTCGCGGGCAGCTTTGCCCTTTAGATAAGCGCAGATAGAGGATAAGACATGACACCAGAAATGTTTGTCGAGCTTTTCCGTGAAGCACTTTGGATGGTGCTTATCATGGTCTGCGCTATTATCATCCCAAGCTTGCTTATCGGCCTTGTAGTCGCGATTTTTCAAGCTGCGACATCCATCAACGAACAAACATTGAGCTTCTTACCGCGTTTGATTGTCACGCTTTTGGCCCTGATGCTGTTTGGGCATTGGATGACGCAAATGTTGATGGAATATTTCTATGGCTTGATTGAACGCTTACCTCAGGTGCTTTATTAGAGGCGCCTATGGAGTACCCCACTAGCGTTGTCTTAGATTGGATCGCAAACTACTTCTGGCCCTATGTTCGTATCTCATCCATGTTGATGGTGATGACAGTAACCGGGGCCCGATTTGTTTCGCCAAGAATCCGCCTTTACCTCGGTTTAGCCATCACTTTCGCTGTCATGCCAGCTATCCCCGCCGTACCTCAAGACATTGAGCTACTCTCGTTTCGTGGCTTCATGACCATTGCCGAGCAAATGATCATCGGCATAGCGATGGGTATGGTTACTCAATTTATGATTCAAACCTTTGTCCTACTTGGTCAAATATTGGGTATGCAATCAAGTTTGGGCTTTGCTTCTATGGTTGATCCCGCAAATGGTCAGAACACGCCATTGCTTGGCCAGTTATTCATGTTCTTAACGACAATGTTTTTCCTTGCCACCGATGGACACTTAAAAATGCTGCAATTGGTGGTGTTCAGTTTTAAAACTTTGCCGATTGGCTCCGGCTCGCTCAACGCGGTTGATTTCCGTGAAATGGCAGGCTGGCTTGGTATTATGTTCCAAACGGCACTGAGTATGTCTCTATCTGGCATTATTGCGCTACTGACCATTAACTTGTCGTTTGGTGTAATGACCCGTGCCGCACCACAGCTGAATATCTTCTCGCTTGGTTTTGCTTTTGCTTTGATGGTGGGTCTATTACTTTGTTGGTACATACTGGCTGGTCTATACAGTCATTATGAAATGTTCTGGACAGTGGGTGAGGCGCAGATTTGTCGGCTTATTCGCTTGGAGTGCTAAGATTTGGCAGAATCAGACGGTCAGGAACGCACCGAAGAAGCCACGCCCCGACGGTTACAACAAGCCAGAGAAAAGGGGCAGGTCGCTCGATCTAAAGAGCTGGCATCAGCATCTGTGCTGATCGTTGGCGCCATTTCATTGATGTGGTTTGGCGAGGCGTTAGCACGTTCATTGTTTTCCATAATGAGCCGTTTATTTGATCTTCAACGAGAAGAGATTTTCGATACTGCAAAACTGTTTGATATCGCTTTGGGCGCGATGAGTGATTTGTTGTTCCCACTATTTTTGGTGTTAGCGACATTGTTTACCGCTGCCATGATTGGAGCAGCAGGTGTGGGAGGAATCAGTTTTTCTGCCCAAGCGGCCATGCCCAAGCTGTCGAAAATGAATCCGCTTAGCGGCTTAAAGCGAATGGTTGGAATGCAAAGCTGGGTAGAGTTGATCAAATCAATCCTTAAAGTGGTTCTGGTCACTGGTGTCGCCATCTATTTGATCCAAGCATCGCAGGCCGATCTGATTCAATTGAGCATGGATGTGTATCCGCAAAACATCTTCCATGCTTTAGATATTTTGCTGAACTTTATTTTGCTGATCAGTTGCTCGCTATTGATTGTGGTTGCCATCGATATTCCATTTCAAATTTGGCAGCACGCCGATCAGTTAAAAATGACCAAGCAAGAAGTCAAAGACGAATACAAAGAGACTGAAGGTAAGCCGGAAGTGAAAGGCCGTATTCGTATGTTGCAAAGGGAAGCGGCTCAACGTCGAATGATGGCGGACGTTCCTCAAGCTGATGTTATTGTTACTAACCCAGAGCACTTCTCGGTAGCGCTTCGTTATAAACAGAAGACAGACCGTGCGCCAGTCGTGATCGCTAAAGGTACTGACCACATGGCGATGAAGATTCGAGAAGTCGCCCGCGAACATGACATTACGATTGTGCCCGCACCACCTTTGGCTCGTGCGTTGTACCACACGACAGAGCTCGAGCAAGAGATCCCCGATGGGTTATTTACTGCCGTCGCTCAGGTTTTGGCATTTGTATTCCAATTGAAGCAATACCGAAAACGAGGTGGACAGCGCCCGAAAATTCAAGATTATGATTTGCCAATCCCGCCCGAGCACCGTCATTGATACGAAAAGCGGTAAAGCCTTAAAAAAGCTCGTTTGATCAAAAGCTAAGCTCTATTTGAGTGTTTAGTCATTATTTTGGCGCTAATTATGGTACATAGATTGCTTAAAACGCTTTAATTATCAACCCTACCTAAACTTTTAGGCTAAAGCGGTCGCGTATTAATAGTAAGAGCTTACGTGACGCTTCAATCGATTGAGATCTCTCGCAGTATGAAGTTAAGCCTGCCGTTTGCAGATAAATTGCCACGAATCCCTCAACGTGAAACGCCAGCTATTGGTGCTCCGGTGATGGTTTTGGCCACCCTAGCGATGGTGGTACTGCCGATTCCAGCATTTTTGCTGGATATGTTCTTCACCTTTAACATCGCGCTGTCGATGGTGGTGTTGTTAGTGACCGTTTACACACGTCGCCCTTTGGACTTCGCTGCTTTTCCAACGGTATTGCTGATCGCCACGTTGCTCCGCTTGGCTTTGAACGTTGCCTCGACTCGTGTCGTCTTACTGCATGGTCATGAAGGCGGTAATGCGGCAGGTAACGTAATTGAGGCGTTCGGTAACGTCGTTATTGGTGGTAACTACGCGGTCGGCCTAGTGGTTTTCCTCATCTTAATGATCATCAACTTTATGGTGGTGACCAAAGGTGCGGGTCGTATCTCTGAGGTAAGTGCTCGCTTTACGCTTGATGCGTTGCCGGGTAAGCAAATGGCGATTGATGCCGACTTGAATGCCGGATTGATAGACCAAGAGCAGGCAAGAGTTCGTCGTTTTGAAGTGACCAAAGAAGCGGATTTCTATGGCTCGATGGATGGTGCCTCGAAGTTCGTAAAAGGTGACGCGATTGCCGGTATTTTGATTCTGTTTATCAACATCGTCGGCGGTCTGTCGATCGGTATGGCGCAGTATGGATTGGGTTTCGGTGAAGCGATTGAAATCTATACCTTACTGACAATCGGTGATGGTTTGGTCGCACAAATCCCATCGCTATTGCTGTCAATTGCAGCGGCAATGATGGTGACGCGCCAAAACACCGATGAAGACATGGGTGAACAGCTGGTCTTCCAGATGTTCGACAACCCAAAAGCGCTGATGATTACTGCGGCTATTCTTGGTGTGATGGGCATCGTACCGGGCATGCCACACTTTGCGTTTTTGAGCCTTGCAGTCGCGGCCGGTGCAGCGGCATATTTCATCGACAAACGGCAGAAGCAGAAAGCGAAAGAGCCCGCTTTACCAGCAACAGCAGACGAAGGTGCAGAACCTTCCTCACAGCGCGAACTGTCTTGGGATGACGTCCAGCCAGTCGATATTATTGGCTTGGAAGTCGGTTATCGCTTAATCCCTTTGGTGGACAGAGACCAAGGTGGGGAACTGTTAGAGCGCGTAAAAGGCGTGCGTAAAAAGTTATCGCAAGATTTTGGGTTCCTAATTCCAGCGGTTCATATTCGTGACAATCTTGAGCTGACCCCAAACAGTTACCGAATTACATTGATGGGGGTTGCGGTGGGCGAAGCAGAGATTCGTCCGGATCAAGAGCTAGCGATTAACCCAGGTCAGGTGTATGGCATGATTGATGGGGAGCCAACCATTGACCCTGCTTTTGGACTGGAAGCCGTATGGATCCGAGAAGATCAGCGTGAGCACGCGCAAGCCTTAGGTTATACGGTTGTTGATTCATCAACGGTATTAGCGACGCACCTGAGCCAGCTATTGACCAACAACGCGTCACAGCTAATTGGTCATGAAGAAGTAGAGAATTTATTAGAAATGTTGGGACGCAGCGCGCCTAAGTTAGTCGAGAACTTTGTTCCTGACCAATTACCATTAGGTGTGGTGGTGAAAGTCCTACAAAACTTGTTAAACGAGGCCATTCCAATCCGCGATATTCGCACGATTGTTCAAACTTTGGCTGAGTACTCAAGTAAGAGTCAAGAAGCTGACATATTGACGGCAGCAGTTCGAATTAGTCTTAAACGTCTAATTGTTCAAGAAATCAATGGTATAGAGCCTGAGCTACCAGTGATTACTTTGATACCCGAACTGGAACAAATATTGCATCAAACTATGCAAGCATCAGGAGGCGAATCTGCGGGGATTGAACCGGGACTCGCTGAGCGATTGCAGTCTTCACTAAGCCAAGCGACACAGGAACAAGAACTGAAAGGCGAACCTGCCGTTCTGCTTACTTCTGGTGTATTACGCTCGACGTTGGCGAAATTTGTGAAGAACACAATACCTAATCTCCGGGTACTGTCTTACCAAGAAATCCCGGATGAAAAACAGATCAGAATTGTGCAAGCCGTGGGTAACTGATCTCACGCATCATTAATGGATTCATAGTTTGAAAATAAAGCGATTTTTTGCCAAAGACATGAGAACGGCGCTGCTCCAAGTGAAAGAGGAGTTAGGCGCGGAAGCGGTGATCATGTCAAACAAGAAAGTGGCTGGTGGAGTAGCGATTGTTGCGGCGATAGATAGTGAATCTAATCCGTCTCAAGCAAGCGCAGCGTCACAGCAAAATCGCGGTGCTTCTCAATCGAATCGCTATAACGAACATCGTCAAATGTCATCGTCTTCTGCTGATCGTTACCAAGATCGTCATTTAGATGAAGATAAAATTAGCCTGAACAGTAATAACAGTAACAATGAAAAAACAGGCTCAATGACGCAGCGATTCGCTAATATGCTTAAGCAATATAGCGGTGGTGCAGCAGATGTTGACGACCACGTAGCGGAAAATGAAGATTCGCTCTCTGCTTTGCTGCAACGCCAAAATAAGCATCGCGACGGCTACAACCAAGAAAAGCCAGCGCCATATCAACCAGATTCACCTTTGGCGAAGCTAATCGCACAGGACAATCGATTTGAACGTCCGACGCCCAAGCTGGACCCGACGCGCTATGACCGACGTCGCCCAAGTGATGAGCGTGACGAATCGGCCGATGAGCTAGAAAGCATGCGCGAAGAGATGACGTCAATTCGTCGTCTGTTGGAGCACCAAGTTTCTGGCCTGATGTGGCAAGAAGTAGAACGCCGTGAGCCGCTAAGAGCGATGCTGATTAAGCGCTTAGAGCGAATGGGCGTTTCTCCGGAGTTAGCAGACCAGATGGCCTGTTATATCCCGGAAGATACAAAGCCAGCGCGAGCGTGGAAAGCGTTATTGTCGCTGGTGGCGGATCAAATCAATATTCCTAAACAGGACATTTTAAAACGTGGTGGCGTAGTCGCATTGTTGGGTCCGACGGGGGTTGGGAAAACAACAACCGTAGCGAAACTCGCAGCACGCGCAGCCATGGAATACGGTGCCGACAATGTGGCCCTTGTGACAACAGATACATATCGCATAGGTGCACATGAGCAACTCTCGATTTACGGAAGAATTATGGGTTGTCCCGTAAGAGTTGCTAAAGATTCTAACGAGTTAGCCGATGTTATATATCAGCTAAGAAACAGAAGACTGATTTTGGTCGATACGGCAGGGATGGGGCAACGAGATGTGAGGCTTTCCGAGCAGCTCGACACTCTAATGCAAGAGAGCGGGGAAGTGATTCACAGCTACCTTGTTTTGCCGGCTACCGCACAACGTCGTGTTCTACAAGAAACGCTGGATCACTTCCGACGTATACCACTTTCGGGTTGTATTATGACGAAGCTTGATGAGTCATTAAGCCTAGGCGAATTCATCAGTGTAGTGATTCAAAACGCAATGCCAGTAGCTTACATCGCTAATGGTCAGCGCGTACCAGAAGACATTGTGATAGCGCAACCAAAATATATGCTTGCGAAAGCAAATGAACTGTTAGAGAAGTCGACAGAGAACGAACCTCACTTTTGGAACAGTGACAGTGAAGGACTCTAAGGCGGCGGACTACTATGACTGAGAATATGATACACGATCAAGCAAGCGGCCTCCGTCGCTTAACACAACCATCGTTGACCAAAGTGATTGCTGTTACTGGCGGCAAAGGTGGTGTGGGGAAATCAAACGTAACACTGGGTCTGGCGATTTGTATGGCTCGCCAAGGCAAGAAGGTGATGGTTCTCGACGCTGATTTAGGTCTGGCCAATGTGGACGTGATGCTCGGAATTCGTGCAAAACGTAATCTAGGACATGTCTTAGCGGGTGAATGTGAGCTAAAAGATGCGATTGTCGAAGGGCCTTATGGTATAAAGATAATTCCTGCAACTTCTGGCACACAGAGCATGACAGAGCTTTCTCACGCTCAGCATGCCGGACTCATCCGAGCATTTGGTAGTCTTGAAGACGAAATGGATGTCCTGCTGATTGATACCGCTGCTGGTATCTCTGACATGGTAATCAGTTTTTCGCGAGCAGCTCAAGATGTGGTTGTAGTTGTGTGTGATGAACCGACGTCAATCACAGATGCCTATGCATTAATCAAGCTGTTGAGTAAAGAACACCAAGTTCAACGCTTTAAAGTTGTAGCAAATATGGTCAGAAGCTACCGTGAAGGGCGAGAATTGTTTGCAAAGTTGACACTAGTCACAGAGCGATTCTTGAATGTTAGCCTTGAACTCGTAGCATGTATTCCATTAGATGATAAAGTACGACAGGCTGTAAAAAGACAAAAAATTGTCGTTGATGCGTTCCCACGCTCGCCTGCCGCTTTAGCTATCAGCTCACTAGCAAACAAAGCGTTGACGTGGCCACTACCGAAAACACCAAGTGGACACTTGGAATTTTTTGTGGAAAGGTTGCTAAATCGTACCGAATTCGCAGAGGACCCTTTTGGTGAATAAAGCGATAACCTATGACCAACATGGCAAATTTAATAGCCAGCAGGCGTTCATTGAACGTTATTCAGTGTTGGTTAAGCGCATTGCTCACCACCTACTAGGCCGTTTACCGCCGAGTGTTCAGGTAGAGGATTTAATTCAGGCCGGCATGATCGGTCTTATCGAAGCTCAGCAGAATTATGATGGTTCTAAAGGTGCGAGCTTTGAAACTTATGCAGGTATCCGTATTCGTGGCGCAATGTTAGATGACATGCGTAAAGGCGATTGGGTACCGCGTTCTGTTCATAAAAATAATCGAGAGATTAACCAAGCGATTGCGGAGCTGGAAGGCGAATTAAATCGAGATCCTACTGATTCTGAAGTAGCCACGCATCTCGGTATGACACTGGATCAATATCATAGTGCTCTTACCGATATCAACTGCTCAAAATTAGTCGGTATTGAAGATTTAGGCGTTTCTGATGATGTGATTTCACCGGCGGATGAAACCGATGACAGCAACCCATTCAAAGGGGTAGTTGATGAATCATTTCGAAAAGCACTGGTTGAATCAATAAAACAGCTTCCAGAGCGTGAAGCTTTGGTTCTTTCGCTTTATTATGATGAAGAACTCAATTTGAAAGAAATTGGCGATGTGTTAGGCGTAAGCGAATCTCGCGTAAGTCAAATACTGAGTCAAGCGATGCAACGTTTACGTACCAAGCTCAGTGCGTGGACACAAAATGACTAAAAACACTGATTTTACGATTCAGTGGAGGCAATTTTGAATAAAAACATGAAGATCCTTATTGTTGATGATTTCTCAACAATGCGCCGTATTGTTAAAAACCTGCTTCGTGACTTGGGTTTCAATAACACTCAAGAAGCGGACGATGGTTTAACCGCATTACCAATGCTGAAAAAAGGTGACTTCGATTTTGTTGTAACTGACTGGAACATGCCAGGTATGCAAGGCATCGATTTGCTTAAACACATCCGCGCGGATGCAGAACTTAAGCATCTGCCAGTTCTAATGATCACGGCTGAAGCGAAGCGTGAGCAGATCATTGAAGCTGCTCAAGCAGGTGTAAACGGCTACATTGTTAAGCCATTTACTGCTGCAACATTAAAAGAAAAATTAGATAAAATTTTCGAGCGTTTATAACTCTCTCTTTCTCTTTGTTATTCGAGTCATTCATACCAATTATTAAATACCTATTAAATGACTCGTTTAGCGTTTTCAAAGTGATAAGAAGAACTAAACGTAAAAGGGTCTATTCAGAATGATCTCACTAGAGCAGGCGAAGTCACTCGTTCAAATGCTAGAAAACGGGGAACAAGACCAAGCCAATATGCTTGTTGCCTCGATCTACGAAGGTGCCGATAACCCAATGCTGCAAGAAATTGGAGCGTTAACTCGAGACCTTCACGAATCACTCAAGCAGTTCAGTCTCGATCAGCGCATGACCGAAATTGCGAAAGACGAAATCCCTAACGCTAGGGATCGTCTCAATTATGTGATCGAGAAGACAGAGCTTGCAGCCAACAAAACAATGGATGCGGTCGACTGCTGCCTTCCTATCGCTGATAACCTGCATGATTGCCTTCTAAAAGTTCGTCCTCAATGGAATGAACTCATGCACGGGCGCATAGAATTAAGCGAATTTAAAGCACTGTGCCACCGAATTGACGGGCTATTAGTGCAAGTCGAAGGTGACAGCACTGAATTGCGCGGCCAATTGACCGAAATTCTCATGGCGCAAGACTTCCAAGACCTAACTGGCCAAATCATTCGCCGCGTAATTACGTTGGTTAATGAAGTTGAAGGCCGCTTAGTGGAAATCCTAACCGTATTCTCTGGAAATAAACTTGAAGAACACATTCAAGTTTTGTCAGAACCGGCAGATAAAAAGAATACACAAACAAGCGAAGCCGAAGGCCCGATTCTTCATCCAGAACTGAGAGAAGATGCGGTTTCATCGCAGGACGAAGTCGATGACTTGTTGTCCAGTCTTGGATTTTAAAGGTAACGTATGAGCTACGATTTAGACGAAGATATTCTTCAGGACTTTCTCATTGAGGCTGGGGAAATTCTCGAGCTGCTTTCTGAGCAGTTGGTTGAATTGGAAAATAACCCAGAAGACAAAGACTTACTTAATGCTATTTTCCGCGGGTTTCATACCGTAAAAGGCGGTGCCGGCTTCCTTTCATTGGCAGAGCTAGTCGATACTTGTCATGGTGCGGAGAACGTGTTCGACGTTTTACGAAACGGTCAACGCACGGTAACGCAAAACTTAATGGATACGATGCTAAAAGCCTTGGATACGGTTAATACCCAGTTCCAGGCTGTTCAAGATCGTGAGCCGTTAGAAGCTGCGGACCCTGAGCTTCTTGAAGAACTTCATCGTCTATGCAAACCTGAGTCAGAAGATGAAGTAGCGGCAACCGTAGTTGAAGAACCAGTGGCTACTCCAGAGCCTATTATTCCCGAGCCTATCATCGAAGAACCTGCTGCGCCGTCAGCACCATCAAGTGTCGGCTCTGTTGATGAAATTACCCAAGACGAATTCGAAAAGCTATTGGATGAGCTTCATGGTAAAGGTTCAGCGCCAGGCAACTCAATGTCTGCGACACCTACGACGCCATCTGAACCGCCTCAATCGAGTGCACCATCAGTTGAAAGTGGTGATATCACTGATGATGAGTTTGAACGCTTACTCGATGAACTGCACGGTGTAGGAAAAAGCCCTTCTACGGCAGAGGCTGCTGCATCTGCATCCGTACCAGTAGAGCCACCTAAAGCGGCAGAGCCTTCCGCTCCAGTGGCATCTTCATCAAATCAAGACAGTGACTTAATGACGGACGAAGAGTTCGAAAAGTTACTCGATGAGCTACATGGTTCAGGTAAAGGCCCAACGCTAGAAGAATTGGACATGGCAACGAAGCCTGCTTCAGCAAACGTAGAGCAAAGCCCTGCGAAACCTGAGCCTGTTGCTAAGCCAGCACCTGTTCAAGCAGCGCCAGCACCAAAGCCAGAATCTAAACCAGTCGCGGTAAAAGAAGAAGCCAAAGCACCAGCGGTTAAAAAACCTCAGGCTGAAGCAACCGTTCGTGTTGATACCTCGACGCTTGATACCATCATGAACATGGTGGGTGAGCTTGTATTGGTGCGTAACCGTCTACTAAGTCTTGGCTTGAATAGCGACAACGAAGAGATGTCCAAAGCGGTCGCTAACCTTGATGTGGTAACTGCGGATCTACAAGGCGCGGTAATGAAAACGCGTATGCAGCCAATTAAGAAAGTGTTTGGCCGTTTCCCGCGCGTTGTCCGTGACTTGGCTCGTAACCTAAATAAAGACATCGTGCTAGAAATGCGCGGTGAAGAAACCGATCTCGATAAAAACCTTGTAGAAGCATTGGCCGATCCGTTGATTCACTTGGTGCGTAACTCGGTTGATCACGGTATTGAAATGCCAGACGCACGCGCGAAGGCAGGCAAATCACGCACAGGTAAAGTGATTTTGTCAGCATCGCAAGAAGGGGACCATATTGAACTATCCATCGTAGATGATGGTGGCGGTATGGACCCGAACAAACTGCGTGGCATCGCTGTGAAGCGTGGCATGATGGATGAAGATGCGGCGGCACGTTTAACAGATAAAGAGTGCTTCAACCTTATCTTCGCACCTGGTTTCTCAAGTAAAGATAAAATTTCTGACATCTCTGGGCGTGGTGTGGGTATGGACGTGGTTAAGACGGCGATCAATACCTTAAACGGTTCAATCGATATCGATTCTGAGCTAGGCAAGGGCACTAAGATTACGATCAAAGTACCACTAACGTTAGCGATTTTACCGACTCTGATGGTTGGTGTTGGCGGTCATCCGTTTGCTCTACCACTGGCTTCGGTGAGTGAAATTTTCCACTTAGATCTTAGCCGTACAAACGTGGTAGATGGTCAGCTGACGATCATTGTACGTGAGAAATCTATCCCGCTATTTTACTTACAAAACTGGTTAGCATCCAAATCGCAAAACGTCCAAGAGCGTACTGGTCACGGTCACGTGGTGATTGTACAGATTGGTAATCAACGCGTTGGTTTTGTTGTGGATACGCTTATTGGTCAAGAAGAAGTGGTTATTAAGCCACTCGATAATCTATTACAGGGCACTCCAGGTATGGCTGGTGCGACAATTACTAGCGATGGCCACATTGCATTAATTCTAGATGTGCCTGATTTACTTAAGCGATACGCTGCGGCTTCACGCCTTTAAGCAAAGCTGACGTTATTAAAAGGAATAAGATGGCGATTAAAGTACTAGTCGTTGATGATTCGAGTTTTTTCCGACGTCGCGTGAGCGAAATCATCAACTCAGAATCGCGCCTAGAAGTGATTGACGTTGCGGTAAATGGTAGAGAGGCGGTTGAGAAAGCCAAATCTCTCAAACCTGACGTCATCACGATGGATATTGAAATGCCAGTGATGGATGGCATTACAGCTGTACGTGAAATAATGGCCGCTGCTCCAACGCCAATTCTAATGTTTTCGTCCCTGACCCACGACGGGGCGAAAGCTACGCTTGATGCGCTAGATGCCGGCGCATTGGACTTCTTACCGAAAAAGTTTGAGGACATTGCGCGTAACCGTGAAGAAGCGGTGTCATTACTTCAACAGCGTG
This sequence comes from Vibrio sp. YT-19(2023), assembly GCF_033337395.1. Classification (NCBI taxonomy): domain Bacteria; kingdom Pseudomonadati; phylum Pseudomonadota; class Gammaproteobacteria; order Vibrionales; family Vibrionaceae; genus Vibrio; species Vibrio sp. YT-19(2023). The sequence goes on along the minus strand of NZ_JAWOQN010000001.1, from coordinate 229,010 downwards.
TGATTCAGATTGCCTCGAAGCGCGCTTTCATGCGTCGACCTATCGCTCGCCCAACAGCGAGTACCAGCACGACTACTCGATCATTAGGTTCAAGAACGGCTTCACCTGTGACTCCAACACCAACTCGACCTGCTGCGACAAAGTACCGTGCTTCTGGTAAGAAGTATCAACTGACGGCAATTGGCACATCAACAGGTGGCCCCGTTGCTCTACAAAAAATTCTGACGCGTTTGCCGATGAACTATCCGCATCCGATTGTATTGATTCAACACATGCCAGCAACGTTTACTGCTGCGTTTGCCAGTCGTTTGAACACCTTGTGCAAGATTCAAGTGAAAGAAGCACAAGATGGCGATGTGTTACAGCCCGGTGTCGCATACCTTGCACCAGGTGGGAAACAAATGATGGTGGATGGACGAGCGGGCGCTGCTCGTCTTCGCATTATTGATGGCGGCGACCGCATGAACTACAAACCATGTGTGGATGTGACTTTTGGTTCTGCCGCAAAAGTATATGGCGACAAAGTGCTCTCTTTAGTGTTGACAGGCATGGGTGCAGACGGTCGTGAGGGCGCTCGCATGTTGAAGTCTGCAGGCTCAACTATTTGGGCACAAGATGAAGAAAGTTGTGTTGTTTATGGCATGCCCCAAGCGGTTGCTAAAGCAGGCATCTCTTCAGAAGATTTACCGCTTGACCGCATTGCTGAACGCATGTTGGTGGAAGTTGGCCTAGCTTAGGATTCATCATGATTGTTTGGAGTGTAGCAAACCAGAAAGGAGGCGTGGGTAAAACCACCTCGACAGTGACATTGGCGGGCTTATTGAGCCAGAAAGGCCATCGAGTATTGATGGTTGATACTGATCCTCACGCCTCACTGACCACTTATCTCGGTTATGATCCTGATGCAGTAACTTCGAGCCTATTTGATTTATTCCAGTTGAAGACGTTTTCTCGTGAGACGGTTAAGCCGTTGATTTTAGAAACAGAGCTGGAAGGAATGGATATCATTCCCGCGCATATGTCCCTTGCCACGCTTGATCGCGTAATGGGTAATCGCAGTGGTATGGGATTAATCTTAAAACGGGCGCTGCAAACTGTCTCACAAGACTATGACTATGTGTTGATTGACTGTCCGCCAATCCTTGGCGTGATGATGGTGAACGCGTTGGCAGCCAGTGACCGAATTTTGATTCCTGTTCAAACAGAGTTTTTGGCGATGAAAGGTCTAGAGCGCATGATGCGTACGCTAACCATTATGCAAAAATCTCGCCCGGGCGGTTTCAAAGTGACTATCGTCCCAACCATGTACGATAAGCGCACGAAAGCGTCATTGCAGACATTGATGCAACTGAAAAAAGATTACCCAAATCAAGTGTGGACCTCAGCGGTGCCTATTGATACCAAGTTCCGCGATGCCAGTTTAAAGCACTTGCCAGCGTCGCATTTTGCTTCTGGTAGTCGTGGTGTGTTTGCCTATAAACAGCTACTGATTTATCTGGAGAGGTTGGCGTTCGATGAGCAGTAATGATGTGCTGTCCAGTGAACAAGCACTTGATGACTACTTTAATGCATTACTGGATGATGAAACCGAAATAACGACTCTTGAGGAAGACCTTGACCTATTGGCTCAAGAGGTATCATCTGCAGAGCCAGAGCCAGAGCCAGAGCCAGAGCCAGAGCCAGAGCCAGAGCCAGAGCCAGAGCCAGAGCCAGAGCCAGAGCCAGAG